>DASQXS010000214.1:0-7835 GCA_035639615.1 Gaiellales bacterium | reverse complement strand
GCCGCGGCGATGCCGAGGACGATCCGGAGGGGCCAGGGAAGTCGGAGCATGATCGTGGTGATCGGCAACTCTCGTCGGCGACGTCCCCCTCGAACGGGGGAAGTGCGGTACAACCGCCCGCGTGAGCGTCCTCACCGTGCTGGTCGTGGCCGGGCTGGTGCTGTTGCCGGGCGCCGGCGCCGCCCTGGCGGTCTCGGCTCCCACACAGATCACGCTCGAGACCGCGGTCGCGCTCGCGTTCGGGCTCGGCTACGCGCTCACGGGCATGGCCGCCACGGCCCTTGCCGTGACGGGCACGATCGGGCAGGCGTCGTTGGCGATCGCGTGGGCGTTCGTCACTGCGACTGCGTGGGCCGTCGCGGTGCGCCGCCGCTCGGCCGTGCGGCACGCCCGCGTCTTCGCCCGACAGGCCCGGCGGAGCCCGTGGACGACGGGCTCGGGCATGGTCGCGCTGGTCGCGTTCGCCGCCCACCAGCTTCAGGTGCCGCCGATCTCAAACCTGGCCTACGAGGCGCCGTGGCGGTATTGGGCCGACGGCCTCGAGATCCTGCATGCCGGGGGGATTCCCACGTCGAGCCCGCAGTGGGGGCTGGATCTCGTTCCCACGGTCAGCAAGGTCCTGCTCAACTCCTTCGAGTCCGGCGTCGCCGCGGTCGCGCCGAACGGCGACCTCGCCGCGATCGGGGCGCTCGTGTGGCTGGCCGCCGTCGGGCTCTTCGCGGCGCTCCTGGCGCTCGCCCGCGAGCTCGGGCTGCGCGGAGCGTCGGCGGCCGTGCCCGTCCTAACGCTTGCCGCGCCGTCCTGGCTCCCGCTCGGCTCCGAATACCGGGCCGACCTGCTCGTCTACCGCGTGGAGAACATCGGTCGCATGGTCGCCGTCTGCGCGGTGGTGACCGCCCTTCTCGCCGTCCGCCGACGCGGCGGCATGCGATACGCGGTGCTCAGCGGCCTCATGCTGGGCGCAGGCGCCCTGACGCATCTGATCCCCGTCCTCGTTGCCGGGGCCTTCCTCATCTGGTACGCCGCCGGCAGGATCGCCCTGCGGTGGCGCGGGGTTCGCCCCACGATCGTCGCGGCCGGGATCACCGTTGCTGTGACCGCCGCCGTCTGGGCGGCGGGCATCCTGCCTGCAGGCGGCGACATCGGTTTTCAACGCGCGGGCGGTGGCGGCGGCTACCCCGGATTCCCCGTGACGGTCGATCCCACCAAGTCGTTTCAGCTTGCCCACCGCGCCCACCCCCGCGGCCGCCGCACAGGCTGGGCGATCCCTCCGGCTCGCGTCGCGGAAGGCGCCGTGGCGGCGGCCTTCTCGCGGGGAGAGGCGGCATCATCCCATGAGTACGCAGGTGTAGCCCTCCTCGCGGCAGTGAGCGTGGGGCTCCTCTGGCGCCGGCGCAGGTTGCTCGGTCCGGTCGTCCTCGCCTGCTGGCTCACGAGCCTCGCCTTCCTCGCCGCGGGGCTTCTCTTCAGCCATCGCTTCCGAACGCGAATCCCGGCCGACTTCGGCCCGCGCCGGCTCTTCGAGAACGAGGTGCTCCTCCTCGCCCTCCTGGCGGCGGCCGCCGCCGGGTACGCTCTACGCCTCGCTGTGGGTCGGAGCCGCAGGGCGCGGATCGGCGGCGCGGCGGCGCTGACGGCGGCCGCGGTCGCGCTCATCATCACCGAGCCGCTGCCGGCCGCGTCCGCGCAGGACCGGGCCGGACTCGATGTGATGGCAGCCGTCTCGAGCAGCGTGCCCTGTGGCGCCCGGATGCTCGTCGACCGGCGGACAGCGGGGAGCTTCGAGGTGCTCGCCCGGCGGGTGAGCGTCGACGAAGGCATGGCGCCGTACCTGCGCCCCGCGGTGCTCCGGGAGGTGCTGCCGGTCGTGCTCGGGGCGCACCGGTTCTTCCGCGACCCCGCCGGGAACGCCGCATTTCTCGTCGAGCACCGGATCGACGCCGTCGTCGTCGTCCGCGGCGCGCACGTGGGCGGCGCGCCGATCCTGCGCCATCGCCCCGTCGGCCCGCTCGCCGGAGTCGGGGGGCTGCGCCGCGTCGCCGAGACGCGCTCCGTCGTCATCTACGGCACGCCGGCGCTCGACTCCGCGGCACGAAGCTGCGATCGCCCCGGCGGCGGATGACACCGCATGCCGTGCTCGCTTCGGCCGGGGTCGGCGGCTGGATCTGGCTTGCGGGGAGCGCCATCGCCCGCGGCCGCCCGGCCGCCGAACGCGTCGTCTGGGGCGCGCTCGCGGCCTGCGCCCTGGCGTGGCTCACCATGGCCGTCGGCGCGCTCGGGATCGGGCTCCTCGGGAACCCCTGGGTTCCTTCCGGAGTCGCGCTGGCGGCGGTGGTGGCCGCCATCGTCTGGCGGCGCCCAGCCCTCCGTGCGCCGCGTCCCCGCCTCGCTCCGCTCGTCGTCGGCGTCGGCGCGGCGTTCCTGGTCGCCCTCCCCGGGCAGCGCCGGCCCGTCTCTGAACTGTGGACGTCCCACGGCGACATGATCTGGCACCTGGGGTGGATCCACCAGCTCGCCGCCGGCTTCTCGGCCCCCGGCGGGATCTACGCCGACGCACCCAACGGCTACCCGTGGCTGTTTCATGCCCTGTCCGCCTGGATCGCGCAGAGCCTGCCGGGCGGCGCCGGGGATGCCGTTGCGGTGGTGGAGTGGCTCGGCCTCGCGTGCGCCGGCGTCGGCACCTGGCTTCTGGCGCGCGAGGTCGGCGCCGGCGAGCGGGCGGCGGCCTGGAGCGTCGGCATTGCCATCGCGGCCGGCGGTTTCGGATCGGTGGCCCATCCCCAGTCCGTGTTCGAGACGCACATGCATGCGCTCCACTTCGGCCCCTTCGATGGCGAGCCCGTGCCCGCCATGACCCCGTCGCTCACCTACCTGCCGCCGATGATCCCGCGCGACCTGGGCCTGGCGCTCACGCCCATGATCCTCTGGATCGTCTTCCGCGCCGCCCGCGGCGACCGGGCGCTGTGGTGGCCGGCCGGGTTTGCCACGGGCCTCGCCTTCCTGATCGCGCCGCTCGCCGGCCTTATGTGCGCGGTCTGGATCGTTGCCATCGCGGCCGCGCACGGCGTGGCGGCGGCCGGCGTTCTACGAGCGGCCGCCGCAGCCGCGACGGCGGCTGCGGTATGGCTTGTCCCGCTCGGCCTCGCCTACCGGCAGTATCACGGCTTCGTCTCGATCACCGTCCTCAGGTTCGTGGAGCCGAGCGCCGCCCAGGCAGTCGTGGCCCTTGGGGCGACGCTCCCCCTGGCGCTTGCTGGGTTGGCCTTGGTCGTGCGCCGCAAACGCAGCCTGGTGCGCCCCCTCCTGCTTCTGATCGCGGTTCCGCTCACCGCCGTCGGCGCAGGCGTGGCGGTCGCGGACTCCCACGTCGTCCATACCCTCGTCACGGGTCAGGGGGCGCCGACGCCGCTCGTGCGCTGGCTTCGCTACATGCCCTTCCTGGCGTTCGCGCTGTGCGTGCCGGCCGGGATCGCCGCCGACGCGCTCATGTCCTTCCTGCTCGCCCGCCGGCGGCGGCCGGCCGCCGTGCTCGTCGCCGTAGCTGTCATCGTGGTCGCGGTCGGGGCGACGGCCACTGCGTCCGTCAGCGTCTGGCGGGTGACGTACCCGTATCTGCTGCGCTGCTCGTCGCTCCCCATCGACGCCCACACCCGCGTGGCGGTCATCGGGCGCGAGCCGGTCGCCGACGAGATGTCGGAGGCGCTGTTCGCACGCACAGGCGCCGGCTTCTACTTCCTGAAGCGCCGCTACGTGAAGGTCCGCTTCCGCACCTGGCTGGACACGCGCCGCCCCGGCCAGCGCGCCCGCCGCGACGCGATCCGCGCCGCCGCGCACGGCGGCCCCGTCCCGCCCGGCGTCGACGTTCTCGTCGTTCAGCGCGGCTGGGCGCACGTCGCCGGCGACCCGGTCGCCACGTGCACGCTGCGCGGCGCCACCTGGGACATCATCCCCGCTTGAAGGGCGCCAATGAAGCTGCTATAAAGCGACTAAGATTTCCTTAGTAGCAACGACGCAAGGAGAGATTTGCACATGGCGAAAGTGATCGGCATCGACCTCGGCACGACCAACTCGTGCATGGCGGTCATGGAGGGCGGCGAGTCCACCGTGATCCCGAACGCGGAGGGTGGCCGCACCACTCCGTCGGTCGTCGCGTTCACCAAGGACGGGCAGCGGCTCGTCGGCACGCCGGCAAAGCGGCAGGCGGTGACCAACCCCAAGAACACGGTCTTCTCCATCAAGCGCTTCATGGGCCGCAAGGCCGTCGAGGTGTCCGAGGAGCAGAAGATCGTGCCGTACGAGGTGACCGCCGGGCCGAACGGCGACGCGCGCGTGAAGGCGGGCGACAAGATCTTCCCGCCGCCGGAGATCTCGGCGATGATCCTGCAGAAGCTCAAGGCCGACGCTGAAGCGTATCTCGGCGAGACCGTGTCCGAGGCCGTGATCACGGTCCCGGCCTACTTCAACGACGCCCAGCGCAACGCCACCAAGGACGCCGGCAAGATCGCCGGCCTCGAGGTGCTGCGCATCATCAACGAGCCGACCGCGGCCTCGCTCGCCTACGGCCTCGACAAGGAGGGTGACCAGACCATCCTCGTGTTCGACCTCGGCGGCGGCACGTTCGACGTGTCGGTGCTCGAGCTCGGCGAGGGCGTGTTCGAGGTCAAGGCGACGTCGGGCGACAACCACCTGGGCGGCGACAACTTCGACAAGGCCATCGTCGACTGGCTGATCGCCGAGTTCAAGCGCGACCAGGGCATCGACCTCGGCAAGGACCCGATGGCCCTGCAGCGCCTCTACGAGTCGGCCGAGAAGGCCAAGATCGAGCTCTCGACGACGCAGTCGACGAACGTCAACCTGCCGTTCATCACCGCCGACGCCGAGGGGCCGAAGCACCTCGATACGACCCTCTCGCGCGCCAAGCTGACCGAGCTGACGCACGACCTCATCGAGCGCACGGTCTCGCCGACCAAGCAGGCGCTGGCCGACGCCGGCCTCAAGCCGGAGGACATCAACCAGGTCATCCTGGTCGGCGGCATGACCCGCATGCCGGCCGTGCAGGAGAAGGTGCGCGAGCTGATCGGCCGTGACCCGCACCGGGGCGTCAACCCGGACGAGGTCGTCGCTATCGGCGCCGCCATCCAGGCGGGCGTGCTGAAGGGCGAGGTCAAGGACGTGCTGCTCCTCGACGTGACACCGCTGTCGCTCGGCATCGAGACCAAGGGCGGCGTGTTCACCAAGCTGATCGAGCGCAACACGACCATCCCCACCCGCAAGTCGGAGATCTTCTCGACCGCCGAGGACGGCCAGCCGTCCGTCGAGATCCACGTGCTCCAGGGCGAGCGGGAGATGGCCGCGTACAACAAGACGCTGGGCAAGTTCCAGCTCGTCGGGATCGCGCCCGCGCCGCGCGGCGTGCCCCAGATCGAGGTCACGTTCGACATCGACGCGAACGGCATCATGCACGTGTCCGCGAAGGACATGGGCACGGGCAACGAGCAAAAGATCCAGATCCAGGGCGGCTCGGGGCTCTCGGACGCCGAGGTCGACCAGATGGTGCGCGACGCCGAGTCGCACGCCGAGGAGGACCGGCGGGCCAAGGAGCTGGCGGAGGCACGCAACACCGCCGAGCAGGTCGCGTACTCGACCGAGAAGTCGCTCGCCGAGCACGAGTCCAAGCTGGACGACGCGACCAAGACCGACATCCGGTCGAAGATCGACGCCGTCAAGCAGGCGCTCGACGGCGACGACGTCGGCGAGATCCGAACGCGGCTCGAGGCGCTGCGCGAGGCGTCGTTCAAGCTGGGCGAGCTGGTCTACCAGCAGGCCCAGCAGGCGGCCGCCACCGGCGGCGACGGCGGCGGCGGTGACGGCGCCGCCGGCGAGCCGGCCGACGAGGAGATCGTCGATGCCGAAGTGGTCGACGAGAGCGGTGACCGCGCGTGAGTCAGGAGCACCAGCGCCGACCAGGATCGGACCCCTCGTTTGCACCGAAAGGCGCAGACGAGGGGAGCCGCCAGCCGGGGTCTGACCCCGAGTTTGCACCGAAAGGTGCGGACGAGGGGCCTGACCCCAGGGGGCGCACATACCCCAAGGCCGTTGCCGACGATTCGGCGGCCCTCGAGGCCGGCGAGCTCGAGACCGAGCTCGCCGACGCCCGCCGGAAGGCGGAGGAGTATCTGAACGACCTGCGCCGGGTCGCTGCGGACTTCGAGAACTACCGAAAGCGGGTGGCGCGCGAGTCCGAGGCGCAGGCGTCGCGGGCGACGCAGTCGCTCGTGAGCGAGCTCCTGCCCGTGCTCGACAACCTCGAGCGGGCGCTCGACGCCTCCGAGCACCATGAGGAGGCCAAGGTGTCCGAGGGCGTGCGCATGGTCCGTCACCAGCTGGCCGACCTGCTCTCGCGCCGCGGCCTCGAGGAGATCGAGTGCGCCCCGGGCGACGAGTTCGACCCGCACGTCCACGAGGCGCTCTCGCACCAGCCGTCCGAGCATCCCGAGGGGCGCGTCGCGGCGGTCTGGCAGCGCGGCTACCGGCTCGGCGACCGTATCGTGCGCGCCGCGCGCGTGGTGGTCTCCAGCGGCCCCCCCGCTGCCGAGGCCAAGGCCGGCGAGGAGCGGTAGATGTCGTCGCACTACGAGACGCTTGGCGTCCCCAAGGGCGCGAGCGCCGACGAGATCCGCAAGGCCTACCGCAAGCTGGCCCGCCAGTACCACCCGGACCGAAACCCGGGCGACTCGGCGGCCGAGGAGCGGTTCAAGCAGGTCGGCGAGGCCTACGAGGTCCTGAGCGATCCCGAGAAGCGAAAGCAGTACGACACCTTCGGGCAGACGTTCCGGCCGGGCCAGGGCCCGGCGGGCGGCGGCTTCCAGGGATTCGACTTCTCGGGCGCCGGCGCGGGTGCCGGCTTCGACCTGGGCGACCTCTTCGGCGGCCTCTTCGGCCGTGGCGCCCGCGGCCAGCAGGCGCCGCAGCGCGGCGCCGACGTCGAGGTGCAGGTGCGCATCGCGTTCCCCGACTCGCTCACCGGCGCGACCGTCAAGGTGCCGGTCGACAAGGCCAACGCGTGCACCACCTGCCGCGGCTCGGGCGCCGCGCCCGGCACGGCGCCGACGATCTGCCCGGTCTGTAAGGGCCGCGGCGTCACGTCGGAGAGCCAGGGCTTCTTCTCGCTCAGTCAGCCGTGCCAGCGCTGCGGCGGCGCCGGGACGATCATCGAGCACCCGTGCCCGACCTGCCACGGCTCCGGCCGTATCCGCTCGACGAAGACCTATCAGGTGCGCATCCCCGCCGGCGTCAAGGACGGCACGCGCATCAAGGTGCGCGGCAAGGGCGAAGCCGCCCCGCGAGGCGGCGAGCCCGGAGACCTCTACGTCGTGACGAGGGTTGCACCGAGCCCGCTCTTCACCCGGCGCGGCGACGACCTCGTCCTCGACGTCCCGGTCACGTTCACCGAGGCCGCCCTCGGCGGCCAGGTCGACCTGCCGACGCCCGACGGCGCGACCGTGCGCGTGAAGGTACCGGCCGGGGCGACCGACGGCAAGACCCTTCGCGTCAAGGGCCGCGGTGCGCCGAAGCTGAACGGCGGCGGAAACGGCGACCTGCTCGCCCGCGTCCGGATCGCCGTCCCCTCGAAGCTGTCCAAGCAGGAGCGCGAGGCGCTCGAGCGGCTGCAGGAGATCCAGCAGGCCGACCACGGCGACCCGCGCAGCGGCCTCTTCCGGGAGCGCACTGGATGAGCGCCCTCCCGCCGGACCCGCGCCCGCGCTACTCGATCTCGGTCGCCGCCGAGATGACCGGGCTGCACCAGCAGACGCTCAGGATGTACGAGGCGCGCG
>DASQXS010000213.1:0-6953 GCA_035639615.1 Gaiellales bacterium | reverse complement strand
CTCGAGGTCGCGCGCGTCCATGGCGCGGCGACTATAGATGGTCGTTGGATAGCATCTCGCTGCGATGCGGGGCCTCGTGGAGCAGTGGGACGAGATCGTGGCGGCGCAGCCGGCGGACTGGTCGAGCCTCTACCTCGAGCTGCGGCTGCGCGACGCGGTTCAGTCCGAGGAGTGCGCTCTCGTGATCTGTCCGCTCAACCCGTGGCACGACGACGACTGGCGAAGCGGCGTCTTCCATTTCCGGGCCGCGCGCACGTTCGGCTACGGCGCCGCCGCCCAGCTCTGCCGCAAGCGACTGGGCACGCTGGACTCGCTCGGCATCGCCGGCACGCTCCGCCTGGAGCGGCGGTTCTCGGACGTGCGCCCGGTCGCGACGCAGGGCGTCGTCTAGCCGTTTCGTCACGAACCCCGCGCACGACCGTGTCCACGGCCGCGGCGGGGTCTGACCCCGATTGGCGGACGATCCGGCCCCCTGGAGCCGGCCTGGCGCGTCGCGGAGGCAGATGCGTGCGCGGGCCGTGACGGTCCGGGGCGAATCGTGACGGAGATCACGGCCATTTGGGGTCAGACCCTCACACGGCCCCCGGTCACACGCCCGTGACGGTGCCGGAACAGGCAGCGGCTACTTCGGGCCGTCGGGGATGAACTCGGCGTCGAGGCCGTGACGCCGGAACCAGGCCGCCATGGCGATCTGCGGCGGCTTCTCGGTGCCGTAGTGGGTGCCGTCGATCACGGCGACGTCGGCGTTCTCGGCGAGCGCGAGGAACTGCTCCGCCCACGGTGTGTAGACGCCGCCCGTGACGTACGTCTCGCAGCCTCGGGCGAGCGACGCCTCGAGCGCCTCGCGGTCCGCACCGCCCCCGCCGACGACCGCGACCCGGCCCGCCCGATCGGTTCCGGCGCGGCGGCGGGCGACGCGGACCGGCACCTCGGGGCCGAGCGCGTCCTGCAGCCGGGCCGCGAGTTCGTCGAGGCCGGCGGCCGACGCGCCGATTACGGCCGCGCCGCCCGGGATGCCCTCGGCGATCGGCAGGTACTCGTCCTCGACCGGCACGCCGATGGCGGCGGCGCAGAGGCGGGACGGCGACACCTGCGGATGGTGGTCGATCGGCGCGTGCACGTGGTAGAAGCTGATCCCGAGGTCGCGCAGCCGCGTGAAGCTGGCGCGCGCCAGCGGGAGGAAGCCCGGCTGGTCGGCGTAGTCGATCGGGTGCTCGGAGAAGAGGAACGTGACCGGCGCGAGCTGCTCCACGATCCGGTCCGAGGGGAACACGCAGGTCGCAGCGCGGGCCACCTCGTCGCTGCCGCGCACCATGAGCCCGTTCCAGCGCGAGTCGTACCCGGCTCGGCGAACTCCCGCCAGTACGGGTCGGGGTAGACCCGCTCGAACCACTCCTCCCAGTCGTCGCCGCGCACGCTCAGCGTGCCGAAGTACGCGTCCAGGAGTCGGACCAGCTCGTCGCGCGTCACCGGCGCAGCTCCCCGCCGACGTCCCGTGCCAGCGCCGCCACGATGCGCTCTCGGGCGGCGTCGGCCTCGGCGTCCGTGAGCGTGCGGTCGGAGGCTTGGAAGACGAGGTGGACGGCGAGGCTCTTCCGCCCTTCGGGCACCGGAGCGCCGCGATAGACGTCGAAGACCCCGGCCGACGCCAGATCCCCGCCGGCGGCCGCGCGGACGACCTCCACCACGCGGCCGGCCGGAACGTCCTCGTCCACCACGACGGCGATGTCCTGCCGAAGCGGCGGGAAGCTCGTCACGTCGCGGTAGAGCACCTTCTCCGGCGGGCGGCCGCGCAGGCTCTCAAGCTCGAGCTCGAACACCGCCGCCGGCGCGCCGAGATCGAAGGCCTCGGCGACGAGCGGGTGCAGCTCGCCGACGAGCCCACCCGGCCACGCCGCCGCCCGCCCGGGATGGAGGAACGGCTCTGCCGCCGGACGGAACTCGGGCGCGTCAACGCGAGCCGCTTCGGCGAGCGTCTCCACCACGCCCTTGGCCCCGAAGAACCCCGCATCCGGGCCGCAGAGCACGCCGGCGACCCGCCAGGGCTGGTCGGGCAGCCGGTCGCCGCCACGCAGAAAGACGAGCCCGATCTCGAAGAGGGCGGCGGCGGACGCGCCGACCGCCAGGTTGCGGCGGGCCGAATGAAGGAGGCCCGGGAAGACGAGCGTGCGCATCGCCGTCCATTCGGCGCTCATCGGGTTCATGAGCTCGACGAGCGCACGGCGGGGATCGTCGTCCGCCAGCCGCAGCCGGTCGGGCATGCCCGCGTCCCACAGCGTCAGGGTCGCCGCCTCCGAGAGGCCCGCGCCGCGGAGCACATCCACCACCATGCGCCGGAGCGGCTCCCGGTCACCCAAGCGGCCGCCGGATTCGGCGCCGCCCGGCATGTCGGCCGGTACCCGCTCGATGTCCGCGATCCGCATGACCTCCTCGATCAGGTCGACCTCGCGGGTCGTGTCCGCCGCGCGCCAGCTCGGCACCCGCCAGGCGCCGTCCTCGCGTTCGTACCCCAGCCGCGTCAGCGCGCGGTCGACCTCGCCGTCGGTGTAGGGGATGCCGATCAGCGCCTCCAGCCGCTCCTTTCGAAGCGCGACGACGGGCTGCCCGGGGAGCTCGCCGTGCAGGTCGATCGTGCCGGGCACAAGCCTCGCGCCGGCGATCTCGACGAGGAGCTGCGATGCCAACGCCAGCGCCCGCGGCACGAGGTGGGGATCGAGCCCCTTCTCCCACCGGCTCGACCCCTCCGTGCGCAGGCCCAGCGCGATCGAGGAGCGCTGCGTGGCCGGGCCGTCGAAGTTCGCGCACTCGAGGAGCACCGTCGTCGTCTGCTCGCCCACCTCGCTCCACTCCGCGCCCATCAACCCCGCGATCGCCGAGGGCTTCTCGGCGTCCCCGATCACGAGCGTCTCGCCGTCGAGGACGCGGTCCTGCCCATCGAGCGTGGTGACGCGCTCCCCGTCGGTAGCCCGGCGGACGATGATCTCCCCCCCGGCCACCTTGTCGAGGTCGAACGCGTGGGTCGGCTCACCGACGGCAAGCATCACGTAGTTCGTGATGTCGACGACGTTCGAGATCGGCCGCATGCCCGCGGCGGCGATCCGGGCCTTGAGCCACGGCGGAGACGGCGCCACGGTGACATCCGTGAAGACCCGGCCGGCCCAGCGCGGACACAGGTCGGGTGCGTCGATCCGGGCGCGGACGTAGTCGCCCACGCTGCCCTCGCCGGTCGGCTCGGGTTCCGTTCCCGGCCACGGCGCCAGGTCGGTGTCGAGCACGGCCGACACCTCGCGGGCGATCCCGAACACGTTCTGACAGTCGGGCCGGTTGGAGGTGATCTCGAACTCGAGCACCTCGTCGGCGATTGCGAGGTGGTCGATGAGCGGGTCGCCGACCGTCCAGTCGTCGGGTAGCAGCATGATCCCGGCGTGATCCTGGCCCAGATCGAGCTCTCGCTCCGAGAGCATCATGCCGTGCGACTCGACGCCGCGAAGCGTGGCGACGCGGAGCTCGGTCCCGTCCGGGAGGACGGCGCCGGGAAGCGCGACCGCGACGACCGCGCCGGCGGCGAAGTTGGAGGCGCCGCACACGATGCTCCGCGGGCTGCCGTCCCCGACGTCGACCCGGCAGACGCTCAGGCGGTCGGCGTTCGGGTGCTGGTCGCGCGAGAGCACACGGCCGACCCGGTAGAGCTCGAGCCCCCGCGGGACGCCGCGGCGGTGGCGTGCCTCGAGCTTCGTCCCGGTCATCGACATGCGCTCGCCGAGCTCCGCGAGCGGCAGGTCGAACGAGACGTACTCCCGAAGCCACGAGACCGGCACCCTCATCCGAACTGCTCCATGAAGCGCAGGTCGTTCTCCCACAGGAGGCGGATGTCGGGGATGTCGTGGCGCAGGCCGGCGACCCGCTCGACGCCGAGGCCGAACGCGAAGCCGGACACCTCCTCTGGGTCGTAGCCCTCGACGAACGTGTACAGGTTCGGGTCGACCATGCCGGCGCCGAGGATCTCCACCCACCCCTCGGCCTTGCAGACGCGGCACGGCGAGCCGTCGCGGGCGCAGTTGAAGCAGCTGACGTCCACCTCCACCGACGGCTCGGTGAACGGGAAGAAGTGCGGCCGCAGCCGCACCTCGCGCTCGGCGCCGAAGATGGCCCGCGCGAAGCCGAGCAGGGTCCCCTTCAGGTGGGCGAGCGTGATGCCGCGGTCGACGACCAACCCCTCGATCTGCGTGAACATCGCGGTGTGCGTCGCGTCGGGCGTGTCCCGGCGGTAGCAGCGCCCCGCCGTCGCCATGTAGACCGGCGGCGGCATCGCCTCCATCGTCCGGATCTGGACGGGCGACGTGTGCGGCCGCAGCACGACGTCCGGAGCGACATAGAACGTGTCGGTGATCTGCCGCGACGGGTGCGTGACCACCGTGTTCAGGGCGTCGAAGTTGTAGTACGTGAGGTCGACCTCGGGCCCGTCGACCACGATGTATCCGAACCCCACGAACACGTCCAGGATGTCGCGGCGGGTCTGCTCGATCAGATGCGCGTACCCGCGCGGGTGCCGCGTGCCGGGGAGCGTGACGTCGACGCGGTCCTCGCGCAGGCGCCGCTCGAGCTCGGATGCCCGCAGCTCACGCGACCGGGACGCGACCAGGTCCTCGAGCGCCCGGCGGGCGCGGTTCAGCTCCTCGCCGCGGGCGCGCCGCTCGTCCGGCGGCAGCGTGCCCAGGTCGCGCAGCGCCTGGACGAGCGGGGCCTTTCGGCCCAGCACGTCGACCCGGACGGCCTCGAGCTCGTCGGAGCTCGCCGCGGCCCGGATGCGGGCGGAGGCGGCAGAGACGAGGGCGTCGACGTCCATGGTGGCCGAGTAGTGTAAATCCCGTGACCTCAGCCTACGACCGCCTCGGTGCCGACTACGACGCCTGGTGCCGGTCGGTGACCGAGGACATCCCCTTCTATGTCGACCTGGCGGTGACGAGCGGTGGCCCGGTGCTCGAGGTCGGCGTCGGCTCGGGCCGGGTGGCGGTGCCCACGGCGCTCGCAGGGGTTCCCGTCGTCGGCGTCGACACCTCCCCGACGATGCTCGAGCTGGCGCGGCTGCGAGCGGCGCCGCACGCGGTCGACCTGCGGCTCGTCGAGGCGGACATGCGCGCGCTGCCCGATCTCGGCCGGTTCAGGCTCGTGACGGTCCCCTTCCGGGCGCTCCTTCACCTGCGCTCCGACGCCGAGCGGCTCGCCGTGCTCCGTTCGCTCCACGCCCGGCTCGAGCCGGGCGGCACGCTCGCCTTCGACGTCTTCCATCCCGATGCCGCCGACATCGCCGAGACGGACGGGCGCTGGCTCGAGCGCGAGCCCGGCATCTGGGAGCGGGCCGATTGGGACACTGAGGCGCGCCGGCTCGAGCTGTCGGTGCGCACCGCCGCCGCCGAGGCGACGATGCGGCTCTGGTGGGCCGAGCCGGAGGACTGGCGGCGCCTCCTCGGCGAGGCCGGGTTCGGCGAGGTCGAGGCCTACGGCTGGTTCGACCGGCGCCCGCTCGGGGATCGGGCCACGGACTCCGTCTGGGTGGCGCGGCGGCCCGGCCGGCTGTAGGGTCCGCGTCGCCGTGCAGCCGTACCCGGTGCAGTTCTCGGTGGACTACCCCGATCGCGAGCTCGACCGGCTGACGAGCGCGCTTCGGATCTTCACGGTCATCCCGATCGCGATCGTTCTCGGAGCGCTCGAGCATGCCACGGGGGGTGTAGGCAGAAACGGCGGCCGGGTCCTGGCGACCGGCGGCACGGTGACTTTCGCCCTCGTCCTCATGCTGCTGTTTCGGCAGAAGTATCCGCGCTGGTGGTTCGACTGGAACCTGGAGCTCAACCGGTTCGGGAACCGCGTCGGGGCATACCTGCTCCTCATGGACGACCGCTACCCGTCCACCGACGAGCACCAGTCCGTGCACCTGGACTACCCCGAGGTCTCCGGGCCGGAGCTCAACCGCTGGCTGCCGCTCGTGAAGTGGCTCCTGGCGATCCCCCATTACGTCGTGCTGTTTTTCCTGGCGATCGCCGCGATCTTCGTCGCGATCTACGTCTGGTTCGCGGTCCTCTTCACCGGCCGCTATCCACGCGGCGCATTCGAGTTCGAGGAAGGCGTTCTCCGCTGGGCGAACCGGGTGAGCGGCTACGCCTTCACGCTGGTTACCGACGAGTATCCGCCGTTTCGGCTCTCGGTCTGACCCCAGTGCCGCGCTGGCGCGCCGCCTCGTAGAGGGCGATCGTGGCCGCCTGGGCCGCGTTCACGGACTCGGCGCCCTCGGCCTGCGGGATCCCGCAGACCACGTCGCACGCCTCGACGACGGCCGCCGGGAGGCCGTGCCGCTCGGCGCCGACGACGAGCACGGACGGCTGGGTCAGGTCGACCGCCCAGAGCGGCGTCTCGGCACCCGCGACAAGCGCCACCCGGGTGCCGGCTTCCTCGAGCTCGGCGACGGGCTCGACCGGGACGCGGAAGACCGCGCCCATCGAGGCGCGGACGCCCTTGCCGGAGAGCGGGTCGGAGCAGCCGGGCGAGAGCGAGAGCCACGCCGGCCCGAGCGCACCGCACGCCCTGACGACGGTGCCGACGTTGCCCGGGTCGATCACGCGGTGGAGGTGAACGCCCAGCGAATCAGCGGAGTCTGACTCCGTTGATGCACGCGCGGGCAGGGCTGCGGTCGCGAAGATGCACACGATCCGGGCCGGATGTCCGAGCGTGCCGACACCGGCGAGCAGGCGGTCATCCACCACGTGCACGGGGCCGCCGCGGGCCAGCCGGGCCACGAGCGCCTCGTCGGGCGCCCGCTCGGCGGCCGCGAACGTCTCGACCGGGAGGATGCCTGCGGCGAGCGCCTCCTCGACGATGTCCTCGCCCTCGGCCAGGAACTGGCCGTGCTCGCGCCGGTGGCGCTTGGCCTGCAGGCGCCGGGCGTGTTTCAGCCGGGC
>DASQXS010000212.1:0-21165 GCA_035639615.1 Gaiellales bacterium | reverse complement strand
TGGCGGCCCCGCCGGTCCATTGCCAGCCACCCGTCTGCGCGCCGCCGGTTGCGGCCCCCCTCGGGGCTACTCCGCACCCGCGGTTCTGTACAACGTCGCGGGCCGCCCCGTACGGCTTGGACAGCGACGGCGATGGGCTCGGCTGCGACTGAAACTGACGGCGCGAAGGCAGAGGCCGGATACCCAACCACCCGACGCTTGGGATGCCTACGCGGCGAGCAGGTTGGCGGACCGACGAAGTCTGATCGGTCAGGGAAGCGCGTAGGCGGCGAGCTGGGCGGCGATGACCGCGCGAACGAGCCGAGCGTGTTCTGGCCGCCCGTCGAGCTGGCGCAGCGCCGGGGTGAACACGTACCGGCGCGCCTGGGGGATCGGATACAGCTCGAGCGCCGCCACGATCGCGCCGTGCATCTGGACCGGGTCGCTATCGATTACACCCGTGACGATCCGCTGCTGCAGATCTTCGCGCTGTTGCTCCGAGATCATGCAGGAAAGATCGGCTCTCATCCATGTCAGGCTTGATCCCCCGCCCAGCCGATTGGCCTCCCCAGAAACACGTATGGCAGCGCCAGCGGTCGGGCAGAGGTCAGTGCGGTGGTCGTCGCCGGCCCGGTGGCGGACTGAGCCAGCTGGTTCGCTATTGGGCGATGCGCATGAGCGCGGCGGGCGGCGGAAGGTAGCCGTCCCGGCCCAGCACGATGACGCGCGCCTGCTCATCAAGCTGGGCTACGCGGGCGGCCTCGCTTCGGCCGTCGGTCTTGATGGCTTCGCGGGTTTCGGTCGGCAACGGTCCCGACGCGCCGAGCTTCTGTGCCTGCGCGCTGACGACCACGATCAGTGACCGCTCGACGCCGTCGCGCTCGAGGGTGAATCCCCAGGCGGTACCGTCGATGACGCTTTGCGGTAATGGTCGCGGGCCGGCGATGATCCGCCACGGGATCGGCAGTCCCGGGTCTGGCATGCTGGAAAGTGTAATGCTGACTAGGGTCGCCGGGCGCCGGCCGCCTCGAGATCATCTGGCCGATCTGGCTCGAGCAGACTGGTTGGCGCGGATCCCAGTGGGCACCAGTGGCGCCTGTGTCCTTGCTGATTCGGGTAGAACCGGTCGAACAGGGCGTACGTCGTCACCCCGAATCCCGACCGCCGCGATCGCACCAACCCTGGTTCTGTCCATCGCACCCGACCAGGAACACGAGCCCGGCCATCCAGCGCAGATAGCGCCACGTGCCGGCGCGGTCAGGCATGCGATCTCGCATATGAAGTCAATGCCTGACGATGCTAACACGATCCTCGATCGGCAGACCGTGCGTGTGCCCCTGTCACCGCCCAAGCGTTTCCCGCACCCCGAGGCTCAATCCTGAGTCGAACCGGGTGCGATGAGACCGCTCTCGTAGGCGTAGATCACCGCGTGGACGCGGTCGCGGAGGTCGAGCTTCTGGAAGATGTGCGCGACATGGGTCTTGGCAGTCGCCTCGCTGATCACGAGCCGCTCGCAGATCTCCGGGTTGGGGAGCCCGCGGGCGAGCAGGTCGAGCACTCCCCGCTCCCGTGGGGTGAGCGCCGCGAGCGCGGCGGGCAGCTCGGACACGCGGGCGATGGGGCGGCGGGCGAACTCTTCGATCACGGCGCGCGCGTGACTGCTGGGGCGAGCAACGCCTCGCCGCTCGCGACGATCCTGACCGCCGCGACGATCTCCTCGGGCGGCGCGTCCTTGAGCATGAAGCCGCTGGCGCCGGCGCGAAGGGCGTCGTAGACGTAGGTGTCGAGTCCGAACGTGGTCAGGACGAGGACGCGGCTGCGCGGCCGCGCGGCGGTGATGCGACGGGTCGCCTCGATCCCGTCGAGGACGGGCATGCGGATGTCCATGAGCACCACGTCGGGCCGGAGCCGCCGCGCCGCCGCGATGGCCTCGTGGCCGTCGCCGGCCTCGCCGACGACCGCCATGTCGGCCTCGGCGTCGAGGATCTTGCGCAGGCCGACCCGCACCAACGGCTGGTCGTCGGCGATCAGGACGTCGGTCATCGGATCGGGAGGAGGACGCGAACGGCGAACCCGCCGTCGGGAGCGCGGCCGGCGTCGAGACGGCCACCGTAGAGCGCGACCCGCTCACGCATGCCGGCCAGGCCGTGCCTGGCCCCCGGCACCGGGGTCGCTGTTGCCGCTCCGTCGTCCGTGATCTCAAGCGCAAGCTCGTCCGGGCGGTAGGTGACGCGGACGGTGGCGCGGACGTCGCCCGCGTGCTTGAGCGTGTTGGTCAAGGCTTCCTGGACAATCCGATAGGCGGAGAGCTCGATGCCCGCCGGCAGCTGGTGCGGCTCGCCGTCCACGAGCAGCTCGACCGAGAGCCCGGCCTCGCGCATCTGTCCCACCAGTTGCGGTACGTCGCGCAGCCCCGGCTGGGGCGCCAGGCGCTCGTCGGACTCGGCGCGCAGCATCCCGAGCAGCCGCCGCATCTCCGTGAGCGCGCTCCGCCCGGTCTGCTCGACCGTCTCCAGCACCTCCCGGGTCGAGGCGTTCTCATCGCCCAGAATCCGCCGCTCCGCACCGGCTTGGACGACCATCATCGATACGTGGTGGGCGATTACGTCGTGGAGCTCCCGCGCGATCCGAGCCCGCTCCTCGACCACCGCTTCGCGGGTGGCGACGTCGCGCTCGCGCTCGGCGACCTGGGCGCGCCGCTCGCGGTCGCCGACGACGCGCCGGACGAGCAGCATCACCGTCAGCGAGACGACGGCAAACGGCACCGCGGCCTCAAAGCTACCCCCCGGTGCGGCGCTCGAGGCAAAATCGACGGCGATCACGAGCGCCGTCCCAACCGCGAAGAGCCGCGGCGGCGTCCACACCGCCAGCGCGTACAGGTCACAGATGTACGCGACGGGGATCTCGACGGACTGCGGGCCGTTCCAGAGCGTGTGGTTGACGGTCGTGAACACCGGCACCACCGTCCCCACCAGCGCCGGATAGCGGCGACGTACCGCGACCGATGCCGTGACCAGCGTCGCCATAAGCGCCGACGCCGGCCTGTGCGAGCCGCCACCGTCGCCGAGCCAGATGTCGAGCTGGGCTCCGATGGTGAGCACGACCGCGAGGGCTCGGTCGAGCCACAGCGGGTCCCGCCATAGGTCGGGAAGACGAGCGCGCAGCGCGTGCACGGCCTGAAGCTACACCTCTGCCGGCACGATGTCATCGACCGGTCGGCTGATCGCGAACGGCCCGAAGATCAACCGGTCGGATGACGCCAAGATCACCCGACCCCCCGATGACACCGCCGCGGACGCCGCGTAGCGTCGCTGGCGTCATCAACCAGGAAGGAGCAACATCATGAACACGCGAACCCTGCATCGTCAGCCGTCGCGAAGATCGCGGCCCGACGGGCCCTACCTGGCGGGATGGATCGGCCGAGTTGCTGCGCTGGCGGGCGTCGGCTCGGCCGTGCTGACCTTCGCCGGATACCTCATCATCGGCCCCAACCCCGATAGCGACGCCTCCACGTCGACGATCACCGCGTACTACGCCGCCCACCACGCCGACGTCTTCCGGGCCGGCATGGTTCTCGGCTATGCCGCCGTCCTCCTCGCCGTGTTCGGCATCGCTGTTTGGGCGAGGATTCGCCAGACGGCACTGCACCCCGTGGTTGCCGGCACGGCGCTCGTGGCGACCGCGATCGCCGCCGTCAGCGACGGCATGGTCGCGACCAGCTGGTACATGCTCGGCGCGATCGGAAATACGCACGCCGCGGCGCCCGGGGCAATCCAGACGCTGCATCTCTCCGTCTCGGCCGGCGACCTGCCCGGCGCATGCGGGCTCGGCGTCCTGCTGGTCATGGTCGCCCTGGCCGGAATCGTTGCCAGCGCGTTTCCGCGCTGGATCGCCTGGTCCGCGCTCGTGCTTGGCATCCTGCACATCGCGCCGACACCCGGAGTGTTCGGCTTCTTCACCGGCCTCGCCATCCTGCCCTGGATGTGCGCCACGGGCATCACCATGTTCCTTCGGCCCGGCGAAGCCGAGCAGGCACCAGGCCGAGTCCCATCCACCACCGCCTCCCCGGCCACGTCCTGACGACCACCGGACGGTCTCCACGGCGCCGAGCGCCGAACGGAGACCGCCCGGCGACGCGCCGTCGGACGGCTCTCACAGCATGGTCGCGCGGCGGCCGGACCCGAACCCGTGCAAGGTTCCCGGCCGACCGCGCCTGCGCAACCCGTCAGCGCCCTCGACTATCCGAACACTCACCTCGCCTCCCGCCAAACGGAGCAGCGCGAAACCGCCACGGCCCGAAGGTCGCGAGGCGTGGCCGTGCCAGCGCAGCCAGGATCGCTCGCCGAGCCAAGCCCCAGGGGATCACCCACACCCCGAACCAGCGATGGGAGAATGCCTCCTACGCAGCCGCCTCGGCCGAGGCCGGCCAGACCCAGGGGGGCGGGAGGGGCCGCGCAAACGGGCGCTCGCTTCTTCCCCCACGCCGGATCACCGCGAGAAAAACCGGAGCCCGAGACCACGTTCTGGCAGCCGAACTTCGCCGGTCGCCCCGCCGTCATACCGGTTGTGAGGCGACTCCTGCCGCTGCTATTCATCGCCGCACTCGTTCTGGGCTTTGCCAGCTTCGTCTGGGCGGACGCCTTCCGCCAGCGGGCCACTCAGGCGGGAGTCACTCGAGCGGTGTACGCCCGCTACGGGCCGGGCCCCCGAATCACCTGTGTCGCCCAGGATCGAAACCGGGAGACGTGGTTTTGCCGCAGCTTGCGGTGGGGCGACGACCCGACCTGTCGTCCCGTCCGGGTGGACTTCTGGGGCACGATCCACATCAGTCGTGATACGCCGTTCTGTGAATAGTCAGGGACTCGGCGTGCGTCTTCGGAGCCGACAGCTGGACCCGGCGGGCCGCGGGGTACGCGGCCGTCGTCGTGATGCCGGGCATCGCGATGCCCGCCCTGGCGATCGTCCGGAGCTTCGAGGCGTAGCCCTTCGAGATGCCGAGGTCGGCGGCGTACTCGTCGACGTTCGCGTAGCCGAGCGCGACGTGGTCGCGGCCGTCGAACGCGGCGAGGAGGAGCGGCGCGGCCTGCCACCAGCGCCCGGCGGCGAGGTGGACGCGCGCCTTCTCCTGGCGCGCCGCGGAGCCGGTCCGCCCGGGGTCCGACTGCGTAGGAGCTGTTCTCCGCGCGGCGGGCGCTGGTGAATGGGATACCCCTGGCGGCGCGGCGAGGCTGCGGAGGCTGCTGCGTGCGCGGCCGGTCGGGCTGGTCGCCGCGTCTGGCCGATGGGTTGGCCAGTCGAGCGGGGGATGTCCGGGGTGGAGAGCCAATGCCCCGGCATTCTCGCCGTCCAAGTCGTCTATGGGCTACTGCGTGCTCGGCACCCGCTGGATCGCTGCGCCCATGACCCGCTCGATCACCGTGATCTGATCGGCCGAGGCGTCGATGAATCCCGTATTGCCCGATGCGAACACCGCCTGGCAGAGCGTTATCGCCATCGCGCTCCGAACCTCGGGATCCGTCTGGCCCGTCACGAGGCGGTTGAACGTCTGAAGCGCGGCGGCCTTGGATCGCGCGACGGCCTCGAGGTGCCGATGAACCCGGAACTGATGCGCGGCAACCCTGACCATGTAGAGCAAGATGCCGACCACAAGGACGTCGCGGACGACGGCCGACGCGATCTGGGCGTTCGTCGCGTCCGTGGGCGGATCGAACTCGTGAACGACGTAGAGCCCGGCGATGAGAGCGAGCACCCCGGAACCGCCGAGCGCGAATAGCCATGCGCGCCAGCTTCGGGCGTGGCCGTCGGCATCCCGCCTGTACGCCTCGCTGAACTCTTCGACGGCGATCTCGCGGA
Organism: Gaiellales bacterium; assembly: GCA_035639615.1. Classification (GTDB taxonomy): domain Bacteria; phylum Actinomycetota; class Thermoleophilia; order Gaiellales; family JAICJC01; genus JAICJC01. The sequence goes on along the minus strand of DASQXS010000212.1, from coordinate 15,333 downwards.
CGACCTCGCGCTGAGCCTCGGCGAGCGGCGCGAGTCGGCCAACCTCCGCCCGGAGCTGGTCGAGCGTGGCCGCCAGCTCCGCGGCCTGCGTCTGCATTGCCTCGACCTGTTCGGCCGGCTCGCCGCCCGCTCGCATGTGAACCAGCTCACGTCGAATCTGCGCCTTGATGGTGTGGCGACCGATCTCGGCGTGTAGCCGGTCATGCTGGTCCCGGAAGGAGGCGTCGAGCTGGGCTCTGACGTTGACCGCGTTCGAGTCATCCGACCGGAGTTGAAGCATCTGGTGGACGGTCGCGACGAATTGCGTGCCAAGATTGACGATCTCCTGTCGCGAGCCTTCGGGTAGCTCCTACCAGTCCTCGGATCGCAAGTCTTCGAGGTCTTGGATGATGTGTGCGAGTTTGGCCGGGGCGTCGGCGAACTCCAGCGGCGCGCCGAGCCGCTCGTAGCCCCGAAGCTCTTCCGGGTCGACCTGCTTGAGTTGGTCAAGCGTGTCTTGAAGCGGCCACGGCTGGGGCTCGGGTTGTTCGGCGGCCACGGACGAGATGCTATCCAGTAGGCCGGACACCCGATCCGCGCCGAACCGGGCGCGGGACAGGGCTCCCCTGAAGCAACTCGCGCGCTGCTGCCGTCGGAACTGGACACGTTCTCGACGGCTAGCTACCATCCTCACGAGGAGCGCGGTGGCCTTTCGTCAGAGCGTCTGTGCGGGGGTGTGTGCAGTGGTAGCTGCGGGATGCCTGGGCGGCTCGGAGCATGCATCCACCTCGCACCGGAAGCTGCCGACCTCGGTTCTAATCGTCCCTGGCGCGTCGATCGCGGGAATCTCAATCGGCGATACGAGATCGCGCGTGCAAGCCGTGCTGGGGCCGGGCGTTGTAACAGCGCGTACAGCGAGTCCGGGCGTCACCGGACCAATCGTGAGATTCCGAGTCGAATACGCGGATGCGGGGCTCGCGGTGGCGTACAGCAGCCTCGCGTCGGGGCGGACACCCGTCGTCGTACGAGTGAGCACAAGATCGTCGCGCTATCACACTCGCACCGGCATCAAGGTAGGGACGAGTGCCCGCACGGTCGCTCACCTCCCAGGGATCGTCTGTGACTCTGCTTCCAGTTTCGCCGGGATGATCTGCAGCATCCAAGGTGGGCAGGGTCAGGATGCCGAGTTGTCTCTGGTGACACCGGTCTTGTCGTTCGGGATCCTGAACGGCCGAGTCCAGGACGTCGCCCTGATCGGGATGTTCCATGCGGACGGACGACTGGCCAAGCCGAATGCACGACTCGCCGATTGGTAGCTAGCCGGGTCGAACCGGGTTGGGCCCTTTCCCGCCTAAGGCGTTCGTGTTGCGGGGCGTGCGTCGAAGGGTCGCCGTGCGGCTGGTAGGAGCTGTTCTCCGCAGTCGCAGGCTCGATGAGGGGAACGGATAGGGAGAAGCAGACGCGACCTGGCGAATCATCGGGGGACCGTCGATGCGGCTGAGCAGGCGGCTCGTGGTCCAAATATGGTCCAACAGCAACGCCGCTCGCCGATTCGGGCCGTCTCCGCCGGAACCAGCGGATTCGGCTCCAGATGCGGGATCACGCGGGTCGGAGTAGACCGACGTGGGGCGCCGCGGAAGCCGCCTCGGCGAGTTCAAATCTCGGCGCCCCGATTCTCACGCAATTCCGGGGTCAGGCACGCAATTGCGGGGTCAGGCACGCAATTGCGGTGCCAGGCCTCGGGGCTGGCTCATCAGCGGCGCAGGGTGATCACGGCCCTACAGGCTTCGGCCGATGCTAGGCACGAGCGTACCCGGGCCAAGCACGACCGTCGCGCTGCCGCCAAGGGGATCTGGACGAATACGCCGTTCGTCCCTCTGATAGGCCGATGTCCTCGACGTTCGAGTCCACGACGTCGCTCTGCACGTGATAGCCGCGCGCCAGCACGTGTCGACGGATGATCGCGCCCCACGCGTCGCTGTTCACGCCTGGGATGACGACGTATGCGACCCACAGTACGGCGTGCCCCCCGTCATCGTCACAGGACTCGACGGATTCGTCCAGGATCGTGGCGTGTAGGGGACGAGCTCATGAACCGCGGCGGGCGCGTCCCGTCTCGCCTGCCAGAGCACGACCCGCGAATGACCGATCCAGGCCACGGGCAGTATGACGACAGCTGTGGCCAGGGTCCATACGAGCCGACGCCCCCACACACCACCACCGTACGGCCAGGATCTCGGCGATCAAGTCCTCGCGCCTCGCGTCCGCGCGACCCGCCTCACCCACACACCCGGCGCCGCCTGGAGCAGCGCCAGGGCGGCGGCCGGAACGGCCACGGGCAGTCCGATCGCGCGCCCACCGACCGCCAGGAGGACGGCGACCGGGAGCGACGCGACGGCGCAGGCCAGATGAGCGGGCCGGTACGGGACCGCGTCGGCGTCGATGCAGCCCGCCGCGAGGATGAAGGCGACGATGCCGGCCACGCCCGCGAACGCGAAGACGCCCGGGGCCGGCACGACCAAGGCCGCGGCCGTCGCGGCGGCGCCCAGGCCGCCGAGGGCGACCCGAATCCAGCTCACCGCTGCTCCACCCACCGGTCGAGCACCCGCCTGCGCTCGTCGACGAACGTGAACGCGATGCTCCCGGCCGTCACGTCGACCCGGAGCGAGCCGTAGTCGAGCAGCGAGACGATCGCGCCGGGGCTGCGGCGGGTGAACTGGAGCGAGCCCGGCCCCTCGCCGCTCGTGCCGACGGTGAACTCGGGGACACCGCCGACGATCCGCCGCTCGTACCGGTGCAGGTGGCCGCACAGGATCGCCGCGACGCCGTCTCGCCGCAGCACCGCGAGGATCGGATTTCCGGCCTGCACGGGTCGGTGGACGACCACGAACCGCACCGCCGGGCCGGACACGGCAAGCTCCCGCCGGGCGAACGCGACCTCCGCCGGGCCGGCCTCGAGTCCGAGGAGGACGAGCTGCACCGGGCCGTACCGGACGGCGTAGCGGCCCCTCGGCCTGGCAGATGAAGCGCGCGCGTGACCGCGTCGCCGTCCGAGTAGATCAGGTCGTGCTCGCCCTCGGTCGCGTAGACCGGAGCTCCCAGCATCACCCCGTGGAGCGGCTCGAAGATGTTGCGGTCGAGCAGCTGCGGCGCGCCGACGAGATAGCTGTTGTCGCCGGCGCTGACGACGAAGTCGGGCCGCTCCGCGGCGAGCGTGCGTCCGACCGCCCACTCGTGGTCGTTGCCCGAGCCGTAGTCGCCGATCACACCGAACGTGATGTGTGAGCGGAGGCTCTCGGGTGCCGTCCGGAACGAGCCGGCCGCGCGCCCGATCCCGCCGACGGACGCCGTCCAGAGATACCGCGTTCCCGGCTCGAGGCCGGTGAAGCGGCCGCCCCGCGCCGCCGCGGTCGTGCCGTCGGGCGCCGTCGCGGTCAGCGAGACGCGGCGATCGCCGGAGATCGACCAGGCGAGCTCCGCGGTCGTCTCACCGAGGCGGATGACGAACGGCCCGCGCGTGAACGGGTCGCCGCTCGGCCCGAGCAGGTAGAGCCGCCAGTAGACCAGCACCGCCACGACCACGAGGACGAGCGCCGCCGAGAGCATCGCGAGGGCCACCAGCGCCCGCCGCAGCCGGCGCTCCCGGGGGTGGAGCTCGCTCGAGGGCATCCGCGTCGGGAGGTTACTCCCGCCACCTCCCTAGACTGTGCGCCTTGGGCATCGTCTGCGACCTCGCCATAGACCGTCTGGCCGACCGGCTCGCCCGCCTCACCGAGCGGGGGATCGCGACCGTCGTCGAGCGGCGCGGCCCGGCGATCGCCCGCACCGCGGAGCGGCTGCAGCGCGAACATCCACATCGGACGCCGTCGCAGCTCGCCCGGGTAGCCATCGCCCGAAGCAGCCGGCTCCTCGCCGGCACGGGCGCCGCGAGCGCGCTCCCGGCGACGCTCCCCGGGGCCGGCACGGTCACCGAGATCGGAGCGGCCCTCGGCGACTTCTCGCTTCTCACCGCGACCCACGCCGAGCTCGTGCTCACGATCGCGTATCTGTACGGCCGGCCGCTCGACGACGTCGCCGGCAGGCGGCTCGACGTCCTGATGGCGATGGGCGTCGAGGCGGGCGTCGTCGACCTGCACCGGAACGGCGCGGTCAAGGTGATGGGCCGGGTCTACGCCGACCGGGAGCTGCGCGGCCCGGCCGGGCGGGAGCTGGCGGCGCGCCTCAACCGGCGGCTCGCCGGGCAGGTCGTCGGCCGCCTCGCCCGCCGCCGCGCCCACGTCATCATCGGCCGCGAGGTGCCGCTGCTCGGGATCAGCGTCGCGGCGGGCTACAACCTGTGGTCGACGCGCAAGGTGGGAAACGCCGCCCGCGCCTACTTCCAGCACATCTCTTCGCGTTAGCCGCGCACGTGGACGAAGGCGAACACCTGCGCCCGCTGGCGCTCGCGCTGGAGGACACGGCCGCCGTTGGGCTCGCCTGAGAGGGCGACGTTGCCCTCGATCGTCTGGAACTTGGTCTCGCCGCCGTCGAGCCAGCGGTCGAACATGCCGACGTGGTCGGCGATGCCGTCGCCGTCGAGGTCGAACACGGCCAGGTCGGCGGTCAGCGGCGTGCGGGTGATGGAGAGGTGGTTGGCCCCGCGCTGGGCGTCGGCGAGGAGATGGGGGACGTAGGCGTACCGCCGCCCCGGTTCGAACGCCGCGGAGCCGGCCTGCACGTAGCACCACGACATGAACATCGCGCACCAGGGACCTGGCACGCCATACCAATCGCTGAACTCGCACCGGTGGCTCCCCGGCGGGGCCTCCCGGTCGCCGACGCACGAGACGGCCGCCTCGTAGGCCGCGCCCCACAGGTGTGTGTCCTGGGCGCGGTGGAGGCGGCGGGTGCGCGTCGCCTTGAACGACGCCGGGAGGGCCTGCTCTTCGGCCAGGAGCGCGAGCAGATTCCCGTCGCAGATCTGGTCGATGCGCTGCTCTGGATAGCCCATCCAGTACTTCGCCCGCCGCACCGCCGCGGCGGTGCGCTCGCCGTAGATGCCGTCGAGGGTGCCGGGATCGAACGTCCCGAACGGGTTGTGCAGGAGCGCGCGCTGCGCGCTGCGAACGTGCGGGCCGTCCATGGCCGGCGACGTCAGGTGCAGCTGCCCGATGTCCGCGACGGTTGCCACGTCCGCCCAGATGCTAGCCGCGCGCCGCGCCACACGCACAGTCGCGCCGGGGTTTCCCCGCGATCAATTCGTGCTGGGATCGTCCGGCATCCGGGCGAGGAGCCTGAAGTGTCCGCCTTTCCGCTCGAGCACGTGGCCCCACAGGTGGTCGGGGTCGCCGGCGAAGACGTCGCCGGGGAGGGCGGGCTCGGTGAACCACGCCTCTTCCTCGAGCTCGCCGTCGAGCTGGCCCTCGCCCCAGCCCGCGTAGCCCGCGAACACCCGCACGCGCGACACCTGCCCGGCCAGGTCGTCCATGTCGTCGTCGACCTGGATCGGTGCGATGGGGCCGCACACGGCCTCATCGCCGATCGGCCCGGTGTGCTCGGCGAGCGCGATCACGGCCTGAGGCTGTACCGGACCGCCGGCAAAGATGTGCTCGCCGTCAGCGAGGTCGGCCAGGTCGGGGACCGCGTCGCCTACCTCCAGCTCGGTCGGCCGGTTCAGGACGACGCCGAGCGCTCCTTCGGGCGTGTGCTCCATCACCAGCACGACGGTCCGGTGGAAGTTGGGGTCGAGCAGGATCGGGGCGGCGATGAGGAGGTGGCCCTTCAGGGACTCCATCCCGAGAAGTCTACGGCCGGGCGATGAGCGCCGCCGCGTCCGGCTTCTCGTCGAGGAGGCCGGACGAGAACATCCAGGTCCCGAACCGCTCCCAGGCCGCCGTGGACGGCGCCTCGATGCCGAGGAGGCGAAGCGTGACCGGGACGCTGCGCTCCAGGATGTTGCGATAGTCGGCCGCCGAGTGCCGGCGCATCACCGCGATCGCCTCCTGCGGGTGCCGCTTGGCCCACTCCGTGCCTGCGGCCAGGCCGGCGACGAACCGGCGCACGGCCGCGCGGTAGTCCGAGTCGGACCCGAGCCGGTCGCGGTTGGCGACGACGACAAGCTCGTCGTACGGCGGGACGCCGTAGTGGTCGTACGGGAACACGACCGGGTGAAGGCCGTGCATGGCGAACTGGACGCCCTCGATGTTCTGGTAGACCCCGGCGACGGCGTCCACCTTGTGGCCGAGGAGGGCCGGCACCTGGTTGAAGGCGACGTCCTTCATGTCGACGTCGGCAGGGTCGACGCCTGACCGGCGAAGGACGGTCTTCACGAACGCGTCGGTGCTCTGCGTACCGTCGACGCCGATCGTCTTTCCGCGCAGGTCGGCGGGCGTCGAGATGCCCTCGCCGCCGGCGGCGATGATCGAGGCGAGCGCCGTCGGCACCACCGTCGCCACCGCGGCGACCGGGATGTGCCGCTCCTGGGCGAAGAAGAGCTCCGACTCGTACGAGATGCCGACGTCGGCCCGCTCTGCGGCCACGAGCTGGATCGGGCTCGAGACGTCCGAGGGTGGCCGCGCCGTCACGGTGATTCCGCGGTGCGAGAAGAAGCCCCGGTCCATGGCGGCGTAGACGCCGACGTGGTCGGGGTTGGGGATCCAGTCGAGGACGAGGGTGACGTGGGTCGGGCCGTCGTTCGAGCCGCCGCCGCACGCCGTCGCCAGGAGAACGAGAAGCACGAGGAGCCGCCGCATCATCCGCCCCGCCTCGCCCAGGGGATCGCCAACCGCTCCGCCGCCGAGACGGCCGCGAAGAGGGCGAGCGCCAGCGCGGCGAGGACGACCACCGCGGCCCCGACGAGCGGAGCGTCGAGCTGGGCCGTCCCGGTCTGCATCGTCTCGCCCAGGCCCGACGAGCCCCCGGCGTACTCGGCGAAGAGGGCGGCGACCGCTGCGTAGGAGGCCGCGACCCGGGCGCCGGAGAACGCGGCTGGAAGCGCCCACGGCACCTCGACCCGGCGGAAGATTGCCGCCCGAGAGGCGCGGAGGGTGCGCATCACGCGCAGGTACTCCGGGTCGACCGAGCGGAGGCCGTCGAGCGCGTTCACCGTCACCGGGAAGAAGCAGACCAGCGCGACGATCACCACCTTGGGGGCCAGCCCGAACCCGAGGTAGATCACGAGGACCGGGGCGATCGCCACGACGGGGATGCTCTGCGAGGCGACGAGGAGCGGGTAGACGGCCCGGCGCAGGGTCGTCGAGAAGTGGAGCACCGCCGCCGCGGCGAGCCCGAATCCAACCGCGGCCGCGAAGCCGGCCAGCATCTCGCCGAGCGTCGTTCGGGCGTCGGCCGCCAGCCGGCCGCGGTCGTCCACGAGGGCCGAGGCGATGTCGGTCGGCGCGGGGAGCAGGTACTCGGGCACCCCCCGCAGCCGCACCCAGGCCTGCCACGCGCCGAGGACGGCGGCGAGGACGACGACCCAGCCCAGACGCGGCCGCCTCATCGCAGCGCCTCCAGCGCCCGCGCGCGGAGGAGCTCGCCGGCCTCCTCGCCGCTTCGGACCTCGGCCACGATGGTGCCGGGCCGGGGCGAGAGCACGGCCACGCGGTCGCACAGCCGCAGGGCCTCGTCGAGGTCGTGCGTCACGAGGAGGGTCGTGTGGCGGTGGTCGGCGAGGGCGACGGCCAGCCAGTCCTGCATCTCGGCGCGGGTGATCGCGTCGAGTGCGCCGAACGGCTCGTCGAGGAGCAGCACCGGTTTCCCGGCGAGAAGCGTCCGCGCGAACGCGACCCGCTGGCGCATCCCTCCCGAGAGCTCCCAGGTGCGGGCGCGCTCGAACCCCTCCAGGCCAAGCTCCGCGAAGACCGCCTGGGCCTGCTCACGGGCCCGGCGGCGGCCTGCGCCGGCGTTCTCGAGCGCGATCGCGGCGTTTCCGAGCGCGTCTCGCCACGGCATGAGAAGGTCGGCCTGGGGCATGAGCGCGCAGGTGCGGAGCCGGCCCTTCGGATCGCGCGCGCCGCCCACCTCGATCCGGCCGTCGTCGGGCTGATCGAGGCCGGCGACCAGGCGCAGGAGCGTCGACTTGCCGCACCCGCTCCGGCCGACGAGACCCACCGCCTCGCCCTCCGACACTCGCAGCGTCAGCCCGTCGAGCGCCTGAACCGGACCGAACCGGCGGCTCACGCCCTGCGCGACGATCTCCCCGTTACGGTCGGACGTCATCGGCATGCTTGCATCCCTTCGCTGGCATTACCCAGATCAGGTTCGCGGGTCGGCGCCTCGCGGTCGCCCTCTCAGCCCCGATGGGGCTCCCCGGCAAACGGTTCAGCGCAATTCTACCCCACCCGTACACTGCCCCCCGTGGCAGGCCTGATCGACCGGCTCGGGAAGGACGTGCTCGTCGGCGACGGCGGCATGGGCTCGCTGCTTCAGGCCGCGGTGGTTCGCGCCCGCTGCCCGGAGGAGGCGAACCTGATCGCGCCCGAGCAGGTCGTAACGCTGCACGCGGCGTTCATCGCGGCGGGCGCAGACGTGATCGAGACGAACACCTACGGCGCCAATCCGGTGAAGCTGGCCGCCCACAAGCTCGACGACGCGTTCGAGGAGGTGAACCGTGCGGGGGTGAAGCTCGCCCGCGAGGCGCGTGAGGTGTCCGGCCGCGATGTGCTCGTCGCCGGAGCGATCGGGCCGCTCGGTGTCGGCCCGGGGGAGGTCGGCCGTGACGCGATGACCGCCGCGTTCGCCGCGCACGCCCGCGCGCTCGAGAGCCGCGGGGTCGACCTCTTCGTGCTCGAGACGTTCACGTCCCTCGACGAGCTCCTGGTGGCGGTCGCGGCGGTGCGCGACGTGGCGGAGCTGCCCCTGGTGTGCCAGATCACGGTCGGGGACGACGCCGAGACCGTCGCCGGGACGGCGGCTCGAGAAGTCCCTGCGGCGCTCGCGGCGGCCGCGCCCGCCGCCGTCGGCGTGAACTGCAGCCTCGGCCCCCAGAGCGTGCTCGCGGGCCTCGACGAGATGCGCGCGGCCACCGACGGGCCGCTCACGGCCCAGGCGAATGCGGGCCTTCCCGACCTGAGCTCCGGCCGGGTCGTCTATCCCAACGCGACGCCGGCCTACTTCGCCGAGTACGCCTCGCACGCCCTTCGGCTCGGCGCCGTCCTGATCGGCGGCTGCTGCGGCACGACGCCGGAGCACGTCGCCGCGATCCGCGAGGCGGTCTCGGATCGGCGCGCGCCTGCGGTCGCGCTCTCGCTGGTCGAGCGCGAGCTGCCCTCGGCCGCCCGCGAGGCGGCTGCGGAGACGGGGCTTGCGGCGAAGCTCCGCCGCGGCGAGTTCGTCCTCTCGGTCGAGCTCGACCCGCCGAAGGGTGGAAACCCCGAGCGGTTGGTGCAGGCGGCCCGCCGGCTGGCCGAGTCCGGCCACGTCGACGTCTTCGACGTGAACGACAACCCGCTCGCGCGGGCGCGAATGAACGCGCTCGTCGCCTCCGCGCTCCTGGAGCAGCAGGTCGGGCTCGAGACGATCCCGCACGTGACGCCGCGCGACGCCACCATCCGCGGGATCGAATCGATGCTCCTCGGCGCGCACGCGGTGGGGATCCGGAACGTCCTGGCGGTCACCGGCGACCCGCCGCCGTCCGGCGACCCGCACGGGTCGGAGGCGGTCTACGAGGTCGACGCGATCGGGCTCACGCGGCTCCTCGCCCGCCTGAACTCCGGCGTCGACTATGCGGGGAAGTCGATCGACGCGCCCACCTCGTTCCACGTCGGGGTGGCGGTCAACCCGACCGCCGACGACCTTGCGCACGAGCTGGAGCGGTTTCGCGAGAAGGTCGCTGCGGGCGCCCGGTTTGCGATGACGCAGGTGCTGTTCGACCGGGTCCAGCTGGAGCACTTCCTGGCCGAGCTGGGAGCGCCGCCGGTGCCGCTGATCGTGGGCGTCTGGCCGGTCCGGAGCCATGCCCTCGCGCTGCGGCTCCACAACGAGGTGCCTGGGATCACGATCCCCGCGCACGTGCTCGACCGGCTGGAGGCTGCGGGGGCCGGCGCAGCCCGTGAGGGCATGGCGGTGGCCCGCGACCTGCTCGCGGCGACGCGCGACCTGGCGGCCGGCGCCTACCTGGTGCCGCCGTTCAAGGAACCCGAGGCCGTGCTCGGCCTCCTGCGAGAGCGCGGGTAGGCTGCGGCACATGCGGCTTCTGGTCACCGGCGCCGGCCTCGGCTTCGTCCTTGCCGCCCAGGTGGGGCCGGTGACGCTCCTGATCGTCCGGTCCGTGCTCCGCGGCGGCCGCGCCGTCGCGGTGGGCGTGGCGATGGCCGTGGCGGTGGCGCTGATCGACCTGCTCTACGCGGCCGTCGGGCTCGCCGGTGCCGGCAGGCTTCTCGACGCCGGGCCGGTGCGGATCGCGCTCGGCGCCGCCAGCGCGGCCATCCTGGTGGCGATCGGCTCGCGCACGCTGTGGCGCGGGCTGCGCGCCCGCACCGGGGCGGAGGCCTCCGACGAGGTGGCCGCGCCCGGGCGCGCCTTCGCCACCGCGATCGCCGCGACGGCGCTCAACCCCCTCACGATCGCGCTCTGGACGGTCTCGTTCCCCGCCACCGCGCCGGGCGCCGCGACCGCGTCCACCGGCGCCGCCCTGGAGCTTCTGGCGGGCGTCGCGGCCGGGACGCTGCTGTGGTACGTCGGCTTCGCCGTGGCGGTGGCGGCGACGCGGCGGCGGATCGGCGCGCGCCTCCTGGCCGCGATCGACGTCGCCATCGGCGCGGCGCTCGTCCTTCTCGGCGCCCTGCTGGGCGAGCGCACGCTCACGGAAGGCCGTGCATAAAACCAGCCAGGCTGGTTTTATGCACCCCGGTTTAGCCGTCCAGCTGCTCGATCCCGCAGTCGGCCGGAGCCTTGTCGTCGCGGAACCGGAGGAGCCTGGCGCCGTGGCGGATGCGGCGGCCGCTCACGTGGTCGAAGGTCACCTCGACCACGAGCTCGGGGCGAAGCGAGCGCCACTCGCGGTCTTCCGCGTCGGGCTTCCACCGGTTCGGCTCGGAGGCGCCCCGTTCGCCCGTCTCATACGGGGTGACGACACCGACCAGCTCGCGCGCGCGCTTGGCCGTGAACCCCGAGGTGTGCCCGACCGGCCAGAGGCGATCGCCGTCATAGAGGCCGAGGATGAGCGAGCCGACGGTGCCCTCCGCCTTCCCCGGCCGCCAGCCGAAGACGACGCAGTCGATCGTGCGGACCCGCTTCACCTTGATCATCCCGACGCGCTCGCCGGGCCGGTACGGGGCGTCCGCGCGCTTGGCGATCACCCCCTCGGCGCCCTGCAGCCACGGCTCGGCGGCGGCCGGGTCGGCCGTCATCGGCGTGAGCTCGAGCGGATCCGCGACGAGCGCCTCGAGGGCGGCCCGGCGCTCGGTGAGCGGCCGCTCGAGGAGCGACTCGTCGCCCTCGGCCAGGAGGTCGAACGCGACGAAGGTCGCCGGCGTCCGCTCGGCCAGCATCTTGACACGCGACGCGGCCGGGTGGATGCGCTCCTGGAGGGCTTCGAAGTCCTCGCCGCCGCTCGCCGTCCGGATGACGAGCTCCCCGTCGAGGACGTACCGCCCCGTTGGGAACCGGAGCTCGGGGAAGTAGCGCCCGAGCGGGCGGCCGTTCCGGGACTGGACGTGGATGTCCTCCCCGTCGACGAACGCGATCGCGCGGAAGCCGTCCCACTTCGGCTCGTACACCCAGCCCTCGCCCACGGGTAGCTCCGCCCCCGGCCGCGCGAGCTGCGGCAGGACCGGGGGCGAGAGCGGAAGCGGCATCGGCCGCGAGTCTACCCGCTAGCGGCGCGACTGCATGAAGAGCAGCGCGAGCTGCCAGATCGCGACCAGCGCGCCGACCACATACGTCAGGGCGGCGGCCGTCAGGACGCGCCGCGCGACCGGCACCTGCGCCTGGCTGATGACGCCCTGCGAGGTCAGCATGGCCATGGCCTTGCGACTGGCGCCGAACTCGACCGGCAGCGTCACCAGCTGGAAGAGCACGATCGCCGCGAACAGGAACACGCCTAGCAGCGCGAGGCTGGTCGCGTGCATGAAGATCCCGATGAGGAAGATCGGAAACCACGCCTGGGACGCGAACCCGGTCGCCGGCACGAGCGATCCGCGAAGCCGGAACCCGGCCTCGCCGCGGCTGTGCTGGAAGGCGTGCCCGGTCTCGTGGGCGGCCACGGCGACGGCGGCGACGGAGTCGGAGCCGCCGACGGGCTGGGAGAGCCGCATGGTCTTCGTGCGCGGGTCGTAGTGGTCGGTGAGCCGTCCGGAGATCCCCTCGACACCGATGGCCTGGAGGCCGCCGATGTCGAGCATGCGCCGGCTCACCTGGGCCCCGGTGAGCCCGGATACCGCCCGCACCTTCGAGCCGTCGGCGAAGGCGCGGTTCACCCATGCCTGCGCGGCCAGGCCCAGGATCAGGGGTGGGATTGCAAACAGGATGTAGAAGAACATTGGTGCCCCTCCTTCGGGGCGGTGTCGGATATCGGAAGAGTACGCCATCCGCCGGGTCGCGGACGGGAGCCGGCAACCCGGCGCTAATCTTCGAGCGTGTCTGGAACGCTGACCGATCAGGTACGCGAGCTGCTCCAGGCCGCCTTCCCGGGCGGCCAGGTGGAGGTATGGCCGTTCTCCGGCGAGGACCACCTCTCGACCCGGATCCGCTCGGACCGCTTTCACGGCCTGAAGCTGATCGACCAGCACCGGCTGGTCTACGCACCGGTGCAGCACCTGCTCGACAACGGCTCCATCCACGCACTCGAGATCAAGACGGAGGCGCCATGATCGTGACAGAGGAACAGATTCGCCAGGAGATCGTCGACGCGATCACCGGAAACAGGGTGATGCTCTTCATGAAGGGCACCCCCGATTTCCCGCGCTGCGGCTTCTCGGCCCGGACGGTGCAGGCCCTGAACCTGGCTGGGGCCGAGTACGCGGCGATGGACATCCTGCCCGACCCGCGCATCCGCCAGCAGCTCTCGGCGTACTCCGGCTGGCCGACGATCCCCCAGCTCTTCATCGACGGCGAGCTCGTCGGCGGCTGCGACATCGTCACCGAGCTCTACCAGTCCGGAGAGCTCAGCCAGATGGTGGCGCCGGCTGCCTGACCGGGCGGCGGTCGTCGGGGCGGGTGTGATCGGCCTCTCGGCCGCGCGCGCCCTCGCTCACGACGGCTTCGCCGTCACGGTCTACGAGCGCGACCGGATCGGCTCGCCGTTGGGGTCGTCCCCGGGCCGCTCGCGCGTCTACCGGCGGAGCTATCGCATCGCCGACTACGTCCGCCTGTGCCGGGCGGCGATCGAGGAGTGGCGGCGGCTCGACCCGTGCCCGCTGCGGCGGACGGGCATGCTCGAATTCGGGCAGGGGGTGGAGCTGCATGCAGCCGCCCTCGATGAGGCCGGTGAGGAGTACGAGTGGCTCGAGCCTGACGCCGCCGCCCGCCGCTTCCCCGAGGCCCGATTTCCCGAGCCGGCGCTGTGGGACGCGGAGGCCGGCATCATCCTCGCCGACGAGGCGCTCCGGATGCTCGCGCGCGGGCTCGACGTCCGCGAGGGGGTCGAGATTGCGGACCCGCGGGAGCTCGAGACCGACGTGGTCGTCGCCTGCCCCGGGTCGTGGCTCGGGCCGATGTTCGGGCTCCCGCTCGTGCCTCGAATCGAGCAGGTCACGTACTTCGCCGGGGTGCCTGACGACCGGCCGGTGGTGATCGACCACGGTGCCCCGGGCCGGCGCCTGCGGTACGCCCTCGGCGCGCCCGGCGTCGGGTTCAAGATCGGCGAGGACGCGGCGCGGCCCGAGCCGTGGGATCCCGACCGGCCCGACCGGCCGATCGACGCCGCCGTCCTCGAGCGCCTGATCGCCGACACGCGCGACATGTTTCCGGGCATCGACCCCCACCCGATCCACTCCGAGGCTTGTCTCTACACGATGTCGCCCGACGGCGACTTCATCCTCGATACGATCGACGACGTGATCGTCTTCGGCGGATGCAGCGGCCACGCGTTCAAGTTCGGGCCCCTGATCGGGCGCCTGATCGCCGACATGGCCCAGGGACGCCCGCTGCCGGCCGAGGCCGCCCGCTTCCGGGCCGGGCGGTTCGCGGCGGCGTGAGCGTCGCCGTCGCCGACCAGGTGCTCCGGCGGGAGCGCTCCGCAGTCGAGGTGCTCGAGGAGCACCTCGAGCTCCTGGCCGCCGACTCGCTCGGCGCGGTCTGGCGGATCACGGAGGATCGGGCCCGCCGCGAGGCGGCGGCCGTCGACCGGGCCGTGGCCGAGGGGCGCGATCCGGGGCCGCTGGCCGGCGTCCCGGTCGGCTGGAAGGACCTGATCGACACCGCCGGGATCACGACCACGTACGGCAGCGCGATCTTCCGCGACCACGTCCCCGAGCGCGACGCAGACGTCGTGGCCCGGTTCGCAGCGGCGGGCGCAATCTGCGTCGCCAAGCTCGCCACGCACGAGCTCGCCTGGGGCACGACGAGCCAGAACCCGCACTTCGGTCCATGCCGGAACCCGCATGACCCCGAGCGCGTCCCCGGCGGGTCGAGCGGCGGCTCCGCGGCGGCCCTGGCGGCCGGGATGGTCGCCGCCGCGCCGGGGACGGACACCGGCGGCTCGATCCGGTGCCCGGCGTCGTGTTGCGGCATCGTCGGCTTGAAGCCGACGTTTGGGCGCGTCAGCCTGGCTGGCGTCCGGCCGCTGTGCCCCTCCTTCGACCATTGCGGGCCGATGGCGCGTACCGTCGCCGACTGCGCCGCCCAGCTCGAGGTGATGGCAGGCGCCTCGCCGAGCGACCCGCGCACGCCCGCCGTGCCGATCGAGCGCTGGGCCGAGGCCGCCCGCCGCGGCGTCGACGGCCTCACGGTCGCCGTGGCCGAGCGGTACTTCTTCGAGCACACCGCGCCCGACATCGCCGCCCAGGTGCGTCACGGCGTGGACGCGCTGCGCGCCGCGGGCGCGACGCTGGTCGAGGTCGACATGGAGTGGCCGGTCGACCTGGGCAAGACCGATCCGTTCGTGCCCGAGGAGGCCGCCACGCTGATCGAGGTCTGGCCGGCCCGGCGGGCTGACATGGGCGCAGACGTGGTCTACGACCTGGAGCGGGCGCAGGGCATGTCCGCGGTCGACCTGGCGGTGACGGGCCGGCGCCGGCTCGAGTACCGGGCGAGGATGCACGAGAAGCTGACCACGGCCGGGATCGACCTCGTCGCCACGCCGGCGCAGGCGTTCTCGCCGCCGCCGATCGGCGTCGGGCAGGTGCCGTTCGCCGGCCGGGAGGCCTTCGACGTGACCTCGGCGATGTGCGGGCTCTCGTGGATCTACAACCTTTTGGGCTAGCCGGGGATCAG
>DASQXS010000211.1:0-14348 GCA_035639615.1 Gaiellales bacterium | reverse complement strand
GGCGACGTCGTCGGCCGGCGCCGCGCCCGTCTTCCACCCCAGCCCTTCGTAGAAGGCGCGCGCCCGGGCGAGGTCGTGCACGCCGAGGGTGATCAGGCTGAGTCGCTGGTCCATCTCATCTCCTTGGATCGAGTTCGGGCGGAGCGTAGGTGGGCGCGAGCGGGCGTGATTGCAGATTTCGGACACGATCTACGATGCGGGGCAATGTACGCGGAGTTCCATCCCCGCCCGGAGCTGGACCAGGTTGTCGCCTGCACCTGGGAGCGGGTCGCCGGCGACGCCACGGGCCTCGTGCTCCCCGACGGCTGCGTCGACATCGTGTGGCGGGAGGGAGTCCTCGAGATCGCGGGCCCGGACACCGAGGCAAAGGCGGTCGCGCTTCGGCCAGGCGAGGAGATCGCCGGGATCCGGCTGCGGCCGGGAGTGGCCGGCCCGGTGCTGGGCCTCCCGGCCATGGAGCTGCGCGATGCCCGGGTCCCGCTCGAGGACGTCTGGGGCCGGGCCGGCGCAGCGCTGGCGCGCCGAGTCGGATCGGCCCCGCGGTCGGATCAGCGCGTGATCCTCGAGGACGCCCTGCTGGCGCGGATGCGGGTCGCGCCCGAGCCCGATGTAACCGTCCTCTCCGGGGCGCGGCTCCTCGGGTTGGCCGGGAGCCGGGTCGGATCGCTCAGCCGCGCGGTGGGCATGGGCGAGCGGCAGCTCCTCCGCCGGTTTCAGGCCGCGGTCGGCTACGGCCCGAAGACGCTCGACCGCGTGATCCGCCTACAGCGGTTCCTCGCCCTGGCGCCCTCCGTCTCGAGCGGCGAGGTCGGGCTCGCCCGCGTCGCGGCGGAGCTCGGCTATGCGGACCAGGCGCACCTCACCCGCGAATGCGTGCGCCTGTCCGGCCTGACGCCGCTGCGGCTGCTCGAGCGGTGGGCTACCCGCCGTTCGGGTTGAGCACCTTCGCCTTCCCGTTCGCCGCGAACAGCAGGAGGTCGACCATCCGGAAGGTGTTCGCATCGGGGCCGAGCGACGGGCGGAAGTTGGGGCTGCGCACGATCGACCACTGGCTTCCCTCCATCGCCCGCTGGAACGTCTCGGCCACGATCCGCGCGCCGACGCCGGTGAGCCTGCCGCCGTTGAGCTCGGCCTCGCGCAGGATGTAGAACCAGAGCGGAGTGTTCGTGAGGACGCGGTCGCGCTCGGTCGGCGTCAGCCCGTCGAGCTTCGCCCCGCCGTTGCCGTCCCGGATCTGCGCCTTCGTGAGGGCGGTGACGGCGACGCCGCGGTTCTTCAGGAACCTGACCATCTGCTGCCCCGTCGCCAGCGTGACCATGTTCGCCCGGGTCAGGTTGCGAAACGCGAGGTTGCGCCTCGGGTCGAGGTCGGGCAGGCCCGGCTGTCCGATCGTCCTCGTGGGCAGGTCGTCGAGCGGGTTGGAGATCTTGGTGTCGATGCGCTTGGCCCGGTTGAACTTCGCCGCGGGCACCACGAGGTCCGCCCGGCCCGCCTGGTCGAAGTTGTAGAGCCGGCGAAAGTCGGCGACCCAGATGCCCAGAAGCTCCTTCTCGCCGCCCAGGTCGCCGCTCAGCCCCGAGAACGTGAAGAGGAGGTCGAGCGTGCCCCCGCCGTGGTCGAAGTTCACGTTCCAGTTGTAGGCCGAGCGGATCATGCTGTGGCCGAGGCGGTAGGCGGCGATCGAGAACTCGATCGGCATCGTTGGGACGTCCGTCGGCGCGGCGCCGACCTCGAACGCCTTGCGGCCGTTCTTGAAGACGTCGTTTAGCACCGCCTTGTCGCAGACCCGCGGCAGGAAATCGGTGCGGATCATCCACTGGTAATGCTTCACAACCATCTGCCGCGCCTTGCCGAACCGCTGCGCCTGCGGCGTCGAGGACGGCAGGCGGTCGGCGACCCGGTTGTGGAAGCGGATGAACGCCAGGTGCGTCTGGGCGACCGCGAGGTTCTCGTCGTTCCGCGGATCGGGGATGACGGCGGTCCGGCGCGCCGCCGCGTTCGGCCCCTTCCCGGCCCGGGGGAGGTCGAATCCGGCGTTGAAGGCGGACTGGCCGTGCGGCACGGTCCGGCCAATCTTGAGGTGGATCCCGTCGGCTTCGTAGAACTTCGCCGACGCCGGATCGTGCGGGCCGGCGCCGTAGAGCGAGTCCAGGTCGAGCGCCGGCGAGCGGGCCTGGACGAGCTGGGACGGCGAAACGTCCTCGCCCAGCATCACCTGCGTCTTGTCGAAAGTGAGGTCGTGGTCGACGAACTGGCCGAGGTAGGTGAAGCCCGACGGGATGCGCGACGCCGAGCTTCGGCCCTCTGTCATGGCCGTGGCCAGCTTCTTGCGGATGGTGTCGCCGATCTGCAGCCCCGTGCCCTTCGGCCCCATCCGCGAGAACCGAAACGGCGGCGCCCCGCCTGCTGCGTCGGCGGCCGCAGCCCGGCCCCCGCCGCCCTCGCTCAAGAGACCCTCGCCGAGCACGTAGTAGCTCTCCTGGGCATGACGCTGCATCGCTCCTCCTCTCCTACGCCTCGAGCGTCGCCGAGAGACGAATGTCGACGTTCCCGCGTAGCGCGTTCGAGACAGGGCAGCCGCGCTCGCCCGCCTCGGCATGCTGCGTGAACGCAGCCTGGTCGAGCCCGGGCACGCGTCCGTGCGCGGCCAGATCCATGCGGCTGATGCTGAAGCCGCCGCCCTCGACCGGCGTGAAGTGGCAGGTCGCTTCGACCGAGACCTGCTCGGGCGTGTGGCCGGCCTCCGCGAGCGCGTGCGAGAACGCCATCGCGTAGCAGGCGGCGTGCGCAGCCGCGATCAGCTCCTCGGGGCTCGTCTTGGGGTCGGGCCGCTCCGTGCGGGCGGCCCAGGTGACCGCCTGTTCGGGAAACGCACCGCTCGCCACGGCCACTCGTCCGCTCCCGCCGGTCAGATCGCCCTCCCAGACCGCGCTTGCCCGCGACACCGCCATGGTCCCCTCCTCGGTCGACGAGCCTCCGAGGATAGCCGCCCGGCGCGCGGCGGTTCACCGCGCTTCGTCGTAGGCTTCCGCCAGTGACGGATCACCGCGTGATCGACGAGCAGGCGCTCGCCGGCCGGGAGCACCTCGACCCGGGATATGTCGCGCGGTACGACCGCAAGGCAGGCCTCGATCCCGGGTCCGACATCGACCTTCTGCGCGCACACGGCCTTGGGCCCGCGAGCACCGTCATCGACTTCGGGGCTGGGACCGGAATCTTCGCGATCGCTGCCGCCTCAGTCTGCAGGCTCGTGACCGCCGTGGATGCATCGCCGGCGATGGTCGATGCGCTGACCGAGAAGGCCCGGCACGTCGGCGCGACCAACGTCGAGTGCGTCCAGGCCGGCTTTCTCACCTACACGCACGACGGCCCGCCGGTGGACGTCGTGTACACGCGAAACGCACTCCACCACCTCCCGGACCTCTGGAAGGCCATCGCCCTCAAGCGGATGGCAGACATGCTCGTCCCGGGCGCGATCCTCCGCCTCCGCGACCTCGTGTTCTCCTTCGAGCTCTCCGAGGCCGAAGCGGGGATCGACGAGTGGCTCCATCGCGCGGCCTCCCCGCGCCCGGACGAGGGCTGGACCCGGCAGGAGCTCGAGGCCCACCTCCGTGACGAGCACAGCACGTTCACCTGGCTGCTCGAGCCCATGATCGAGCGGGCCGGTTTCGCGATCGCCGAGGCAACGTACGGTGCGTCCGGCGCCGATGCCGCGTATCTCTGCGTGAGGCGAGCGCCGTGAGCGGCGTCCACGTGACCGTCCGCCTCTCTGGCGTGATGGCGGAGCGGCTCGGCAGCCGCCGTACCGTCGAGCTCGAGCCGGGCGCGATCGTCGACGATCTCGTGGCCGAGCTCGCCCGGGCGGCGGGCTTCGAGCCGGCGTCGCTGCGCGGCCTGGCCGTCGTCGCCGGCGGCGGCTTCGTGGCCCGCTCGCGTCCGGTGCGCGACGGCGAGGAGCTCGACGTGCTGGTGCCGGTCGCGGGCGGCTAGGCGGCCCCCATCCCGTAGTGGGTGCGGGTAAGCTCCTCGAGCCCGCGCCCGGCCAGCCGCTCGGCGGGAGCGAGCAACGTCACCTGCACCACGCCCGGCGCGCGGCCTATCTCGATCGCCCCGGTGATCGTCGCCCGGTTCTTCACCTCGGGCACCGACATGTCGAGGAGCGCGGCCGCGCGGCCGAGGCCGTTGTCCACGGCGCTGTTGAGATCAGGGCCGGTGCCGATGACCGAGATCGGAAGTGCGTCCTCGATCTCGGCGACGCCGTGGCGGCGACCCATCTCCGCAGCCCGCGCCCGCTCGTCGGGCGAGAGCGGCCGGGCCAGGAACGGCAGATCCTCGGCCACCGGGAGCAGGATCGGCCCGTCGATCTCGAGGCCCTTCAGCACCTGCACCTGGAGCGTGACCGTCCCCGACGTGTCGCAGGTGTGGCCGGCGATCTCGCCGTCCCCCTGCATCGCGTGCATGTCGCCGAGGTAGATGCCGGCGCCCGCCACCTTCACCGGGGCGATCAGGACGGCGCCGGCGCGGACGGCGTCGATGTCCATATGCCCATCGGTGCGCCCCTCGAGCTGCTCGGGGGTGACGGCGTGCGAATGTGGCGCGCCGAGAAGGAACGAGCCGAAGTCGCCTGCGTTGTGCGAGTCCGGCAGGTCGACCGCGGGCGTCGTCCCCAGCTGGCCCATGAACGGGCGTAGACGGGTCGCCACGCCGGCTAGGTCGTGCGGGGCGAAGAGCAGGATCGGGTTCTGGATCGACTGCTCGGGCAGCGCGGCGACCGAGTGGGCATCGTGCGCGAAGCGCTCGGCCTCCTGCTTCCCCACCGTCACCCCGACCCGCCACTCGTCGTCGAAGGCGATCGTATAGCCGTTCGTGAAGGCGAAGGGCGCGGCCGGAGCGCCGCAGTTTGCGCAGCGGACGCTGTCGGGGCCGATCCCCTCGACGACCGTCGGCTCGTCCTCCTGGCCGCATGAGGGGCACACCTTGGCGCAGTATGGGTCGCCGTTGAAGCGCCCCTCGACCCAGCGGTCGTTGCCCGACGCCGTCGCACGCGAGGTCACCGAGATGTCACGGATGTGGACGGCGACGGCGTCGCCGACCTCGGCGCCCGCGACCGCCACCGGCTGGGTCACCTCGTGCCCGCCCCTGATCGCGGGCGTGATCATCGGACCCCAGCACCCTGGTGCAGTGTTCGCCACGATGTGCCCGCCGTCCCGGACCGGCCCGAGCATCTCGGAGCTCGGCCCGATGATGCCGTCGCAAAACTGGTCCACGAAGACCGTCTCGGACGCCTGCCCCGTCCGCGGTCGCGTCTCGACAGCCATCTCCAACCTCCTTGGAAGGGGTACGCGAGTCCGCACCCCAGAAGGTATCACCGTACGCGGTACGCGGGTAGGCGGCGAGCCGGGCCCGCGGCGATTCTCCGCGCGGACGCCCCTGATACGGTGTCGGACGTGCAGAGCGCCCCGTCGTCCGGCCCCGATCCGAGCGCTTCCCCGCAGTCGGCTGGCCGATGAGCGGGCACGACCACCCGGGCGCGGCACCGATCGAGGTCGAGCTCCGGTTCCTCGCGGCGGCCGGCTTGCCGACCGCCGCGAAGATCGCTGGGCTCGAGCCAGCCGGAATGTGTCTCATCGAGCGCGGTGCGCAACGATTGCACAGCGACGTCTACTGCGACACTGTCCGGCTCGGACTCCGGGCGGCGGGCGCCAACCTGCGAGTCCGGACGGGCTCGCTCGGCGAGCGTTGGGTGACGTTGAAGCAGAAGACCCGCGGCGGCCACAAGGGCGCAGTCAATATCCGGCTGGAGGCCGAGGTGCTGCTCCCGCCGGGCGCCCTGGCGGAGGACTCAGAACCGTGGCTGGCGGCAAGGGCGCTCACGACCCGCGAGATCCGTCCCATGCTGCACGTGGCGACGCTGCGCGAGGAGCACCTGTTCGGCGACCGGCACGGTAACCGGGCGGTCATGGCTCTGGACATGGTCACCTACCCGGACGGATCCGTGGAGCACCGCCTCGAGGTCGAGATGCGAGAGGGCACGCCGCAGCTGCTCCGCGTCGTCGAGGACGATCTTCGTCGGAAGGTGCGGGGGTTGAAGGCGGCGCCACGCGGCAAGCGAAGCGAAGCGATCCGCCGTCTACCGCAGCTCGTTGCCGGAGCCGTGACCAAGGCGTGAATCGTCGAGCCCGACGTCGACCACCGGTCGTTGACTGGGCCGTGTGTGATGCCTACTGTTAACCGCGCCGGCGCAGCGGGCCGTTGCGGCCGTGATCTCCCGGGGCGTCGATGGCTGCTCGACCGCTGTCGTCCGGGACTTGTCCGGCGAGCAGTACGGTGACTGAAGCATCCGACACATTCGACCCGAGCGCAGCGGCTGCGGGCGACGAGTTGCGCCCGGTGACAGCCCTCTTCGCGGACATCGTCGGCTCCACCGGTTTGGGGGAGCGGCTGAGCCCGGACGAGGTGAAGGCGCTGGTGGGCGAATGCGTCACCCGGATGAGCCGGGTCGTGGAGGAGTTCGGCGGCACGGTGCAGGCGTACATGGGCGACGGGATCTGCGCCTACTTCGGCGTGCCCACCGCTCACGAGGATGACGCTGACCGGGCGGCAGAGGCCGCTCTCGCCCTGCTATCGGCGGTGGCGACGTACGGCCTCGACGTCCGCCAGGCCTGGGACATCGAGGAGTTCAACGTCCGGGTGGGCATCAACGGGGGCCTGGCGGCCGTCGGGATGGTAGGGGCCGCCCAGCCACAAGCGGTTGCGCTCGGCGACATGACGAACGTCGCCGCTCGATTGCAGGCGGCCGCCGCGCCTGGCACCATCGTGACCGGCGAGGGCACCGCACAGAAGCTGATGCCGCGGTTCGTACTCGAGCCGATGGGGGAGATCACGCTGAAGGGGCGGGGGTCTCCGGTACCTGCTTGGCGCGTGCTTCGCCGGAAGACGTCAGGCCGGGATCACGCGCTTGCCCCGCTCGTCGGCAGGGAGGCCGAGGCGGCCAGGCTGCGACAAGCAGCCGATGACCTCAGAGCCGGCCGGGGCCAATCGCTGCTCCTGATCGGAGACGCGGGCATCGGGAAATCACGCCTGCTGACCGAGTTGCGCGACGACCTCGGCAGCGACGTCACATGGCTCGAGGGCGACTGCCGCTCATACGGATCCGTCGGCCTCTACCGGCCGTTCGTCGAGATGGTTCGGGGATGGCTCGGGGTCGACCAGGCCGAACGTGAGATCGTCGTTCGGACCCGGCTGCGCGCCCGCATGCTCGCCCTGTACGACGACGAAGCGGGCGACGCGCTGCGATATGTCGGCCACCTGCTTTCCGTGCAGCTCGATCCGGACGACCGCGAACGCCTGCGGGAGGCCGCGGCCGAGGATCTCTCCGCCGGGACCCGGGCAGCCGTCCGCGACCTGGTTTCGCGCCTCGCACGCCAAGCGCCTGTCGTGGCGGCGATCGAGAGCCTCCACGAGGCGGACGCCGCGACCTGCCAGATGCTGGAGGACCTGCTCGACGTGACCGACCATGCCCCCGTCATGGTGGTCATGAGTGCTCGGCCGGAGGCCGACACGCCCGCGTGGCGATTTCGCTCCTACGCGATGACGCACTTCGGGCACCGCTTCGACGAGCTCCGGCTCGAACCGATTCCGTCGGAGGCGGCCGGGCAGCTTCTGGACATCACCGCGCCGGGACTGCTCGATCCCAACACGCGAGATGAGCTCGTGAGCCGGGCCGAAGGCAACCCCCTCTACCTCGAGGAGATGGCCCATGCGCTCGAGACCGAGGAGATCCGACCACGCGCGTGGACGGTGACGGCGGGAGCGGCGCCGCTGCCCCCATCACTCGACGCGCTGCTGATCGCCCGAATCGACCGACTCGATCCAGACGCGCGGGCGCTCGCCCAGACAGCCGCGGTCATCGGCAGGGAGTTCCCCGCCCGCGTGCTCGAGCGCGTCGCCGGCGCCGAGCGGCTCCAGGCCGGACTGCCGGGCCTCCTTCGCTCCGGCGTAATCCGCGAGCTGCGGAGGTATCCCGAGCTCGAATACAGCTTCCGCCACGGGCTCCTGCAGGAGGCGGCACGGAGCACGCTCACCCAGGCCCGGCGCGCGACCCTCTGCGCGCGCCTCGCGGACGTTTTCGAGGAGATGTTCGCCGACTCCCTCGACGAGCGGATGGAGATGCTCGCCCACTACCACGCCCAGAGCGGGAACCTGGCCAAGGCGCTCGACTACCTGGAGCGGGCCGGTGAGCGGGCCGCGGCGTGGGGCCAGCGGGAGGAGGCAGCGAGGCTGTGGTCGCGGGCACTGCGCGTGGCGAGGACTCTGGGCGATTCCGCCGCCGTGGAGCGTCTCGGGCTCGAACTCGGCGACGGCGGGACCGAGACGGACCCGACCGATGCCGGCGGCCCTTCCGACGACGTTGCCAAGACGGACGACGCCACGCCCCGTCTCGGGCCCTATGCGCTTGACGCGGACGACCTGGCGGTGGGCATGTGCGTCCGGGCAACCACCGTGGACGGCGAACAGCTCGCACTCCACGTCATCGGCAGATCCGGCGACGGCGACGCCGAGTGGGAGAGCTTCCGCGAACGCGTTTCGGCCGCCAGCCGGGTCCATGACCGAAACCTCGTACCCGGGCTCCGCTGCCACGAGGAGGACGGCTGGCGATGCGTTGCGGCCGCCTGGTGCGACGGCGGCTCGCTCGCGGATCGGTTGGCGGGCGACGAGAGGCCGTCGGTGGAGGAGACCGTGCGGATCGTCCTGCGCGTCGCCGTGGCCCTCGACGCGCTCCATGGGGAGGGGCTTGTCCACGGCGGGGTTCGCCCGCAGTCCATCCTGTTCGACGGCGACGGACGCCCGCTGCTCTTTCCCGTCGCGAAGCCTCCGCGGGATCGCGACTTCCCGGGCCGGGCCCCCGAGGTGCTGTCAGGGGCCGAGATCACTCCTGCGAGCGAGGTGTACGAGCTCGCCTCGATCGCCGGCCTCTGCCTCGAGGCCACCCGGGGCACGGGCGGAGCCGCACCTGCGGACCTGGTATGGCTGATCGACCGGTCGCGGGCCCGCGACCCGGCCCGCCGGCCGCAGTCCGCCGCGATGTTCGCGCAGATGCTCCGAACGGCCGTCCGGGCCGGGAGAACCTGACCCAGCCGGGCCCGATACGAGGCACTTGACACCACCAGGCGCGTACGGCAGAGTCGGACGCTGAGAGCCGGCCAGCGAGGAGGTGGTGGCCGAACGCGGCCAGGGGATGCGGCTGTGCTTCATCGTGGAGGAGCAGTACCGTGACGAGGTGATGCCGCTTGCGGTCGCCGAGGAGCTGGCGACCGGCGGGCATGATGTCGACATCCTCGAGCCCAGCGCGTCCGTCACGTGCCTGTCGCAGCTGACCCGGTACGGGGAGGGCTCGCATGCCGCGTATGTGCTGAAGACGGTGTCGGAGGGCCCGGGGATCACGCTCCTCGAAGCCGCGGCCGCGGTCGGGATCGCGACCGTCAACAACGCGCGCGCGATCCGGCTCGTCCGCGACAAGGCGGTCGCCGCGGCCTTCGCCCGCCGCCACGACATCGCGTTCCCCGTGACGTATTTCGTTGCCAACCCCGAGCTGCTGCGCCAGATCGATCCCGCGGACTACCCCCTCGTGGTGAAGCCGTCCAACGGCAGCTCGTGCCGCGACATCTACCGCGTGGAGGACCGCGCCGAGCTCGACGCCCTCGATCTCCACGGCGGCGGCGACCGGTTCTTCCTGGCCCAGCCGTACGTGCCCAACACCGGCGTCGACATCAAGCTCTACAACACCGGACAGGACGTGTTCGCGGTCCACAAGCGCTCGCCGCTCCATCGGTCCGCGGCCGTCACCGAGCAGCTCGTCCCGGTGTCGCCCGAGCTCGGCGATCTGGCCTGGCGGGTCGGGCAGGTCTTCGGCCTGGACATCTACGGCGTCGACGTCGTCGAGACTGATCACGGGTTCGTCGTGCTCGACGTCAACGACTTCCCGAGCTTCGGCATGGTCCCCGACGCGGCGCGTCTCATGGCCGAGACCATCGAGCGGATCGCCACCCGGGCGGCGGCGGAGCGCCAGCGCTCCTACCTTCAGCGCATGCACCTCCCGATTCCAGCCGCCGGCCCGACCGTGACCGCGGCGGACTCGCCTCCGAGGGCGGGGTAGGCGATGCGGATCTGCCTGATCGCGGACCGTCCCGACCATCCCGTCCTCGGCGCAGCCATGGCCATCCTCGCCCCGCGCCACGAGACGCGAGTGCTTCTGGCGGGCGGTCTCAGCGACGCGGCCGCACGCCGGCGCGAGCTCGGCCGGCCCGCCGACACGTACCTCCTGAAGTCGCGATCGGCGGCGGCGCTCGAGCTGGGCGCCGAGCTCGCGGCCCGCGGAGCGGCGGTGATCAACGACCCGGCCGCGACGGCGCTCTGCCTCGACCGGGCGGCGATGGCAGAGCGGGTGGAGCAGGCCGGCCTGCCGCACCCGCGCACCGTCGCGTTCGACCGGCTCGTCGACATCACGGCAAGGGACCACGGCCTGCGGTTCCCCCTCATGCTCAAGAGCCGCCACAGCCGCCGGGGTGACCTGGTGATGAAGGTCCCCGCCGCGTCCGACACCGCCTCGCTCCTGGACGACTGGGCTCGGGAACCCGTCATCGCCCAGGAGTTCCAGACGGGGGATGGGTACGACGCCAAGCTGTGGGCGATCGGTGCGCATCTCGAAGGCGCGCGCCGCCGTACCCCGCTCGAGACAGGCGCGACCGGCGCCGCGAAGCGCAACCTGCCGCTAGACCCGTCCGTGATGGTCGAGCTCGAACGCCTGGGCAGGGCTGTCGGCGCGGCGTTCGGGCTCCAGCTGTACGGCGTCGACGTGATCATGTCGGCCGAAGGCCCCTCGATCGTCGACGTGAACGCCTTCCCCGGCTTCCGAGGGGTGGAGGGCGCGCCGGGGCTCCTGGCAGACCTCGTCGAGACCTCCCGGGCGGCGGCGCCGATCCCGTGAGCGCGCCGGTGCGACAGCGGGAAGGCATCCCCATCCACGCCCTCCCGGCGGTGGTCACGGAGGTGATCGAGCGGGCGGGCGGCTCGGCCCCGCCCAAGCTGGCGATGGCCTACCTCCGAGTCAAGCCGGGCCGGGGCCTGGCCGCGGTCTATCGAACGGTGCCCCGCACGAGCGGCGTTGCGGATCACCCGCCGATGATCTACCTCTCGATCGACGAGACGGGTCTCGAGGGGGTCCGGGCGCGCTCGCTTTCAGGGTTCCTGCGCGGCGCCGGCATCGAGGGAGCCTGGCCGGGGGTGGTCGCGATCCCGAGCGCCGGCCTCGTGCTCCAGTCGTTTCCGACCGACCGGCGTCTGCCCGCGCTCGCCGCGGCGTGCGATCTCCACCCCGGATCGCCCGCCTTCGCCGCCCTCGAGGCCGCGGCGGTCGAGGAGGAGGACAGTTCCGCGGTCCGGCTGCTCGGCGCCTCCGTCACGCCGCTTCGCTACAAGCCCGGAGACCGATGCGTCCTTCGCTACCGCCTCGAGCTCGAGGCCGGCTCGCGCCGGTCGGAGACGACGGTGATCGGCAAGGTTTACCGCGATCCGCGCGAGGCGGAGCGGATCCACGGGCTGCTCGACCGCATGCACGACAGCCAGTCGGCGCAGACGGGCGCCGTCGTGGCAGGCGTACGCCTGACCTCCCCGCTCGTGCCCCGACCTCTTGCGGTCGTCTCCGATCTCGGCCTGACGCTGAACGAGGACGTCCGTCGTCCGGGCGTGGGCGTCGTGACGGGCACGGACGCGCTCGGCCCGCGCCCTGAACTCGCAGCGATCCCCGAACAGCGGCTGGGTTCGGCGGCCGTCGCCCTCGCGCGGCTCCACACTGGATCGGTGAATGCGGATCCTGAGGCGGTCCGCACGCCAGACGTCGCGGCCTCCCGAGCGCTTGCCCGGGCCGAGCGGCTCCGCGAGTACGCCCCCGAGGCGGCGGACCGCGCGCTCGCGATCGCCGAGGCGCTCGGCCGCTGTCTGCGGGCGACCACCGGGGCGCCCGCGCTGCCGGCGCATGGAAGTTTCAAGCCCGCACAGCTGCTCTTCCGCGAAGGCGATGAGGTGGTGGTGACGGACTTCGACCAGTTCTGCCGTGCGGAGCCTGCGCTCGACGTCGGGTACTTCCTGGCCTACCTGCGGCCGTCCTCGCTGTGGCACGGCAAGAGGGGCGCTCGTGCCTGGTTCTCGCGGGCCGCCTCAGGGTTCACGGAGCCATATCGCGAGGCCATGACCGCGCTTGGCGCTGAGCCCTCAGTCACGGACGGCGCCCTCGAGCGAGCGGCGCTCTACGAAGCCGCCCTCGTGTTCAAGATCGCGAACCGACGTCCGAATCGCCTGAACAGCATCCGCCCGCATGAGCTCGGGGAGATGCTCGCCGAGGCCGACGGCTGTCTCGCTGGGCGGCGCCGATGACGTTCCTCCTCCGGTTTCTCTATCGCAACCTGGCGGGCCGTCGGGCGCTCCTCGTCCTCGCAGTCGGCCTGACGCTGGCCCAGGTGGCGGCGGACCTGGCGATCGCCTTCCCGCTCAAGTTCATCGTGGACGCAGCCTTTCCGGCCGCAGGTTACGCACCACATGACCCGTCGTTCCCCTTCTCCCATACGTTGATCAGCCCCTTCAATCGGTTCGGCGAAAAGGGGCCGGGAGAGGAGTACAGCGTGGTGGGAGTGATCGTGTTCTCCACGATCCTTCTGTGCGTGATCGGACTGTTCACCGCCCTCCTCTCGTACGCCCAGCTCTTCCTCGCGTCGTTCCTCGGCGCGACCGTCTCCAACCGGATCCGGGTCGACCTCTTCGACCATCTCCAGCGGTTGTCGCTCGAGTGGCACGGGCGCCAGCGGACCGGCGATCTGGTCCAGCGCCTGACGAGCTTCGTCGCCGACATCGAGAAGCTCGTCACCGACGGCCTCGTCGACCTGCTCGCCGGGGTCCTCACCCTGCTGGGCGCGCTCGTGATCATGACGATTATCAATTGGCAGTTCACGGTCCTGACGATGATCGTCGTGCCGGGCCTCTTCGCGGTTGTCGTTGGCTACACCAAAGCGATCAAGGCGGCAACGAAGCGGGCCGCGAAGCTCACGGCACGGGTGGGCGACATCGCCACAGAGGACCTGGGGGCCATCACGGAGGTGAAGGCGTTCACGCTCGAGCGCCGCGAGTCGCTCAACTTCCGGACCTTCTCCGCCCGCCTGTTCGAAGCCAAGTTTCACGCCGGGACGCTGCAGGCCGAGTTCACGCCGATCGTGCTCCTGCTTGTGACCGCCTCGACCGCCGCCATCATCGGGATCGGCACCTACGTGGCAAGCGGTCACACCTTCACGCTGGGACCGCTGGTCGTGACCGCCGGATCGATCACCCTCGGGGCGGTGACGGCATTCCTCACCTACCTGAAGGCGCTGTACCAGCCGATGCGCGACCTGGCGAAACTCACCAACCTCGCCTCGTCCGCCTCGTCCGCCGCGGAGCGCATCCAGGCCGCACTCGATGCGGTACCCGAGGTGGCCGAGGCCCCACGTCCCTATCGCGGCCCCACCAAGCTCCGGGGCGACATCCGCTATTCGGGAGTCGTGTTCTGGTACGAGGAGAACGTGCCCGTGCTGAAGGGGGTCGATCTCCACATCCCGGCGGGACGCAAGTTCGCCCTGGTCGGCCTCTCCGGCAGCGGCAAGACCACGATGGTGAAGCTCATGCCCCGCTTCTACGACGTCCAGGGCGGGTCCGTCGAGGTCGACGGGCTCGACGTGCGTGAGTACCCGCTGCCGCTCCTGCGCTCGAACATCGCCCTCGTGCTGCAGGACTCGGTGCTGTTCGAGGGGCTGATCCGAGACAACATCGCCGTCGGTCGACCGGGAGCGACCGACGAGGAGATCATCCAGGCGGCGCGGCACGCCCACATCCACGATCAGATCATGGAGATGCCCCTGGGGTACGCCGCGCCGGTGCGCGAGGCAGGGAAGAACTTCTCAGGCGGTCAGCGGCAGCGACTGGCGATCGCCCGGGCGATCTTGCGCGACGCCCCGATCCTGATCCTGGACGAGCCGACGGCGAGCCTCGACGTCGAGGCCGAGGGGGAGGTGATGCACGCCATCGACAAGCTGATCCACGGGCGGACGGTGGTCATGATCTCGCACCGCCTGACCTCGCTCGGCCAGGCAGACGAGATCGTCGTCCTGAAGGACGGCGAGATCGCCGAGCACGGGAGCTACTACGAGCTCAAGCGCCGGGGCGGCGTGTTCGCATACATGCTCGAGGAGCAGAGCCGGTACAGCGCCGAGCGGGTGCCGGCCGAGGCCCCCGCGCCGGCGCGGCGAGGGCGTGTCCGCGACCTC
>DASQXS010000210.1:0-4504 GCA_035639615.1 Gaiellales bacterium | reverse complement strand
TCCGACCGAGTAGCGTTTGCACGTGATTGTGATTCGGGCTGGTCTCGACATGCGGCGGCCGCACCCGTGGTGACGGCAGACGAGATCCGCGCCGTCACGGTGTTCGCCGGCCTGGATCAGGCGGCGTGCGAGCGCCTATCCCGCGTCGCCGCCGACATCAGCCTCGTGCCGGGTGAGTACGCCGCCTATGAGGGCAGCGAGCGGGCGCTCTTCGCCGTGCTCGCCGGCCGCATCGAGGCGGTGAAGCGGGTCGACGGGGCCGACCGCGTCGTCGGCGAGCGCAAGCCCGGAGACATCTTCGGCGAGGTGCCGGTCACGCTGGGATCCGTGTTTCCGGCCGGCTTTCGGGCCGCGGAGCCGTCCCGGGTCATGCGGCTCGAGCCGAACGACTTCCATGCTGTCGCGGCGGTGGCGCCGGACGTCGCCCGCGAGGTTGGGCGGCTGGCGAGCCACCGGATCGGCGGCCCGGGCGGGCTTCAGGGGATCGTGGCGGAGCCGTCGCTTCCCCGTGCGATCCTCGTCGGGCACCAGTGGGATGCCGACTGCACCGCGCTGCGGCGGTTCCTCGACCGAAACCAGGTCACGTTCCGGTGGGTGCAACCCGGCGCGCCGGACGCCGCCGAGCAGTGGGACGGCCCGCTGCCCGCGGATGCGGACTGCCCCGTCCTCCGTGTCGTCGACGGCAAGACGGTCGTGCGTCCGCAGCTGCGCCGGGTGGCGGAGTTGCTCCGGCTCGCCACCGAGGCGGACGCGGCGGAGTACGACACGGTGATCGTCGGCGCAGGCCCGGCCGGATTGGCCGCCGCCGTGTACGGCGCGTCGGAGGGCCTGCGCACGATCGTCATCGAGCGCGAGGCGCCGGGCGGGCAGGCCGGCACGTCGTCGCGGATCGAGAATTATCTCGGATTCCCCTCGGGCGTGTCGGGCGAGGAGCTGGCGAGCCGCGCGCTCCAGCAGGCGCGGCGGCTGGGGGCGGAGATCCTCGTCACGCGCACCATCAACCGGATCGACGCCGACACCCGACACGTGTACCTGGACGGCGGCGACGTGCTCGCTGCGAGGACGATCATCCTCGCGTGCGGCGTCGCGTGGCGGCGACTCGCGGTCGATGGGTTCGACCGCCTGGGCGGAAAGGGCATCTCGTACGGCGCGGGCCGGAGCGAGGCGGCGAGCGTCCACGGGCTCGACGTGCACATCATTGGCGCCGGCAACTCCGCAGGACAGGCCGCCCTCTTCTTCGCGAACCATGCGCGCAGCGTGACGATCCTGTGCCGCGGCGACGGGCTCGAGAAGAGCATGTCCCGCTACCTCATCGACCAGCTCGAGCTCAGGTCGAACATTCGCGTCCTGCGCCGGACCGAGGTGGTGGCGGCGCATGGGGAGGCCGCGCTCGAGGCGATCGACGTCCGCGACACGACGACCGGCGAGACGACCAGGCTCGATTCCGGCGGGCTCTTCATCCTGATCGGGGCGGACGCACAGACGGGGTGGCTTCCGCCCGAGATCGCGCTCGACCGGCTGGGGTACGTCCTGACCGGGACGGATGTCGCCCCGACCGGACGGTGGGAGCTCGATCGCGACCCGTACCTCCTCGAGACGAGCGTCCCAGGCATCTTCGCGTGCGGCGACGTCCGCTTCAGCCCGGTGAAGCGCGTCGCCGCCGCGGTCGGGGAGGGGAGTATGGCGATCGCGTTCGTCCACCAGTACCTGAAGGCGCCCGAGGCTGCGCGATCGGAACGCGCGGCCCCGGCGTGAGCTTCAGGCCGCGACCTCGGGAGCGCCGGACTCCGTCGGCAGGCCCCAGCGACCGCGGATGGCAGAGATCGAGCGGCGGTTTCTCTCGTACTCCTCGGCCTGCGGCAGGTCGTCCGTGATCTCGAACCAGGGCGCCTTGGAGCCGACGAAGATGTGGTCCGTCGGCCGGATCGTGGGATCGTCGGCGAGCGACCCCATCGCGACGTGGACGTACGCGCCGTCGCGCACGACCGAGTAGAGCAGGGAGCCGCAGATCCCGCAGCGGGTGTGGTTCTCGTCGACCGTGCCCCAGACGAGCAGCGTATCGGCTCCCTCGACGACCTCGAGCTTCTCGCGCTCGATTCCGGCGAACGGCTTGAACGCCGAACCCGTTGCCGCGCGGCAGTTCGAGCAGTGGCAGTTGCCCGCGTACCTGAACTCGTCGAGGACGCGGTAGCGAACCGCGCCGCACTCGCACTTCCCGGTGAGCTTCCGGCTGGTCACTACGCCTGCGGGAGCTTCTTGGCGCCGCGCTTCGTGACCGGATTCGACGGCGGCGGTACGACCGGCCCGATGTCTCCGTCCGGCGCCTGGTCGAGATCGACGATCACCGGCGCGTGATCGCTCGGCCCTCTGCCCTTGCGTGCATGCCGGTCGACCCACGCCGCCTGCACGCGGGAGGCGACCGGGTCCCCGGCGAGGATCAGGTCGATGCGCATGCCCAGATCCTGGTGGAACATGCCGGCCCGGTAGTCCCAGTAGCTGAACACCCGCTCGTGGGGCCACCGGTCGCGCACGACATCGCGCAAGCCGTGCGCCTGGATCTCCGCCAGCGCCACCCGCTCCCGTTCCGTGACGTGTGTCTGGCCGACGTACGCGTCCGGATCGAACACGTCGGCGTCGGTGGGGGCGATGTTCATGTCGCCGCAGACGACCGTAGCGTCGGGGGCAGCGGCGAGCACGTCCCTGAGTGCTGCCAGCCAGGCCAGCTTGTACTCGTAGTGGTCCGAGCCGGGCACGCGCCCGTTGGGCACGTACACCGAATAGACGCGGATGCCGTCGCACGTGGCGGCCACGGCACGCGCCTCCGGGTGCGGGAACCCCGGGCAGTCCGCGAGCCCGGCGACCACATCGTCGAGGCCCACCCGCGAGAGGATTGCAACCCCGTTCCATGCGGCCTCGCCGTGGGCGGCCACCTCGTACCCGCGATCCAGAAGCGCCTCGCCCAGCAGCTGGGCGAAGGCGTCGTCGGCGAGCTTGGTCTCCTGCAGGCAGACGACGTCCGGCCGCCGCTCGTCCAGCCACGGCAAGAGCCGGGGGACGCGCTGC
Organism: Gaiellales bacterium; assembly: GCA_035639615.1. Lineage (GTDB taxonomy): Bacteria > Actinomycetota > Thermoleophilia > Gaiellales > JAICJC01 > JAICJC01. Next base: position 1,441 of record DASQXS010000210.1, on the reverse strand, counting down.
TTGATCGAGTTGACGTTCCAGGTGGCGATGCGCACCGACTACACGGTATCGGAGCTCACAGCGAGGCTCCGCCCACCCGGCCGTCGCTACGGGCGGCGCGGACCCGGATGCGAGGCCGGGCGTTGTTCACGTACCCCTTCGGATTCCAGAGCGCCGCCTCGTCCTCCGGCTGCGTGGCCGCCGAGGAGTCCCAGGCCCGGACGAGGATCTCATGCTCTCCGGGGGCAAGATCGACCGCGATCCGCCAGTGCCGCCAGGCCCACCTGCCGAGGTCCTCGAGAAGCTCCGCCTGCGACCAGTCTGCCCCACCGTCGAGCGAGACGTCGACGCGCGCGACGTGCCGCTCCCCGCCGGCGAACGCGTACCCCCGTACCTCGACCGGTCCCGCGGCGACCGTCGCGCCGTTCTCCGGCGAGAGCACGTCGGCGTTCAGCGCAACCAACCCGAGCGGCATGCCCACACCCGGGCCCGGCGTCCCATCCTCCGGGAGCAGCCGGTAGGCCACGTGCTGAAAGTACCCCTCCCACGGCCTGGAGCGGACCTCGATCCGCTCGAGCCACTTGATGCTGCGTGCGCCGATGTACCCGGGCACGACCACCCGGACGGGTGCGCCATGTACCGGCGGAAGCGGCTCGCCGTTCATCCCCCAGGCGAGCAGGACCTCGGGCCGGCACGCCTTGTCGAGCGGGATCGAGCCGGCGAAGCGCTCGGTCGGCTCGACCGTGGGGCACAGGTCGGCCCCCACAAGCCCGATGTGCCCGGCCCCGTCCGCCGGACCGGCAAGCGCCAGCACGTCGGCGAGCGCGGCGCCCGTCCACGTGGCGGTTCCGGTCGCGCCGGGGCCCCACGGCGCCTCGCCCGGGATGCCGCGGATCGCCATCAACCCCGCCCGCCGGTTTCCGGCACACTGCAGCGTCGCGATCACCTCGCGTTCCCGGAACGCCTCACGCAACGTCTCGAGCGATAGGCTGAGCTCGCGCTGCACGAGCCCGTCGACGCGCAACCGCCACGCGGCCGGGTCGAGCTCCGGGACCGGGCCGTGCCCCCTCACGTAGAAGGCGTCGGTGGCGGTCAGCGGACCCTCCGCCAGAGCTGCACGCCGGGTCTCGGCGTTGAACGGCGCCTCCTCGTGCACGATCAGGTCCGCCCGCTTCCCATAGCGGCTCACGATCATCATGGCCCGATCGTCTCGCGAACGCCTCCCGCGATCAAGCAGGAGAACATCTCACGTTTCGTGCCGTGTCGGCGTTTCACCTCAAACCGACGGCGCTGCCGTCGTACAGGTGCGCCGACTTCTCGCGTCTGACGCCCTCACCAGCTCGGCCTCGATGCACGGCAAGGCAGGTGTGACGAGGCTCTTGATTTCCAGCAAAAACCATGAAATCTTTGTAAGCGTCTTTCTGGAGGCGGAGGCGAGGGATGAGTGGTTCTCGAGTGGCGG
>DASQXS010000209.1:0-2238 GCA_035639615.1 Gaiellales bacterium | reverse complement strand
CGACGGCGGGCCGGCCCGCCTCCGCCACCCGCGGCGCCTCCGGCTCCCGGCCGCGCCACACGACCGGGAAGAACCGCAGCGGGATGAGCATGAGCCCGGCGACGATGGCCAGGATGCCTGCCGCGACGAAGCCGTAGGAGAAGCCGTGGCTGGTGATCACCAGCGACGTGAGGATGCCGCCGTAGATGCCGCCGGTGCCCTTCGCGACCGCGTAGAGCGCGCCGTAGTTCGCGCCCGCGGCCGAGTTCCCGTAGTAGTGGCCGATCGTGATCGGGAACAGCGAGAACAGGGACGCCCAGAAGAAGATCGCCATGATCGCCGCCGCGATGAACAGGAACTCCTGACCCGCCTGGCCGGCGACCACCGAGCCGAGCAGGAGCAGCCCGCACAGCACGAAGCTGGCGATCATCGTGTTCTCGCGACCCAGGCGCTCCGAGACCCAGCCGAGCCCGAGCTTGCCGAAGCCGTTGGCGATCGCGATGCCGGCCGCGGCGGCCGTGCCGGCCGCGGCCTCGAACCCGAAGCTCGAGGAGTAGTCGACGATCCGGCTCAGCCCGGCCAGGCCGGCGCCGGAGATCAGGATGAACGAGACCATCAGCACCCACATCTGCCAGGTCCGCAGCGCCTGGGAGAGCGTGTACTCGTGCTCGCAGTGGCGCTTGCTCGCGTTCGTCGGCACCCAGCCCGCAGGAGCCCAGTTCTTGGGCGGGTCCTTCATGAACTGCGCCGCGACGAGCGTCGCGACGATGAGGACGCCCGTCATGACGTAGATGACGGTGAAGAACGTCGACTCCGACGACGAGGGCGAGAGGCCGCGGATCCAGAAGATGAACGGGATGGAGCCCCAGGAGAACGCGCCCGCGATGACGCCCGTCATCACGCCTCGGCGGTCACGGAACCACTTGTTCCCGGTGGTGACCGCGTTGTTGTAGAGGAAGCCCGTGAAGAAGCTGCCGATGCACCACAGCACGAGCACCGGCCCGTAGGACGGCCCGAGCGTCACCGCGAAGATCCCCACCGCGGAGAGCACGCCGGCGATGCGCGTCGTCCACCGCGGCCCGAAGCGGTCGCGCAGCATCCCGCCCGGAAGCATGCCGACCGACTGGAACACCACGAACAGCGTGAACATCGTCGACACCTGGTGATCGGACCACCCGTAGGCGGCGCCCACCTTTCCCGAGATCGAGCTCCAGCTGTACTCGTACGGGCTGATCACCAGCATGGCGAAGAACGCCGCGACGGCGACGCGATACCGGCTGTAGCCGAGGATCTGCCTATCGCTGATCCCGGAAGCGCTCACTGCTTGTGACATCTATCCCTCTCCTCAAAAGTAGATGCGCCAACGCCGCCGGCCGACGTGGTCGACGGCAACCGGAACTGCAGGGCGCCGGTCCGGTCCCACCAGCCCGGCGCCCGAGCTGCTGCGTCAGACGGCCGCCGTGGCCAGTTCCCGCGCCGGCCGGTCCGCGGTCGGCTTGGCGTTGGTGACCACGACCTTGATGGCGTCGTCCACCCGGTCCCGCGCGTAGCGGATCGCCTCCGGGAGGTCCTCCATGGCGAAGGTGTGCGTGTGGATGATCGACGCGTCGAAGCGCTTCTGGCGCATGAAGGCCTCGGCGCGGTGGGTCGCCGACCTGCCCTCGCCGCGGATGCCGTAGAGGTAGATGTTGTTGCGCACCAGGTACGCGACGTCGATCGGGACCTCGTCGGAGGGGAACGCGGCGAGGCAGATCTTGCCGCCGCGGTTGAGCATCTGCGCGGCCTCGTTCACCGCGTTCGGAGCACCGGAGCACTCGACGACGAAGTCGGCCCCCCTGCCGCCGGTCAGCTCCCGCACCTTTTCGACCGCGTCCTCGTTGCGCACGTTGATCACGTGGTCCGCGCCCAGGCGCTTGCCGATCTCGAGCCGGTTGTCGCGTGTGCCGGTCAGGATCACCGGCTGCGCGCCGAGGGCCTTGGCGACCGCCGCGCCGAGCAGCCCGATCGGCCCGGGACCGCTCACGACGACCGCGTCGCCGGCGACCAGGCCGCCGAGTTCCGTCAGGCCGTACATCGACGTCCCGGCGGTGACGACCAGCGTCGCCTCCTCGTCGCTCATGCTGTCGTCGACGGGGATGAGCGTGTTGATGTTGTTGACCTGGAACTCGCAGAAGCCGCCGTCGGTGGTGAAGCCATTGGCGCGGTGGCCCTTGTCGACGTCGCCGTAGTTCTTGCCGTAGTTGTGGCAGGCGGTGTACA
>DASQXS010000208.1:0-3231 GCA_035639615.1 Gaiellales bacterium | reverse complement strand
TGGCGGCCGAGGTCTGTGAGCGGATTGCGTCGGTGGAGATGCTGCGGATGGTCAGCTCGGGAACCGAGGCGACCATGAGCGCCCTGCGGCTCGCCCGCGCTGCCACCGGTCGCGACAAGGTGGTCAAGTTCGCCGGCGCCTATCACGGCCACGTGGACGGGCTTCTGGCCGAGGCCGGCTCGGGGCTCGCCACGGAGGGGATCGCCGCCACCCCCGGGGTCACGGCGGCGCAGGCGGCGTACACGATCGTCGTGCCGTGGAACGATCGCCAGGCCGTGGCCGCCGCCGCCGCTGAGCACCGGCCGGCCGCCATCCTCGCCGAGCCGGTGCCCGCGAACATGGGCGTGGTGCCGCCCGAGCCGGGCTTCCTCGAGTTCCTGCGCGAGGAGGCGAACGCGGCCGAGGCGCTGCTCGTCCTCGACGAGGTGATCAGCGGCTTCCGGGTGGCTCGGGGCGGCGCCCAGGAGCGCTATGGCGTCAGCGCCGACCTGACGATCCTGGGAAAGGTGCTCGGCGGGGGCCTGCCTGCCGGCGCCTACGGGGGCCGGCGGCAGCTCATGGAGCGGGTCGCCCCCGCGGGCGACGTCTACCAGGCGGGAACCCTGTCCGGGAACCCGCTCGCCGTGGCAGCGGGGCTCGCGACCCTGGGGGAGCTGGGCCCCCCGGCCTACCGGCGGCTCGACGAGCTCACGGAGCGACTCGCCGCCGCCCTCCGCGAAGCTGCCGGCGACCGGCCGGTCCGGGTGGCCTCGGTGTGCGGTCTGGTGACGCCCTTCTTCAGCGCCGACCCCGCCCGCGACTTCGCCGGCGCCTCGGCCTGCGACCTCGAGGCGCACGGCCGCTTCTGCCGCGCGCTGCTAGAGCGCGGCATCTACCCGCCGCCCTCGCAGTTCGAGGCATGGTTCGTCTGCCTCGCCCACGACGAGGCGGCGATCGACCGCACCGCGGCGGCCGCCGAGGAGGCGTTCGCGGTCGCCTTCGGGTAGGGATCGGCCCGCCGGGGCGGGCCCGGGGTCGCCAACGCGATGTCAACCGTGGGCCCGTAGGGGTAACCTCGCCCGCCGATGGCCGCGCGGAGCCCCGCCCCGCAGGAGGCTCTTCACGAGCTGGCCGCTCAGCTGGCGGTCGAGGGATCCGTGATCTCGCCCCACGTCGCCGACCCGGCCGACCTCGAGCCGGCGCTTGGTCTCCTCGCCGCCTCGGGTCCGCGGGCGGCGGGCGCGGCGGGTGACTACGCGCTGCTGATCGAGGCGATCCGCGAGGGTTACCTGCTGCACTACGGAGAGCCGCGCCTGGTCGTCGGGGCGGACCCCGACCTCGCCCTGCTCGCGGGCGACTACCTGTACGCGCGCGGCCTGGAGCGCCTGGCGGCGCTCGGCGACCTCGGCGCGATCCGCGAACTCGCCGACCTGATCTCGCTGGTGGCGCAGCTGCACGCGGGGGCCGCTGCCCAGTCTCCGGATCTCGAAGATCCTCCCGGCGAAGGGGCTCGGGGGCGAGCGGCGGACGCTCTTTGGCTGGCCGCGGTCACCGCGGTGACGGCCGGGCCGACGGCCGAGAACGAGAGCGCGAAACTCGCCCTCCGCGAGGGCAGGTCCGCGACCCAGGCGCTGTGGGAGGCGGCCCTGAATGCGGGACGAGAAGCGGGAATCGTCGGCGCGCTGGAGCGGGCCGCCGAGGCGATAGGCTTCCGGCCCGACTTCGACCTGCGCGCGCGAGGCCGCAGGTGACTCTCCCGGCCGAGCGCTAGCATCGACCAAGTCCGAACGTGGCCGACGCCGCCGAAAAGAGCAACGCCTCCGCTGGCGACGGCGCTCTACCGAAGCCCGATCCGCCCGGCTTCTTCGAGGGCGAGACGATGAGCCGGCGCCGGGCTTTGACGGTGGCGGGCCAGGCGCTGGGGGGAATCGCCGGCGCGGTGATCGTGCTTCCGGCGGTGGGCTTCGCCGTGGCGCCGATCTTCGACCAGCCGGAGGAGCGCTGGGAGAGCGTCGGCCCGACGAGCCGCTTCGTGCGCAACACCTACAAGCCAGTGGTGTTCAGCGTCGTCGACGGGATCGGCGAGGCCGGGAAGACGACGGCGTTCGTGCGCCGGGGCATCCCCAAGGCGCCGTACAACGAGGACCCCAAGAGCTTCGTCGCGATTTCCACCCGGTGCGCGCACCTCGGCTGCCCCGTGAACTACTCGCCGGCGGCGACCAGCTTCATCTGCCCCTGCCACGGCGGCGTCTATGACTTCCAGGGCAAGGTGATCGGCGGCCCCCCGGTGAGGCCGCTCGACCGCTTCCAGACCCGAGTCCGCAACGGCCAGGTGCAGCTCGGGCCCCGCTACAGCGTCACCTCGCAGCTCGAGCCGGTGCGGGCGCGCGACCCGGGCGAGTTCACGGGCGGGATCTGGAACGTCATCTACCCCCCGCGGCCGGACGCGGCTCCGCCGCCGCCCGGAGCCTGAGATGAGGTTCCCCGTCCCCAGAGCATTGAGGAAGCCGCAGCGCCCGGGCGCGCAGGACGGCGCCGGCCCCGCGTTGAGGGAGGCGCCGGCCGACCTGGTCGGCTGGATCGACGAGCGCACCGGCGGCTCGAGCTTCCTCACCGGGCTGCTCTTCCGCAAGGTGCCCAAGGGCACCAACTGGTTCTACACGCTCGGCTCGGCGACCCTGTTCGCGTTCACGGTCCAGGCGGTGACCGGCGTCTTCCTGGCCATGTACTACACGCCCTCCCCCACCCAGGCCTATCCCTCGATCACCCACCTCACCAACGACGTCTTCCTCGGCGAGTTCGTGCGCGGCATGCACAAGTGGGGGGCGAGTGTGATGATCATCTTGATCTTCCTGCACATGGCGCGCACCTTCGTGTTCGGCGCCTACAAGTACCCGCGCGAGCTCAACTGGGTGGTCGGGGTGGTGCTCCTGATCCTGACCATGTTCATGGGCTTCACCGGCTACCTGCTGCCCTTCGACCAGCGCTCCTACTGGGCGACGATCGTGGGCAACAACATCACCGGGACGGGACCCCTCCTGGGGCCCTACCTGGCCGACCTGCTGCGCACGGGGACGGAGTTCGACGCCACCACCCTGTCCCGCTTCTACGCCATCCACATGCTGATCGTGCCGGGGCTGATCATCGCCCTGATCGGCGTCCACCTGTACCTGGTGGTGAAGCTCGGCACCACCGCGCCGCCGTGGCTAAGGCCGGCCCGCTCCAGGGCGACGCTCCGGGAGGAGCGGGTTT
>DASQXS010000207.1:0-2828 GCA_035639615.1 Gaiellales bacterium | reverse complement strand
CGACGGCGGGTAGCGCCTCCGCCTCCTCGACCAGGAGCCGGAGGCTGCGTGCGATCCGCTCGCAGTCGCGGCCGATGCGCGCTGCCAGCACGCTGACCTCGGCCCGCCGCTGGAGCGGGTCGGGGCTCAGGATGGCGGTTGCAAGCTGGTCGAAGCACTGGCTCATGTCCCTCGTGATCTGCTCGAGCCTGCGAAGCGCGGTCGCGGGCCGAGCGGTGGTGCGTCCGTTCATGTCGGTCTCCTTCGGTGATCGCCGACCGGATCCGGCGACCCGGCGGCGTGGCATGAATCGAGAACCACGCCGTCCGCCTATCCAGGCCGCGGCCGGACGGGCGGGTAGGAGACCGGGGGCGTGATGCCGGGAGGAGCCCGGGAGCGCCGGAGCGCGGCGGCGTATCCCGCGAGCGCCGCGGTTGCGAGGACGGCGAGCAGGTCGAGCGGCTGAGCTCCGGCGGCGCCCGCCGCCGCGGTGGGCTCCGAGGCAGGGACGGCCGGCGCGGGCGGGGCGTGCGGGGACGGCCCGGCCGTTTGCGGAATCCCGGGCCGATCGGTGGTGGCCGGGGCCGGCGGGATTAGAGACGGCTGGGCCGGCGGCGCCGTCCGCGGCGCCCGTCCGCGCGCCGGCGCGCGGCCCGGAGCAGGGGCTGCGCGAGACCGGTGCGGCCGGGTCTCCGCGGGCGCGGGCGCGCTCGATGCGCGCCGACCGGTGCCGCCGCCGGCCGCGGGCAATTGGCCGAGGTCGTGGCCGCCGGTCTTCGAGGCGCTGTCCACGAGCCCGGCCGCGGCGCCGTCCAGCCCCGAGGCCGTCCGCGTCGCGGTCCTCGCCGTTTGCCCGACGACCGGCGACACCGCCGGGCCGATGACCGGCGCCGATCCGAGCGTCCCCGTCACCGCGTCACCCTTGCCGGCAACGGTATCGGTCACCTGGCCAAGCGGGTCATCGCCCGAGGGGACCGTTCCCGCGAGGGCGGGCGCACACGGTTGAAAGAGCACGACGCCCAGAGCGACCGCGCCCCGGGTCGCAGTTCGCGCCGTTGCCCACGATGCTCGCTGCCCCATTGCCCATCCGCGGGCCCCTGGTTTCGAAGGCCCGAGGGGACAGCGTACCACCCGGATCCCGCCGGATCGAGGTCACGTCACCCGCAGCCGCTCGATCAGCTCCTCGTTCAGCTCGACCCCGAGCCCGGGCCCCTTCGGGACATCGAGCCGGCCGTCGCGCAGCTCGAACGGTGTCTCGAGGAGCTCGGCGACGAGCGGGGACCCGGCCACCGACAGCTCGGCGAACGTCGGCCGGTCGAGGCATGCGGCGAAGTGCAGGGATGCCGCCACGAGGATGCCGGTCGAGAAGCAGTGCGGCACGACCTCGACGCCCGCGTCGGCTGCGAGCTCCGCGATCCGTCGCCCCACGGTGAACCCGCCGCAGCGGGCCAGGTCAGGCTGCAGCACGTCGACGTGGCCCCGCTCGACCAGGTCGCGAAACGGGCGGATGCCGGAGTCGGCCTCCCCGGCGGCGATCCGGACCGGGGCGGCGTCCGCCAGCCGCCGGTAGCCGTCATAGTCGTCGGCCGCGAGCGGTTCCTCGAGCCAGTACACGCGGTACGGCTCGAGCGCGCGCACGAGCTCGAGCGCCCGCTTGACGGTGTAGGCCGTGCCGCCGTCGACCATGAGCGTGCGGTCGGGGCCGAGCTCGGCCCGGGCCACCGCGACCAGCTCGACGTCGTGGTCGAGCCGTCGTCCGAGCGGGCCCCACCCGAGCTTGAGCGCGTCGTAGCCGGCCTCGACGGCGTGGGCGGCGATCCGCCGCACCTCTCCGGCCGTCTCCGGCATCACCTCGCTCGCATACGCCGTGAGCGAGTCCACGCGGCGGCCGCCGAGCAGGTCGGACACCGGCCGGCCGGCCGCCTTGCCGGCGATGTCCCAGAGCGCGATGTCGACCGCGCTGATCGTATGCAGCGCCGCGCCCGCGCGGCCGTAGTGGTAGGAGCCGCGGAACATCCGATCCCAGAGGCGGCGGATCGCCAGGGGATCCTCGCCGACGAGGAGCTCCGCGAGCCCGCGGGCCACGGCGTGCGAGGACGGCATCTCGACGATCGTGCGGGCCACATACGGCGAGGTGTCGGCCTCGCCGACTCCCACCAGCCCCTCGTCGGTGTGGACGCGGACGATGAACGCGTCCTGGGTGCCGTCCGCCCTGCGGGTGTCGATCTCGGCCAGCCGCAGGACGATCGGCTCGACCGAGGTGATCTTCATGCCGTGCGATGATAGGCCGGGTCCGGTCATGAAGGCGCTCACCTGGCACGGCGGGCCTCGGCTCACCTACGACGACATCCCTGCGCCGGCGGCGGGCGACGGCGACGTCGCGGTGGACGTGACGCTGGCCGGCGTGTGCGGCTCCGACCTCCATCCCTATCGGGGCCACGCCGGGCCCCGCGTCCCCCCGCTCGTGCTCGGGCACGAGGCGGTTGGCCGCGTCGCCGGCCGGCCGGACACGGGCTACGTCGTCTTCCCGCTCGTCGTCTGCGGGTCGTGCGCCGCGTGTCTCCGGGGCGAGGAGAACCTGTGCGAGTCGCGCGGGCTTCTCGGGCTCGACCGGCAGGGCGTCTTCGCCGAGCGGGTGATGGTGCGGCCGGACGCGCTCGTCCCGATCCCGGACGGGATGGACGAGCGGGTTGCCGTCCTGACCGAGCCTCTGGCGACGTCCGTCGCAGTGATGCGGGTGGACGGGATCACGGCCGCGGATCGCGTGCTCGTCGTCGGCGGGGGGCCGATCGGCCTTCTGGCCGCCCACGCCTGCGCCGCCGGCGGGATCGATGTGACGCTGGTCGAGC
>DASQXS010000206.1:0-5711 GCA_035639615.1 Gaiellales bacterium | reverse complement strand
AGCATGTACACCGAAGCACTCCGAATCGGCCACCTGTCGCCGCCCGCGCGGGACGCGGCCCGCGTCGTCGGCGCGCACGAGTGGGCGCACGCCCGTGCCATCAAGCGGATTCTCGGCCCCGCAGCGGTGGCCAAGGGATTCTTCGACTATCACGGTGTGACCGAAAACGAGCGGGCCTTCCTCCGTACCGCGGTTGCGTTCGAGGATCTGACGGCCGCGCTGCTCAAGTATCAGGCCGTGCGCCTCGACTCCCGCGACGTGCTCGCGGCGGCGGTCTCGCTGCACTCCGTCGAGGCCCGCCACGCCGCGTGGCTCCGCCGGGTCGCAGGCGTGCTGCCGACGCTGACCGCGTTTGACGAGCCGAAGTCGCAGTCGCGGATGCGGGCGCTCGTCCTCTCCACCGATTTCCTGGCGCCGGACCCGCGAACGGGCACGACCCGCGCGCCCGGATTCACCGGATAGGGATGACCGCGTCGCCCTGGTCGGTCAGACGAGGAGTGGTGCTGGCCGCCGTGCTCGTCGCCGGCGCCGTGGCGACGGTCCACGTACTACAGCCCAGCAGCGGTGCGACCGCCGCGGTGGGGCAGCGCGGAGCGCCGCTGCGAGCCGCCCGGTGGGGGGCTGACCAGTTGCCGGGGCCGGCGACGCCCGCCTTCACCGTGCCGACGCCGCATCCGCTTCGAATCCCCGTGACCGTGTCGCGGTGGGCGCCGGTCGCTCACCCCGCCGCGGCCCGTGTGCGGCCGTCGTCGAGCGCCGCGGTGGTGACCACCCTTTCGACCCGCACGCCCGAGGGCACGGCCAACCTCGTTCTCGTGGTCGGCGTTCGCCACACCCGGCCCGGCGGCCTCTGGGCGCATGTTCGCCTCCCGATCCTTCCCAACAATACGGAAGGCTGGGTCAAGCGGTCGGCGCTCGGCGGATACCGGTTCGTCCGCACCCGGCTCGTCGTCGACCTGCGCACGCTGCGTGCGACGCTCTACCGGGGGCGGCGAATCGTCTTCCGTGCCCCGGTCGGGGTGGGGAGGGCGTCGACGCCGACTCCACAGGGGCACTTCTACATCCGCGATCGCCTGACCAGGTACGCCAGCCCCTTCTACGGCCCGATCGCCTTCGGCACGAGCGCGAGGTCGGCTGCCGTCACGGACTGGCCTGACGGTGGGTTTGTCGGCATCCACGGCACGGATCAGCCCGGGTTGATCCCGGGTCGAGTCTCGCACGGCTGCATTCGGATGCGAAACAGCGACATCCGGCGCCTCGCACGGCTGATGCCGATCGGGTCGCCGCTCATTGTCCGATGAGAACCCTCTGGACAATCGCGCCCCTCACGGGCTTCACCACCACGCTCTGGCTGGCGGCGGTCGCGATCGCCGCCGTGGATCTGTATCTGGCCCAGCGCTGGCTGCGTGGCCGCGGCGTTGGCCGCAGAGGCCGGTCGGCATCCGCCGCCCTTGATGGAGAACCGGGCCAGGTGCGCGCAGCGCTGCACACGATCGCCCAGATGGTCGGCCTGACCGTGGCCGCGGAAGATCTGGCTGAGCATCGACGAGCTGGTGATCGAGGACAGCCGGCGGATCCGCCCGGCGGGCGCGGGCCCGCGCGCGGAAGTGGTTCATGGGGACGACGAGGGAGGGAGATGCCACCCGAGGCAGGACACAAGGCGACTCACGACCAGCTGGTCGAGCACGCAGTGCCGCTCGTAGCCAAGGCGATGCTGATGGCAGATGACACCGAGGAGCTGTGGGTGTACTTCCGCCGCCGGGTCGAGTCCGAGTGCCACCGCATCGAGGAGGACACGATCCGAGACGAGCTGGATCCCCTCCTGGAGCGATTCCCGATTGACTCCGTCGCGCGCGTGGCGACTGCGATGGTGGAGGAACGCGCCGCCGGCGAGCACCACTGATCAACGTTCACCCACGACCGCTGTAGTGCGTCGCGCGTGCCAATGTCACGCCTGTACGATCGCCCCACGCGACCGGGAGGACCGAGCATGCAGGCGACGGCGTTCGACATGGGTCTCGTCCAGTGCGGGGCGCGGCTGCGGCGCAGCCCCTACTACGAGGCCGAGCAGCGGCACGGGCCGCTCGGGTACACGGTCTACAACCACATGCTCTTCCCCATCCGCTTCGACGACTTCGAGGCGGAGTACTGGCACCTCCTGAACCACGTCACGCTGTGGGACGTCGCCGTCGAGCGCTGCCTCGAGGTCTCGGGCCCGGACGGCTTCCGCTTCACCCAGCTCCTCACGCCGCGCGACCTCTCCACGTGCGCCGTCGGCCAGGCCAAGTACGTCCTCGTGTGCGCGCCCGACGGCGGCATCCTGAACGACCCCGTCCTCACGCGCATGGACGAGAACCGGTTCTGGCTCGCGCTCGCGTCGAGCGACGCGCTGCTCTACGCGAAGGGGCTCGCGGCGGGCACAGACATGGACGTCGAGCTGCGAGAGGCCGACGTGCACCCGCTTCAGGTGCAGGGGCCGCGTTCGAAGGACGTGATGCGGGATCTGCTCGGCGAGGAGATCCTCGACCTTCGCTACTACTGGTTCACCGAGACCGAGATCGAGGGCATCCCGATCGTCGTCACCCGCACCGGCTGGACCTCCGAGGTCGGGTACGAGGTGTATCTCACCGACGGCTCCCGGGGGACGGAGCTCTGGGAGGCGATCATGCGCGCCGGCGAGCCCTACGACATCCGTCCCACCGGACCGGTGGACATCCGCCGCATCGAGGGCGGCATCTTCAACTGGGGAGCCGACATGACGTACGAGAACAACCCGTACGAGATGGGGCTCGACCGGCTCGTCGACCTGGATGTGGAGTGCGCGGCCCGCGACGCGCTGCGCCGGATCTCCCAGGCGGGCATCACCCGCCGCATCGTCGGCGTCGAGCTCGACGGCGAGCGCTTCCCCTCGCTCAACTTCACCAAGTGGCGGGTGTCGCACGGCGGCTCGGTCGTCGGCAAGGTGACGTCGGCCTGCTTCTCGCCCCGGCTCGAGAAGAACATCGGCTACGCCTGGGTGCCGGCCGAGCTGACGGCGGAGGGGACGCGCCTCGACGTCGAGTCGGAGTGGGGCCCGCGGTCGGCGACGGTCGTTCCGATGCCGTTCATCGACCCGGAGAAGACGATCCCGGTCTCTTAGCGGGCGCCGAGATCAGCACGCAATTGCGGGGTCAGGCACGCAATTGCAGGGTCAGGCACGCAATTGCGGGGTCAGGCACGCAATTGCGGGGTCAGGCACGCAATTGCGGGGTCAGGCACGCAATTGCGGGGTCAGGCCGGCCGTCAGCACGCCGCCGAGGTATGGCACCGCAATTCCGTGCCTGACCCCGGAATTGCGCTCAACGGAAGACGGCGAAGCCGTCCAGGTCAATTTGGGGATGGCCGGCGGTTGCCAGGTTCATGATCCTGATCGTGTGCTGGCCCGCCCGGGGCCACCCGTAGCGGAACAGGATCCTCCGGGAAGCCGTCGCGGAGGCGTGCGCGTCGACCGTCCCCCGAAGGACGCCGTCGACGACCACCTGGAAGCTCCCGTACGCCGGCCCGCGCGTCCCGACCACGGCCACGTTCCGGCCCGTGAACGTGTAGGTGGCGGCCGCGCCGCCGCTCGACGTCCGCCTGAGCGCGCCGGCCCACGCCGATGACTGGGTCACGCGCGACCACGACCCGGAGTAGGTGATGGCCGAGCTCCACTCCTGCGCGGCGGCGACCGCGAACGGGACGAAGCCCTGCGACCAGCCGCCCCACGCGCCCGCGCAGCTCTGCGCCCGGACGCGGTACTCGTAGGTGTCGCCCGCCAGGAGCGACTGGGTCAGCGTCTTGGCCGTGTTGGAGGCGAGCGAGACCGCCTGCCAGGGCGTGTCCGGGCCGTTCAGCCGCCGCTGTGCCTGGAACGCGCACACCGCGGAGGCGGCGTGCCAGCCCAGCTGGGCGGGGATCGTCGGGCTCGATGCCGGCCCGATCGCCGTCGCCTGGAAGTGCAGGAGCGGGTGGTAGATCATCGGGCCCGGCCTGCGCGGCTGCCAGCCCGGCCGCCCGAACCCGGCCGGGGCGACCTCGTGCGGCGAGCCGCCCTGGGGCGTGGCCGTCCAGATCCCTCCGGCGATCTGATCCTCGTAGGCGATCAGGGTGCCGTCCGGCGACCAGACGCCCCACGCCCAGTCGTCGTGGATCTTGGTCTCGGCCGCCGGGTACACGCTCAGGTCGGCCGTCCACAGCGACCACTGGCAGCACGTCCCGCTCGTGAAGACGAGCGTCTGCCCGTCGGGCGACACGTCCGGCTGGTGGTGCGGCCTGCCCGAGTCGGTCAGCTGCTGCGGGACTCCCAGCGGGTCCGGCCACACCTGGTAGACCTCGCCGTTCGAGCCGACGTAGACGACGAAGCCGGTCGGCGAGAACGTTGGGTCGTCCACGCCGCTCAGGATCACGTGGCGGTCGGTCCCGTCGGCGTTGGCGTAGAAGACCCGCGACTGGTTCTCCCAGATGATGTGCGAGCCGTCCGGCGAGAACTCCGGCACGCCGTCGTCGTAGCCGTCCCCGCCCGCGGTGAGCATGTCCGTGCCGTCGAGGTTGACCGTCATCGCGCCGTCGTCGCAGCAGCGGGAGTAGCCGATGCGGGCGCCGTCGGAGCTGAACGTCGGGCCGTAGTCGAAGCTCGACTGGGTGAGGTCGGGCGGGACGAGCAGGTGGGCCCCACTGCCGTCCGGGCGCACGGCGTAGAGGTCGACGCGGTCTGACGAGCGGTCGGGGTGCGTCTGGTAGCCGATGAGCCCGTTCGATCCGGGGTACTGGGCCAAGGCGACTCCCGTCGGCAGCGCCGCCGCGATCGCCTCGGCGATCACGAACGCGATGATGACCCGACGGGCCTTCGACAAGCCCAACTCCTCCGCCGTGCGGACAGCCCTGCGCCGGACATCGTCGCACGCCGCCGAGACGGCGTCAACGCGGCGCCGCGATAGGATCGCTGTGTGCGCGACCCACGCGGCCGACCGGCCTCGATGACCCGCGCGGAGCTCATCGGCCGGGCCGCTCTGGGCGCCGCGGCCGCCGCCCTCGCCGCCCGCGAAGTGACCCGCGCCGAGGCCGCCACGCCGGCGCGTGACCCGGCGATCGTGGGCAGCTGGGGCGGCCTCGAGATCCCGGCCACCGGGGCCTACTTCGGCGCCGACGACACGACCCGCGGGTTCACGACCGCGAACGGGATCGAGACTCAGCTGCGGCGGCGGATGGCGATCCGCAACCGCCGGTACAACTGGCTCGCGACCTGCCCGAGCGCCGCGGCCTCGGCCGATGCGAAGCTGACATCGCCGGCGGTCGTGCCGATGACCTCCTTCGGCTCGCCGACGACGTTCCCGGTCAAGTCGACGGGCTGGACCGGGAAGGGCGACCTCGCCGTCACGTCCTACGGGCAGGGCATCGACCGGATCGCAAACGGGGAGTTCGACGGGTACTGGAGAGGGGTCGCGCGCGGCCTTCTGGCGCTCCGCGTCCCGGTCATCTTCCGGCTGTGGCAGGAGCCGAACGGCCCGCACAACCCGTACTACGGCGCCTGGCAGGGCGGCCTGGGCGGGCCCGGCGAGGCGGCCTTCGCCGCGGCCTGGCGGCGGGTCTTCTCGGTCTTCGCCGGCGAGGGGGCGACGCTCGCCTCGGGGGGCAACTGCATCTGGGTCTTTTGCGCCCAGCAGACGACCGGGCCGTCGCATACCGGCGGGCCC
>DASQXS010000205.1:0-16913 GCA_035639615.1 Gaiellales bacterium | reverse complement strand
ATCACCTGCCGGCCCGTCAGAAGGTGCTTGGTGTACGCGGACGCCTGCGGCCCGAAGCATCCGACCGGCCTGCGCGGGTCGACCGTCTCCGGCGTGTCGATGCCGAGCAGGCGAACGTCCTCGATGCCGCCGTCCGCGCCGCGCACGAGGATCGTGTCGCCGTCGATCGCGCGGACGACCGTGCCCGTCGCGAAGGGCGGCGCCGGCTCCGCCGCCCGCCACCAGGTGCCGGCGCCCACCGCCACCGCAGCGACGGCCAACACGATGCTCGCGATCCTTCTCGAGCCCACGCGGCCACGGTATGCGGTTGGGGGTGCCGGGTGGGTCACGGCATGTCGCAGATGTGTGCCAGTTCGGCCACGGCGCACAGATGTCCATCCGGCGCCCCTCGTACACTCGAGGGTCCGGCTCATGAAGATCCTCCACCTCGCAGACATCCATCTCGACCGCGTCTTCCGCGACGCGGACGACCGCCGCGGCGCGGCCCGCCGGAGGGCCGAGCTGCGCGACGCCCTGTCGCGGGCGCTCGCTGCGGGGAAGGCCGAGGGAGTCGGCGCGGTGTGCCTCGCCGGCGATGTCTACGAGCATGCGTCGGTCACCGCCGATACCGTCGCGTTCCTCTCCGGCGAGCTCGCCCGCGCGGAGGTGCCGGTGCTCGTCGCGCCGGGCAACCACGACCCCGTGAACTCCGGCTCGCCGTGGCGCCTGGCCGATTGGCCGGGGAACGTGCACGTCTTCACCTCGGATCGGCCCGAGGCGTTCGAGCTGGGAGAGGGCGTGGTCGTGTGGGGCTCGGCATTCACGGCGACGACCGCGCCGCCCGGCGTCCCCGGCGGCTTCCGGGCGCCGGCCGACGGCCGCGTTCACCTGCTCCTGATCCATGCCGCGCTCACCGGCGAGCGCTGGGCCGACGAGGGCCGGCACCGCTCCGTCACCCGGGCGCAGCTCCAGGCGACCGGCGCGAACCACGTCATGCTCGGACACTTCCACGACGGCTACGGCGACGATCTGCTCTGTTACCCCGGGAGCCCAGAGCCGCTGGGGTGGGGCGAGCGCCATGGAACCCATGGGGCTTCGCTCGTCACCGTCGAGGAGAGAGTGGTGCGCATCCGGGCCGTGCCGACGGCGACCCGCCGGTACGTCGAGCGCGTCGTCCGGGCCGACGGCGCGACCAGCTCCTCCGAGATCGAGTCACGGATCGCCGCCGCCGCGGCCGGTCCGCCGGGAGCGTCGCTGCGTGTCCTGATCGAGGGCGAGGTCGCGCCCGGCTGCGTCGTCGACCCCGAGAGCCTCGCGGAGCGCTGCGTGGCCGAGTTCGCCGAGCTCGTCGTCGTCGACCGCACCCGGGCCGCGTACGACCTTGCCGAGATCGCGCAGGAGCGCTCGGTGCGCGGGCGGTTCGCCGCCCGCCTGCTCGCGCGTGGCGATGCTGCCGGGCGCGAGGCGGCGCTCGCCGGCCTCCGGGCGTTGGACGGCCACACGGAGGTGCTCGGTGCGGGTTGACCGGCTGGTCGTCCACGGCTTCGGCCGGGTGTGCGGGCGCGAGTTCCGCTTCGGGTCGGGACTGACGGTGGTCCACGGCCCCAACGAGACCGGCAAGAGCACGCTCCACTCCGCACTCTCGG
Organism: Gaiellales bacterium; assembly: GCA_035639615.1. Lineage (GTDB taxonomy): Bacteria > Actinomycetota > Thermoleophilia > Gaiellales > JAICJC01 > JAICJC01. The sequence goes on along the minus strand of DASQXS010000205.1, from coordinate 15,288 downwards.
CGGCACTCTTCGGCCTCGTCGGGAGCGGGCGCCGGACGAAGGCCACGACCGCGCTCATCGAGCAATTGCGGCCGTGGAACGGCGAGCGGTACGCCGTCACCGCCGAGATCGTGGCCGTGGACGGGCGGTCGCTCAGGCTGGAATGGGATCTCGACCGCGGCCGCGTCGCCGTCGTTGACGCGGCGACGGGCGCCGACCTCACGGCCGGGTACGGCGGCGGCGATCCCGACCGCCAGGCTGAGGCGGTGTGGGGGGTGGGCCGCGAGGTGTACCTGCGCCTCGGCCATGTCGCCCAGGCCGAGCTGGGGCGAATCGGCGACGCCGGCGGGGTCCGGCACGCCGTCGAGGCGGTGGTAGGCCAAGGCGCCGCCGACGCGTCCGCCCTTGCCGCCGTCGACATCCTGAAGGAGCATCGCCGTCGCGTCGTCGGTCTGGCCAACGCGGCGACCAAGCCCCTCCCGCGCGCACGAGCCGAGCGTGACCGCCTCACTGAGGCGGTCGCCGTGGCCGAGGCCGCCCGCGAAGACGTGGAGCGAATCGCCGCCGAGCGCGACACCGCCCGTGGCGCAGGCGAGGCGGGGGCGGCCGCGGTGGAGGCGCTCGAGGGCGCCCGGGCCCACCTTCGGGCGGCAGAGCTCCGCCGCAGGCTCGACTGGGCGGCCGAGGCCGAGAGGGCGCGGCGGGAGGCGGCCGTCGTCGCCGAGCGACGCTCGGAGCATGCGAAGTTCGAGCCGTGCCCGGCGATGGCATCCCTGCGCGACCGCCTCCGCGACCTCCACGAAGAGCGCGAGCGGCGTGCCGCCGGGCTCGATGCCGGCGCAGCCCGGCTCGACCAGCTCGAGTCCGCCGAGGGCGATTTGGCCGCCCGCGTGGCCGGCCTGGAGCGGCATCGCGGCGCCTCCGCCGCGGAGGCCCGCGTCGAAGCGCTCGCGCTGGCGGCGGCCGGTGAGCGCCCCCGACGATGGGCGGTCATGGCCCTCGCGGCCGCCGCCGCCGTCGCGGTCGGCGCCGTCGCGATCGGGGCCCTCGCGTGGGCGGCCGCCGCCGTGGCAGTCGCGGTGGCCGCGGCCGTCTCCCTGGCCGGCCGCCGCCTTTCAGGCGCAGCCGCGGAGCTCGACCGGCTGCTGCCGGGCCACGGCCCGCTCGGCCCGCGGCTCGATGCCTTTCGGGGAGCGTGTGCGCGAGATCGCGAGCTGCACCGCCTCGAGGACGAGCTGGCCCGGGTGCGGGTCGAGCGAGCAGGCCTGCGGGCCGAGCTCGCCGGCGTCGAGCAGGTCGAGCGGGAGCGGGCCGGTGTCGTCGACCGCCTCCGAACCGAGCTTCGACGCGTCGGGTTCCCTGCCGACGACCTGGACGCCGCGCTCGCTCGCTACGACGAGGCGGCGGGGGCGCATGCCGAGCTCCAGGCCGCCGTCGAGACGGTCAAGCGAGCCGACGAGCAGCTTGCACGACTCCTGGGCGACGAGAGCCTCGGCGAGGCGCGCCGGCGTCTCGCCGCTCTGGAACGCGGTCTCAACGGCCACGGCGAGCTCGCGAAGGGTCGCGACCTCGAGTCGATCGAAGCGGAGCTGCGCGCTGCGGTGGCGGCACGCGACGAGGCGGTCCGACGGGCGGCGCATCTCGACGGCCTCCTGGCCGAGCGCGTGCGCACCGCGCCGGATATCGCCGAGCTCCACGAGCAGCTGGGCGAAGCCGTCGACCGCGTCGAACAGCTCGAGCACGCCGACGCGGTCCTGCGCCTCGCCGAGGCGGAGCTCACTTCCGCGGCGGAGGAGACATACCGCGACCTGGCGCCGCTTCTCGGCGCGGCGCTCGCGGCTCCGATCGGCCGGCTCACCGCGGGGCGGTACACGACCGCGTTCGTCGAGGACGATCTGGGCGTCCGGCTCGAGGCCCCCGAGACCGGCGAGATCGTCGACCTCGAGGCGCTGTCACACGGGACGCAGCGACAGGCCTACCTCGTCCAGCGGCTCGAGCTGGCACGACTGATGTGCCCCGGCGCCGGCGCTCCGCCGCTTCTGCTCGACGAGCCGTTCGCGCACTTCGACGCAGACCGGATGGCGCGAACGCTCGCCTACCTGGCCGAGCTGGCAGAGGAGCGCCAAGTCATCCTCTTCGCCACCGAGCGCGCCGTCGCCGAGCTGGCGCCGGCAGAGGCGACCGTGATCACGCTCGCGATCGACCCGCGAGACGAGTCGGCGGTGCGAGCAGCTTCTCCACCCGAAGCGTTGCAAGGCTGAACACCGGGACGTCGATCGCGCGCTCGTAGCAGATGTACCGCGTCCGCCAGTCCGGATGGAACTTGCGGTTGAAGCGAAAAAGGCGCTCCAGCTGGAACGCGCGGTCGAGGCGGATGACGACGCGGCGGGCGAGCCGCATGTACCAGGGCGAGGAGTCGTCGGCGCGGAGCACGTCCGCAAGGACGGCGAAGTTCAGGGAGAGCTCCTCGGCGCCGGCGGCGCCGGCCCACATCGTCGCGCTCGCGATCAGGTACTCCATGAGCCCGTTCGGCGTGCCGTGCCCGCGCCGCATCGCCGAGAGCGAGTACCCGCGCGATGACGGCACGAGGTGCAGGTAGCCGCGGGCGCGGCTGTCGGCGTCGAGCGCCAGGGCGAACCGCGCCTCGGGATGTCCGTAGAGGTCGTCCATCGCCATCGAGAAGCCGCGATCAACCGCGCCGCCGAGCCACTCGCGCGTGACCTCGTCGATGTCTCCGCGAAGCTCCTGTGTGAGCTCGCCGGGCGCGGCGACCAGGACGGTATATCCGGCGCGTTCCAGGCGCGAGACTGACTGGCGCACCTTGCGGATGCTGCGGCCCTCGAGCGAGAACTCGGCCGGACGGAGCACCGCCTCGTCGCCGATGGCGATGGACCGCATGCCCCGCGCCCGGTAGAGCTCGAGCCATCGCTCGGACGCGTGCAGGACGACCATCCGCCATCCCCGCTCGCGGCACAGCGCCGCGAAGTCCGCGACCAGGTCGGGCACCTCCGCCGGGGCGCCGATCGGATCACCGGCGACGAGCGCGCAGCCGCCGACCACCCGGTATGGCATGAAGGCGTTCCCTGCCTTGGAGAAGGCGTAGCGGCGGTCGCGGCGAAGCGCGAAGAAGGACAGGCTGTCGTGGCCGTGCTCGGACACGAGCGCGCGCGCCCTGGCGTGATCCTCCGCCGTCTGCGCATCCGGCTCTCGGTGGGAGCGAAGCCACAGGTGCAGCACCCAGAACGCGCCGGCCGCAAGCACGATCTCGAACCCGAGGTCGGTGATGCGGTTCAGGTGGTCGCCGGCCTCGGAGCCCACGACCGCCCACGCGGCGACCGTCACCGCCAGCCCGAGGACGAGGGGGCGGAGACTCGTCGGGTCACCTGGAACGTCGAACCAGCGCCGCGTCCGCACGAGCGCGACCAGAAGCGCGAGGCTGCCGACGGCCTCCTCGACGTCGAAGCCGGGAAGAAGGTGCGCGGCGGCGGCGAACGCCACCATCGCAGTCGCCATGAGCCAGGCGCGGTGCTTGCGCCGGGCGAGCCCGCCCGAAAGCCAGACGAGGGCGACTCCGGACGCGAACGTGACCGACCCGGCAAGGTCGCCGGCGCCGGTCGGAAGCAGCGCCCGGAAGAGGTCGAACCGGTCGGTCAGCGCCGGCGTGAGCGCCGACACGATGTCGACCATGCCCACGACAAGGGCGCCGATCGCAAGCACGACCGGCGGCTCGGCCGTGAACGACAGGAGGCGGCGCAGCACCGTAGCCACCATAGCGGCATTCCGTTGGCCGAACTTTAGGACCGCGTCTCCAGGGCGGACCGGATCGCCGTCGCGACGCGAACGTCGCCCTCGGGCCGCGCGGCGCGAAGCGCCGCCGTGGCCCGGTCACCGCCAATGCGGCCGAGCGCCTCGGCGGCCAGCGCCCGAAGCTCGGCGTCGTCCGCGGCGACGAGCACCCGGGCGAGGAACGGCACCGCCTCCTCTCCCCCGTGGCGGCCCAGGTTCCGCACCTGCTCGCGGAGCTCCGCCGCTCTGGCGCTTGCCCCCGCGCCCGGACGGCGCCGCACGAGCGGGTACGGCCCGGACGTGAGCTCGAGCGCGCCCCGGTCTATGAGGCGGTCGACGGCGGCGAGAACGTCGCGGTTCGAGACGCCCGCGAGGACGCCGTACGCCGCCAGCCGATCGTGCCCGGCGGCGACGAGGGCGCGGCTGCGCGAGCCGCGAAGGATCTGGACGATCCGCGTCCGGCCGACCCGCCCGCCGGTGTCGTCGACGGCGCGCATGACGGCCGCGTCGAGGTCGACCCTCGAGGCGCGCGGCGCCGCCACGACCGACTCCGCGGGCGCCGTGGCGAGGGCCGAACCCGCGCAGACGTCGCAGCACCGCTCCGACGCACCCTCGGGCGGGGTGTCGCCGAAGTACTCGAGCAGCACCCGCCGCCGGCAGCGGCCGCCGGTCGCGTAGCGGTCGATGGCCGCGAGCCGGTCCCAGCGGCGGCGCTCGACCCTGCGGCCGGCGATCACCGCCGCCGCGAGGTGGCGTTTCGAGAGCTTGGCGTCGGCCAGCCGTCCCGCCGCCCACCCCGCCGGAGCCGGGAAGAGTTCAAGTGCGCCGGCCCGCTCGAGCACGGCAAAGGCGATGCGCGGCTCGGGCGTCGCGAGCTCGTGCTCCCGTACCCGGAAGACCCCTCGCGCGTCGGCGCGCGAGACGGCGGCGGCGTGCACGCCCGCGAGGTCGGACGGCGCCAGCCTCGCCCGGTTGATGAAGTAGACGACGAGCCCCTTGTCGCGGCCGGCGTAGAGGAGGGTGCAGCGCGCCGGCTGCCCGTCGCGGCCCGCTCTGCCCGCCTGTTGGTAGTACTCCTCCGGCGACGGGGGCAGGGCCCAATGCACGACGGAACGGACGTCAGGCTTGTCGATTCCCATCCCGAATGCGGTCGTGGCGCACACCACGTCAACGTCGCCGTCGAGGAAGGCGTGGAGCGCCGCCGAGCGACGGTCGCCGCCCAGGCCGGCGTGGTACGCCGTCGCCCGCAGCCCGCCGGCCGTGAGCGCGGCGGCGACGTCCTCGCTCGTCTGGCGGCGGCCGCAGTAGACGATGGCCGGCAGCGCATCGGGGTCGTGGAGGAGGCCGCTCAGAACCGCGGGCTTGGCGTGGTCGCCGGCGACGGGGACGACCGCGAACGTCAGATTCGGGCGGTCGAAGCCCGTCCGCGGCGCCACCGGATCGCGCAGCCTGAGCGCGGTCGCGATGTCGCGCGCCACCCTCGGCGTTGCGGTGGCGGTGAGGGCGATCGTCGGCGGCGTTCCCAGCCGGTCGCGGACGTCGGCGAGCCGCAGGTAGTCCGGACGGAAGTCATGCCCCCACTCCGAGAGGCAATGCGCCTCGTCGACGGCCAGCCGCGCGACGCCCGCGTCCGCGATGGCCGCGAGGAAGCGCGCGCTCGTGAACCGCTCGGGCGCGACGTAGACGAGGCGCGCCTCACCTGCGCCGATGCGTGCGACCGCGCCGGCCACGTCCTCGCCCGACATCGCCGAGGAGAGCATCTCGACGCCCGCAAGGCCGCGGTTGCGGAGCGCCGAATGCTGGTCCTCCATGAGCGCGATCAGCGGGGAGACGACGAGCGTGACGCCCGGCGCGACCAGCGCGGGCAGCTGGTAGCAGAGCGACTTGCCCGAGCCCGTCGGCATCACGGCCAGGACGTCACGGCCGGCGAGGATCGCCTCGACGGCGTCGCGCTGGCCCGGCCGGAACCCGGGGTGGCCGAAGAGCCGCCGCAGCTCAGCGGCGACGTCGGTGGCGACTGCGCCCACCGCAGCAGTGTCTCAGATGAGCCGGACCGCGGCTCGAACCATCTACACCAAGGCGCGACGCCGCCGCGCCGACAGACCTGCCGCGAGCATGAGCAGACCGCCGACACCCGCACCGACGGCCCGCGGCCGCCCAGTGAAGCCGCTCTCATCCGAACGGGGCGGCGAGGCTGGGATCCGGACGATATGAGCCTTCGCGCCCCATCGCGTCGCCACATGACCGCGGCCCGTTCGAGGCCAGCGGATGGCGCGCGTGCGCCGCACGATCCGCTCCGACGCCGTTCAGATGCGCGAATCCACCGCCAGCTCTGGCTCTGGTCGGGGTGCGCTTGCACGGGGGCGCCGGGTTTCTTCCCGGCGCCCACCCGACCCGAGGGCTTAGGCCACCACCTCCGGCTCGCCGATCGGCCGCTCGGCCCGCACCGCGCGCACGTCGGCGCGCAGCCACAGACACGCCGCGACGCCGGCGAGGCCGACGGCGGCGGCCGCCAGATAGGTGAGCCGGGCGGCGCCGACGACGTCGGGGACATGCGCGCCGGCACGCTCGGCGGCGTGCACCTGGGCGGCAGAGAGCGTGGCGGCGAAGACGATGCCGGCGACGGCCGCGCCCATCCCCGAGCCGACCTGGCGCGCGAGCGGGATGCTCGACGTCGATTGGCCCTCGCGGCCCTCCGCGCCGTCGGCCAGGACGGCGGCGAAGAGGGCGGGGCTGGCGATCCCCATCCCAAGGCCCGAGAACGTGTAGGCCGCGATCGGCAGGACGGCGCCGCCCGCCGGGACGGCCATGACGAACGTGGCCGCCACCGTGAGCGCCGTCCCCAGCGCGATCTGGTTGCGGGGGCGCGCGTTCACCCGGGCGGCGCCCATCGATCCGGCCGTCCACCCGAGCGTGCACAGGAGCAGCGCCAGCCCCACCACACGCACGCCGTCGTCAAACCCGACCTGGAGCTGCAGCGGCAGGTAGGTCTCGGCGCCGAGGAATGCGACCCCGGCGGCGAAGGCGGCGACGTTGGCGGCGATCGAGTTGGCGGTATGGGTGAAGACCGGCTGGGGCGTCCGCCGCTCGTGGCCGAGGAAGGCGAGCGCCGGCACAAGCGCGAGCGGGACGAGGACGAGCGGCGAGAGCCAGTGCTTCGTGAGCGCGAGCAGTGCGACGACGATCAGCCCCAGGAGTGCCGGCCCGGTCAGGTTGAGGACCTGCCGCGTGCCGGCGGCTGCCGGGCGGGGCCGCCCGTGAAGCGCGGCCGCCCCTGCCCAGGCAACGCCGGCGATGAGCGGCAGATTCACCCAGAAGACCCACCGCCACCCGATCGTGGCCGTGAGAACGGCGCCGAGCGCCGGGCCGATGAGCGCCGAGACGCCCCACATCGCCGCGTTGATGCCGAATGCCCGCGGGCGAAGCGCGTCAGGGATCGAGACCGCGAAGAGGCCGAGCGGCACCGCGAACATGAACCCGGCGCCCAGGCCGAGGATCGCCCGCGAGGCGGCGACCACGGGCATGGACGGGGCCAGCCCGCCGACGACGTTGGCGACGGCGAAGAGGCTGCACGCGACGGCGAACGCCCGGCCGACGCCCTCGCGGTCGATCACGGCGCCGGCCACGGGGAAGGTCATAGCAACCGTGACCGTGGTCGCGCCGACGGTGACCGCGATCAGATCGACGCCGCCGATGTCCTGCGCGGCCGACGGCAGCGCCGTCGTCACCATGAGCGCATCCAGCGAGCCCAGGAACGTCGCGCCGAGCGCCGCCACCATGAGCGCCGTGTGCGGAGCGCGGAAGAGGGCGGCGTAGCTCGGAGTCACGAATCCGTCAACGACGCGTCACGTTCGCCGATGCGGTGCCTGGAACCCATCTCAGAATGGGGTGTGGTCCCGGCGATCGCCGTGCCTCATCTGAGATGAGCTCCTGAGACCGCACCTAATCGCCGACTGCGTAGATCTTGTCCGTCGCCGGGTAGGTCTTGGTCACGTGCCGCTTGAAGAGGAGGTCGTCGTAGCTGAGCCCGGCGGCCGCTCCCACCAGCTGCGCGAGGTGGAAGATCGGCATGTTGAACTCCATGTCCGCCTCACGGCTGGCCTTGTCCTGCCAGGCGTCGAGCGAGAGGTGGCACAGGGGGCAGGGGGTCACCATCGCGTCGGCGCCCGCCTCCCGCGCCTCGGCGAGCGGCTGTATCAGCTCGCCCAGCGCCACCTCCTCGCGGGCGAGGACGATCGGGAACCCGCAGCACTTGATCTTGGACGGATAGTCGACCGCCTCGGCGCCGCACGCCTCGATGATGCGCTCGAGCGAGTGGGGCCGGTCCGGGTCCTCGAACCCGAGCAGCTTCGACGGGCGCAGGATCTGGCAGCCGTAGAACGGCGCGATCTTGACGCCCTGGAGCGGCTTCGACGCGATCTGCTTCAGCTTCTCGTAGCCGTCGCCCTCGGCGATCTCCCAGAGCAGGTGGCGCACCTCGACGCCGCCGCTGTACGACGCGGCGCCCACGTCCCGCAGGTTGCGGTTGACGCGCTCCAGAAGCTCAGGGTCCGCCTTCAGCTTGAGATCGGCCTGGCGCAGGTTGAGCGTGCAGACGTTGCAGATCGTGAGCAGCGTCTCCTGCTCGAGCTGCTCCGCCTGGCCGAGGATCCGTGCGTTCAGGTGCAGGTAGTACTCCGGGCGCGCCTCGTGCACGTCGCCGGCACCGCAGCAGGTGAAGCCGGGGATATCGACGAGCTCGAACCCGAGCCGGCCGGCGATCGCGCGGGTCGAGGTGTCGAGCTCCTTCTGCGACAGGCTGGCGAGGCAGCCCGGGTAGTAGGCGTAGCTCTCTCTCATTCGGCGGCCTCCCCGCGGTCGGAGGAGACGCCGGAGCGCTTGCGGTCGCGCAGGTCGGCCTCCTGCGTCTTCAGGAGCTTGTGCAGCTTTCGCACCTCGTCGAGCTTCTTGGCCCGGTGGGGCCGAAGCGGGTTCGGCACCTTGCCCGCGCGGGCGAGCGAGAGCGCGAACTTGACGTCCATCGCCTTCATCGGGTCGGTGTAGGGCACGAGCGCCGTCTCGAGCAGGTATCCCGTCGCCCGTGTGGACATGTCGAACACCTGGGCGTGGCGGGCCGCCTTGTCGGAGAGCATCCCCTCGGAGTAGATCTCATGGCCGAGCTTGGCGATCGCGTCGCGCGGGTCGACCCCCTTCGGGCACCGCTCCTGGCAGAAGTAGCACCGCGTGCAGTCCCAGACGCCGTGGGGCCCGTTCAGCTCACGCAGCCGGTTCGCACGGTCGCGGTCGCGCACGTCGCCCACGAAGCGCATCGCCTTGGCCAGCGCCGCAGGGCCGAGGAAGTCGGGATCGGCATCCATCGAGTTGCACTCCGAGACGCAGCATCCACACTGGATGCAGAGCGCCTCCTTCATGATCCGGTCGAGCTCCTCCTGCTGGACGCGCCACTCCTTCACCGGCGGGCGGTCGTCCTCCTCCAGCCACGGCTTCACCTGCCGGAACTTCCCCCAGAACGGGCCCATGTCGACCACCAGGTCCTTGATGACCGGCAGGTTGCCCATCGGCGAGATCACGGGCACGTGGCCGCCCTCGACGATCGAGGCCATCGACGTCTTGCACGCCAGCACCGCGCCGCCGTCCATCCGCATCCCGCACGAGCCGCAGATCGCCATGCGGCAGCTCTTGCGGTAGCTGAGCGAGCCGTCCTCGCGATCCTTGATGACGTCCAGGACGTCGAGAAGGGTCGCCGTCTCCGGCGCGTCGACCGTGAACTCCTGCAGCCCGCCCGACTCGGTGTCGGGGTCGTAGCGTTGAACCTTCAGGGTGAACTGCATCGAACCTTCCTGGGTCGTCAGTAGGAGCGAACCGCCGGCTCGTACTCGGTGACGGTCACCGGCTTGTAGTCGATGGCGACCGCGCCGTCGTCGTAGTGAGCCATCGTGTGCCGCAGCCAGTTCTCGTCGTCGCGCTCGGGATGGTCGAGCCGGGTGTGGGCGCCGCGGCTCTCGGTGCGCGCGATCGCGGCGGTGACGAGGCAGTCCGCCATCTCGAGCATCGCGTTCAGCTCGAGCGCTTGCGTCAGGTCGGTGTTGAAGCGCGAGGACTTGTCCTGGATGACGATACCGGCGGCGTAGCGCTCACGCAGCTCCGCGACCTTGGCGGCGGCGGCCTCGAGCCCCTCACCGGTGCGGAAGATGCCGGCGTGCTCGTACATGGCGTCCGCCAGCTCGTCGCGCAGGACATGCGGCCGGACGCCGTCGAAGTTGTAGAGCATCTGCTTGATCTGGCGGTCGGCAACCCTGACCGCCGACGGCGAGAAGACGCCGGCCGCCCCGTTCTGGCGGACGTCCTGCGCGGCGGCCGCGCCGGCGCGGCGGCCGAAGACGACGGTCTCGAGGAGGGCGTTTCCACCGAGCCGGTTCGCGCCGTGGACGGAGACGCAGGCGCACTCGCCGGCGGCGTAGACCCCCGGCAGCTCCGTCCGGCCCCAGACGTCGGTGTCGATCCCGCCCATGTGGTAGTGCGACCCGGGCCGCACGGGGATCGGCTCCTCGATCGGGTCGACCCCGGCGTAGTCCATCGCCAGCTCCCGGGAGCCGTGGAGCACGGTCATGATCTTCTTCGCCCCGAGGTGGGTGAGGTCGAGGAAGACGCACCCGTCGACGCCGCGACCCTCGTCGATCTCGGTCTGCTCCGCGCGGGAGATGACGTCCCGCGACGCCAGCTCCATCGTGTTCGGCGCGTAGTTCACAAGGAACCGCTCGCCGTCCTTGTTGCGCAGGTAGGCGCCCTCGCCTCGGCACCCCTCGGTGATCAGCACCCCGTTCGACTTGAGCGTCGTCGGGTGGAACTGCATCATCTCCATGTCCTTCAGCGGCACGCCCGCCCGCCACGCCATCGCCATCCCGTCGCCGGTGCACGCGTAGGCGTTGGTCGTTCCGCGGTACATCCGTCCCATGCCGCCGGTGGCGAGGATGACGGCGCCGGCCTCGACGCCCTGCACGCCGCCGCTCACGAGGTCCCACGCCGTGAGCCCGACGCAGCGGTCGCCGTCCATGACGAGGTCGAGCCCGAACCACTCCTCGTAGACGGTGACGCCGGACTTCACGAGCTGCTCGTAGAGCACATGCAGGAGGACGTGGCCGGTGATGTCTGCCGCGTAGGCGGTCCTGGGCGCGCCCGCGGCGCCGAACGGCCGCTGAGCGATCCTGCCGTCGGGCATGCGCGAGAAGATCGCGCCCATGTGCTCGAGCTCGTAGATGTCGCCGGGCCCCTCCTCGCACAGGATCGCGATCGCGTCCTGGTCGCCGAGATAGTCCGAGCCCTTGACGGTATCGAAGGTGTGCTTCTCCGGACTGTCCTCCGAGGCGTTTCCGAGTGCGGCGTTGATCCCGCCCTCGGCCGCGCCGGAATGGCTGCGCGTGGGATGCAGCTTGGAGACGACTCCGACGTCGGCGCCGTAGCGCGCGCTCTCGATGGCGGCACGCATCCCCGCGAGGCCTGCGCCCACCACCACGACGTCGTGACGAACCATCGGTCCGGAGCCTACCAGAGGCCTGATCGGCCCCACTTTGTAACAACCATGTGCGAGGTGTAAAGCGGCCAGAATTGCGGTAAACTGGTCGCAGGCCGCGAACCGATCGCGGCTTCTTGTAACTCGGGGAGGACGTCGTGGCGAAGATGGCCTTTGCGTTGCCGGAGGCGCGCTCGGTGCTTCGGAATCCGTCGCAGGACGAGCTTCACCGGCTGGCCACGGAGATGCCCAATGCCCGGGTGACAAGCTACGGCGCGGTCAACGTCCAGACCAGGGTGCTGGCGCGGTCGAAGGGCTCGACCTTCATCGTCGCCGAAGACCCCGAGAGCTACCCGCACCAGGCGAGGGACCAGGACGAGTGGGAGCGGGTGTCGGCGCTCCAGGATGAGTACATCGCAGGCGTCGACATGATTCAGGTGGACGGCTTCCTCGGCGACGACCCCGAGCACCGCGTCCCGGCGCGGCTCCTGATCGAGAAGGCCAACGCGAACATCGCCGGGATGCAGGACGTCCTCTACTTCCACGACTCGGAGGCCGCGGTCGAGCCGGAGCTCGTCGTCATCTACACGCCGAACCTGGCTGCTCCCGGCTACCCCGACGAGCGCCTGATCGCCGTCAACCTCGACCTCCACGTCACGCGCGTCCTCAACTCCGACTATTTCGGCGAGTCGAAGAAGGGCGGGCTTCGGATGTGGAACAAGCTCGTCTACGACCGCGGCGGCCTGGCGCTCCACGCCGGCTGCAAGGTGATCCCGACCGCGTCGGGCGATCGCGTCGGCCTGATCGTCGGCCTGTCGGGCACAGGGAAGACGACGACGACGTTCACGCGCCAGAACGGCTCCCTGCCCGTCCAGGACGATTTCGTCGCCTGGTGGCCGGACGGGTCGGTGTCGGCGACCGAGGCGGGCTGCTTCGCCAAGACATTCGCCCTCAACCCCGGGGACGAGCCCACGATCCACGGCGCGGTCACCCGGCCGAGCGCGTATCTCGAGAACGTGAGCCAGTCCGACGACGGGGTGGTCGACTTCTACGACCAGGAGTACACGCGGAACGGCCGGGCGGTGTTCTCATTCGCGGACATCGAGGCGGCAGACGCCTCGGTCCTCGAGCGGGCCGACTTCCTGCTCGTCCTGAACCGCAACCAGAACATCATCCCCGCGGTGGCGAAGCTGGAGGGCCCGCAGGCCGCGGCCTTCTTCATGCTCGGCGAGACCACCGGGACGGCCGCGGGCGGAAAGGACGAGGAGGGCAAGTTCCTGCGGGTGCCGGGCACGAACCCGTTCTTCCCGCTCTCGCACGACCTGCAGGGGAACCGCTTCCTCGAGCTCTTGGCCCGAAACCCGATCGATGTCTACCTCCTGAACACGGGCAGCGTCGGCGGTGCTGACGGCGACTCCCGGGCGAGGAACGTCGCCATCCCGCACTCCTCGGCGATCGTGAAGGGGATCGCCGAGAGCTCGATCGAGTGGCAGGACGACCCCGACTTCGGCTACAAGGTCGCGGCGCGCGTACCCGGAATCGACGTCGAGGACGCGGACATCCTGCAGCCGCGGCGGCTGTACGAGGCGCAGGGGCGCGCAGAGGAATACGCAGAGCGAGTCGCCCGCCTGAAGGCGGAACGGGCCGAGTATCTGAGCCGCTATCCCAGTCTCTCGGCGGAGATCATCGAATCCGTTCGGTAGGTTCCGCGGCCGTGGGCGAGCCGGCTCCGGTCAAGCTCCAGGTGCAGCGGGTCGCCCGTGCCTTCGAGGCGGCCGTGAACGGTGCGGACGCGCGCCGGTGGCGGGAGGACTTCTCGTCCGACTTCGCCGAGCGCGACAGCGAGCTGGGGCCGCTCCTCGAGCGCACCGAGCGGGCCGACCTGATCGGCACGGTCGCCAACCGCACCCTGCTTCATCTGCATCTCACCGACGGCGACACCCGCGTCGTTGAGCTCCTCTGGCTCGACCGCGAGGGAGGTTGGCGGATCGAGGATGCCCGCGTCTTCAGCCTCCTGCCGGGCGAGTAGCGCCGTCAGGCGGCGGGCTCCGGCCCGGCGGGTCGGATCGCGGGCAGCATCGAGTCGGACCGGCTACGACCGAGGTCGAGCGGAACGCCGCCGGACATGGACACGGCGTATATGTGCACCTGGCCGCCGCGCTCGACGGTGTAGACGAGCCGGTCGTCCCCTGCCCACGCGAGCGACAGGCCGTGCGTCCGGACGGCGCCGAGTCTCACCACCCGGCGGCGCGCCGGGTGCGCGACGTCCGCCACAAGGATCTGGGCTTCATGGACGACCTTTCGGGTGAGCCCGCCGTGCAGGTAGGCGATCTCGTCGCCGGACGGCGAGTAGGCGGGGAGCACGTTCCAGCCGCGGCCGGCAGTGAGGCGGCGGGGAGCCTGCCCCAGCGAAAGCTCATACATCGCCGCCCCGCCGTGGCCGTCGCCGGCACAGACGAGAAGGTCGTCGCCGGCCGGGGCGGTGCGCGCTGCAAAGATGGGGACGCGGCCGTCGAGGAGAACGTGCTACGGGAGTCGTCGGGCCGCACCCACCAGAGCCGGCTCGCCCGGCCGCGGCGGAGGAGCAGGATGCCGCGGCCGTCGGCATACCAGTCGGCCTCGTCGACGTCCGAGGCGATCACGTGCGGTGCGCCGCCGCCGGCCGGAATGAGCGCGGCAGACGTATGGCTGCCGACGTGAAGGATCAGCAGGATCCGGGTCCCGCCCGGCGACCACCGCAGCTCCTGGACGGCCTCGCCCGGGAGGGCGGCGAGTCGCCGCGTCTGCCCCGTCCTATGGTCGTACGCGTTGATCGTCGTCCCGAATGTGCCGGTGTCGGCGTAGGCGAGGACGCCCGTCGGAGACCAGGTAGAGGCGAGGTCGGCGCCGGTGGTCTCGGTGACGCGCGTCTGGCGGCTTCCGTCCGCGGACATCGTGTAGACCTCGTAATTGCCGTCCCGATCCGAGGCGAAGGCGACAGGGTTCTGAGCGCCCGGGCTCCCGTTCGGCGAGGAGCTCGAGACTGAGGGCTCGAGCCCGGTCCTGCCGTCCGAGAGGAGTCCCTGCGACGAGTGGGCGCCAATGCGGATCGTGCGCAGATGCGGCGTGTCCGCGTTCGTCGCATGGACGAGCGAGCGCCCGTCGGCGGTCCAGGCGAGGCCCCAGAATCCTGCGTCGTTCGTCGGCATCCGCTGCGCATCGTCGAGGCGCCGGTCCGTCACGTAGGGCACCGCCGAGTCGTCGGGCTGCCGAACGACAAAGGCGAGACGACGGCCGTCCGGCGACCACCCGAAGCCGAACGTGCAGCCGTCGAAGCCCGACTCCTCGTGGAGCCCCTTTCCGTCCGGGCGGACCTCGAATGGAACCCACTCCGAGCCGGACACCGCGCTGAAGACGATCCGCTTCCCGTCGGGAGACCAGGCCGGGTCGGCGGTCTCGGGGAGATAGCCGCTCACCGACCGCCGCTCGGAGCCGTCGAGCCCGAGGATTAGGATGGCCGTGCCGCCGTTCGGGCCCACGGCGACGGCGATCGACTGTCCGTCGGGAGAGAACGAGGGCGGCGGGTTCGCCTACACGCCGCTCCTGACGGTCCTGAGGCCGCTCCCGTCCGGGCGGATCATCATCAGATCGCCCACACCACCCCTGCCGTTCGACCGCGTGAACGCGATCCAGCGGCCGTCGGGCGACCATACGGGCCACGCGTCGGACTCGTCGCTCGCGGTGACTCTGGTCTGGCCGCGTCCGTCCGGGTGCATGACGTAGATCTGGTAGTGGCCGTCGCGACCGCTCACGAGGCGACGAGCGGCGACCGGGTGGCACGTGCGAGCTCATGAGCAGCCTCGCGACCGCCGCCGCACGCGACGGCGACGATAGCCACGGCGAGCGCGAGCAGATGGGTGCCCTTCCGGCGCATGGGCCGAGTTATCGGCAGCCCGGCCGTCCGATTACTCGACGCGGAGCCGTGCGAGCGCGATCCCCGCGACGAGCGCGAGCGGCGGGAACGACCAGGTGAA
>DASQXS010000204.1:0-2494 GCA_035639615.1 Gaiellales bacterium | reverse complement strand
CGACGATGGCGACGGAGCGCGGATCGAAGAGCGGACGGAGGTCGCGGGCCATACCGGCCCTATGCTGTCACGCCGGCCCGCGGCGCTGCTCTTCAAGGCGCCGCACGAGCCGGTCGAGTCGCCGCCGCTCGACCTCCGCCTCCGCCTCCTGGCCCGGGACCGTGAGCGCGAGGAGCCAGTGGTTCATGAGCACGTCGGCGACGTGGGCGGCCAGGGCATCGCCGCCAAGCCGCTCGACGTACCGCTCGAGCAGCGTCCGGCGCTCCCGCAGATAGGCGAGCCACTCGCGGTAGCCGCCGTCGAGGATGATGGCCTCGAGCCGCGCCTCCTCATCTCCGGCGGCGCGGCCGGGCTCGCCCAGCGCCGCCGCAAGCGCGGCCACGGCGGCAGGGAGCTCGACCTCCGCCTCGGGGGTGAGGAAGAGCCAGCGGTCACGGACGGCGGTCTCGGTCATCGTGTATCCTGACTGACCAGTCAGTCAGACGAATGGATGATGACCGAGCCGGCCCCCGACCGCAAGCACGCCATTCTCGACGCCGCTTGCCGGGTGATCGCCGACGTCGGCGCTGCGCGCCTGCGGGTGGCCGACGTCGCGCGTGAGGCGGGAGTCTCGACGGCCCTCGTCCACTACTACTTCCCCGGCCGCTCCGACGTGATCGAGCAGGCGTTCAGCCACGCCGACGATCAGGCGGACGCCGTCGCCGAGGCCCAGATCAAGGGCACGAAGACCGGCCGCGGCGGCCTCGAGAAGCTGCTCGCCACCTGGGCCGGGGACGATCCGGCCATCCGCGCCAATTGGGCGGTGTGGAACGAGATGTGGCAGTACGCCGCGCACAACGAACGTGCCCGCGCCCTGGTCGAGAGCTCGCACCGCCGCTGGATCGACCAGATTCAGGAGCTGATCGCCGCCGGCGTCGCCGACGGGTCGATCCCGGACGGCATCGACGTGGCCGGCGCCACTCGCCGCATCGCCGCCTGTGCCGACGACTGGGGCCGCGAGGCGCTCCTCGGCCTGCGCTCCGCGGCCCAGCTTCGGGCCGACCTGGTCGCCACGGTCGCGCACGAGCTCGGGCCCGCCCCGGGTACGAAGGAGCGGGCGGCGTGACCGCCGAGCCGGTGCGCACCCTGCCGGCCTGGGTCTACCGCAGCTCCGACTTCTACCGGGCCGAGCAGCGCACAATCTTCGCCCGGGCGTGGCTTCTCGTCGGCCATGTCTCGCAGGTGCGCCAGCCGGGCGACTACGTGAGCATGTCGATCGCCGGCGAGCCGGTGGCGGCCGTGCGTGGCGCCGACGGCGAGCTGCGCGCGTTCTCGAACGTCTGCCGGCACCGGGGCGCACGCGTCCTCGATGGCGCCGGGAGCTGCGGGAAGGCCATCCGCTGCCCGTATCACGGCTGGACGTACGGCCTGGATGGGGCCCTCCTCGCCGTCCCCGAGAAGACCGGCTTCCCCGGCTTCGACCGCGAGGCGAACGGGCTCTGGCCGCTCCATTGCGGGGTCGCGGCGGGCTTCGTCTTCGTCAGCCTCTCCCCGGACCCCGACCCGCTCGACGAGTACCTCGGGCCGTTCGAGGAGTGGCTTCGCCCCTATCGGCCCGAGCGTCTCGTCCGCTACGACTCCGCCCGGAACATCCTTCCGATCAACTGGAAGAACTCGATCGACAACTACCTCGAGGGGTACCACATCCCCGTCGGCCACCCGGGCCTCCTCCGGCTGCTCGAGTACAAGCAGTACCTGGTGGAGACGTCCGGCGCGGCCGTCTCGATCGCGCGGAGCCCGATACGGGCGAAGGCCTCACACGACCGCCGCGAGCGCCTGTACCAGCGCCTCGTGCGGCCGATGCCCGGGCTGCGCGAGCCGGAGCGAAGCCAGTGGAACTTCGTCTTCGCCTTCCCGGGCATGACCGTCAACCTCTATCCCGACCAGATCGACTTCTGGCTCAACTATCCGCTCGACGAGCGGCGCACGCTCACGGTCTGGACCGCCTTCCGCCCGCCGGAGACGTCCGGCCGGCGCGACCGGCTCGTGCGCCGGCTGAACACGCGGATCAACCACCTGGTGCAGGAGGAGGACAACGAGCTGACCGAGCGGGTGCAGGAGGGGCTGGGCTCGAGCCTCTACCGCGCCGGCGTCCTCGGCGCCCGCGAGAACGGCCTGAAGCATTTCCACGACCTGGTGCGCGCGGCGATTCCCGCCGCCGCCGCCGACGACGAGAGTGAGGGGATCGCCGCCTTGCGCGACGCGGCCCTGGCATGATTGGTTCAACGCGAGGGAGGGACGCATGACCTGGCATCCGAAGGAGCGCGGCGCGACGCGGCGCGATTTCCTGATCCGGTCCGGCGGGGCAGCGCTAGGGCTTTCGAGCGCGGGCTCACTGCTCGCAGCGTGTGGCAATACGACCAGCGCCGGCACCGCTGAGACGGGCAGCCACGGCCAGCTAGTGGGGCCGGGCGGGCTACCGCTCGCGCGGCCGGACAAGCGGGTAACGCTCCCG
>DASQXS010000203.1:0-9380 GCA_035639615.1 Gaiellales bacterium | reverse complement strand
GGTCGATCCATGCCCGCCGCCGGCTCGGGTCGACCCCGAGCGTGTCCACGACCGCCGTCAGGCCGCGGGCGAGGCGCGCCTCGATGACGGCGTCGAGGAGGCGGAAGGCGTCCTCTGACGCGGCCACGTCGTCCTCCGCCTCGCCGACCATCGCGCGGAGCCGGTCGCTCGAGACGATCTCGCCGGCCGCGAACCGCTCGGCGGCCCACCTGCTCTTGCCGGCGCCCGACGGCCCGACCAGCACCACCAGGCATGGCCGCGGCAGGTCCTCCACGCGGAGATCGTGCCACACGCCGCCGGGCGGCCCGCTTGCCGCGCTACGGGGCCCTGCGGCGGAAGGCGTCCCGCCTCGGCTCCCACGCGGAGCGCTGGGCCTCGGCAACCTCGGCCCCGCCGAGGGAGAGGAAGAGGGCCGTCAGCTCCTCGTAGTCCTCGCGCTCCCAGGTGGAGCGGTCGACGGTCATCACGGCCTGCCAGAGCTCCTCGGCGGTCATCTCACCGCGGCGTCCGGCGTCCAGCAGGCTCTCCAGCGTGTGCGGCATCGCTCACCCTCCTCGCCCACACGACGTGAAGCGTACGCCGTCCGGCGGTACGCGTGTGGAGAAAGCAAGCCTGGCATGTCCGCAGTTTGCGAACTTCTAGGGCGAGTAGTGGACCGCTCGAAACGCCCAGGTTTCGGTCAACCAGCGGGGAACGAACCCGTCGAGCGCATCCTCGAGCGGCGTCCCGACGGCCGCGTCCACGACCCACCAGGAGGCGACCGCCTCGGTGCCCGGCGGAGAGTCCTCGTCGGGTGGGTCGATGTAGACGCAGCCGAGGAGCTCCGTCTCGTCCTCGTCGAGAACGGCGTAGTTGAACGTCTCCTGGGCCGCGATCTCGGCCTCGTGCCGGGCCAGATCCTCGCGGTCGGCCTCGTATGACATGGTGGACGGCGGCCAGCCCCACGCCGCCCCGTACTTGGCCCACAGCCGCTCCCGCGAGCCCATGACGGCCGGGTAGTCGATGGCGACGTCCGGCTCGCGGATCGGGCGCAGATGGTGGCCGGTCGGCAGGTCGACGCGCTGCGGGGTGACGAACCCCGGCGGAAGCCACGGCATGCCGCGCAGGATAAAGGCATGTATCCTCGCCGCGTGGCCTTTGTCATCGCGGTGGTCGCCGGGCTGGCGTTCGGCGGGGCGGATCAGTATCTCGGGAGCCTGTCCTTCCTCGTCCTCTTCGGACGCTGGCCGTCGACCGTGAGCCAGGTGTCCGCCCCCTGGCTGATCGTCCCCTTCGCCTTCGGGTGCACGCAGGTCCGGCCGCGGCGGGCGATGCTGATCGGCCTCGCCGCGACCCAGTCGGCGCTGGGCGGCTACTTCGCGATGACCCTGAGCCCGATCGAGGGCGCCCACGCCGGCTACGCCGCGATCGCCGGGCTCCTGCGCAGCAACCTCGTCATCATCGTCGGCGGCCTGATTGGCGGGCCCCTCTACGGCCTCCTCGGCCAGCGCTGGCGAGTTCATCGGTCATGGTGGAGCGCCGCCTTCGTCGCCGGGGCGCTGTGCCTCGAGCCGGTCGCGCGCCTCGGCGTCGGGCAGCTCATCCCGCCGACCACCGTCTGGGGCGTCGAGGTCGCGCTCGGCGCCGCCGCGGCCACGGCCTTTGCGGTTGCAAGCGGGAGCCATCGCCGCGCGCGCCGAGAGACGCCGGCGGGGTAGCGGCGCTCGTCGGTCTGGTTGACCGCTCCTTTGGTTACGGACGGCCGCCTTCGCAGCGCTCGTTGCGATCGCGATCGGCGGCGTCTCGAAGTTCCTCGATCTGGGGAGGCCGGGGCCGAGCGCGGGCGATCAGTTCTTCTTCGCCAGCCAGTTCTGGCACGCCGATCAGACGAAGCGGGTCGGCGCACAGCCCGCCCACTGCGTGCGGGACCAGGGCCGCGCCGAACCGAACCACCTCGCCCCATCAATGGTCGACGGTCCGCTCCCGCCGTCGACCTCTCCGCGCTGCCCTCCCCAAGCCGCCGCGGGGACTCGAACCCCGGACCCCTTCATTACGAGTGAAGTGCTCTACCAGCTGAGCTACGGCGGCGCCGAGCGAAAGGATACCGGCCCGCGCGTGCGACCCGGGCGGCCGCCACGACGACGGCCGCCCAGGTCGCTCACCGTCTACGGCGAGGAGTCGCCGTAGATGTTCTGGTCGAGGCCTCCGGCATGCGGGCAGGTGTCGGGGCCCCACGCGCCCGTCGTCGGATCCTGAACGCGGCATTGCTTCACGTCGGCGCCGTCGCCATCGCTGTCGCCGCCCTCGCGCGGGTCGGTGCCGGCCACCGTGTTGCGCCAGTCCGTCCAGACGCTGAACGCGGTGGCGCCGATCGACGAGACCCACAGGTAGTCGCCGCCGAATGGCACCTGACGGCCGTCGAACTGCTCATAGTTGCCGTTCGAGCGGACGTCGGTCAGCCTCACAGGCGTGCTCCACGTGGCGCCGCCGTTGGTCGAGCTCGACGCGAAGACGTCGAGGGAGGCCACGGTCGAGCGGTCCGCGCAGTTCCCGATCGGGCGGGTCGGGGAGTAGCACGGGTCGTTGCGGCTGTCCCACCACTCCGTGTGGATCGAGCCGCCGTCGGCGGAGATGTCCGGATAGGACTGGTCGCCGGCCCGGGCTGGGGAGATCAGCCTGGGCGTGGTGTGCGCCCCGGTCGCGCCGTCGTAGCGGACGAAGTATGCGCCCGCCTGGCTGCCGGTGCCGCCGCCCTCCGTGCCGTACGTCGTGCCGGTGGCGACCTCCGTCCCCGGGATCGACGCGTTGTAGACGAGGTAGACGTACTGGTGGGCCGCGTCCTTCTGATCTGCGCTCGACTCTGTCGTCGAGTCGTTCCGGAAGAACGTGTAGCCGGCGACGCAGGCGTCGGCCGCGTCACCGCAGTCGCGGTTCTCGCCGCCGGAGGTCGACTGGTCCGTCTCCTCCCACGGCGTGTAGGTCAGGATCTGGCTCGGCCCGGAAAACGTCCTTCCGCCGTCGGTCGACTTGACGATCTGGATCCCGGACTGCTGGCCGTTCTTCAGGTCGCCGACGTCGTAGGTGACGTAGACGTTGCCGTTGCCGGTGACGTCGATCCGCGGGTCCTGCAGGTTCCCGGAGTTCGGGGTGAGCAGGAGCGGGTTCGAGAACGTGCGGCCATGGTCGGTCGATCGCACGAAGTAGATGTTCGACGTCTCGAAGCCGGTAAAGCGCGACCAGGCGAAGTAGACGTTGCCGTCGTTCGGGCCGCCGGTGCGATCGGCCTCGATCGCGGTCTTGTCGTTGAACTTCCCGGTGAGCGGAGCCGACGAGCCCTTGGCGACCGTGACCGTGCCCACGTAGCGCTTGCCGTCGTTGATGGTGCCGCCGCCGGAGCTCTCATACCTCGCCACCCACTCGTCGCCGAAGCCCTTCGGGCTCCCGCTCGGGTCACCGGAGCTCTCGGAGGCGAAGAACGCGCGGCCGTGCCCGTCCCACGCGATCACCGGGTCGCCGGCGGAGGCCGTGCGGATGTTGGCCAGGGCCGCGTACGGGGACGTGTCTCCCGGGTAGCCGGGCACCAGCGAGCTCTGGAAGCTCGCCCCGCCGTTCTCGGAGCGGTAGTAGCCGAGCCAGATCGGCCCGGCCGGGTTGCCCGTCGTCGGGTCGCCGGGCGGGCCGAAGACGCCGCAGTAGTCGTTGGAGCTTCCGAGGATGACGCTCGTGTTGCGCGGGTCGATCGCAACCGCCGGCTCGTTCTGCCGGCCGCGTGCGATCGAACACTCCTGCAAGATCCCGTCGGTGTACGCCTGGCCCGTGGCGAGCGTGTATGCGCTCACATAGCCGCCGCCGTTGTCGTTCGTGAGCCGGACGTCCGCGCCCGGCGACGCGCCGGCTCCGCCGGCGGCGGCCGCGAACGCGCACGCGCCTACTATCGCCCCGAAGATCTTCAGCACCTTGCCTCCTCCGAACTTGACAGATTACCAACGCACGGTACCGCGCTTGCACGGCCCGCGTCAAGCGCCGCCGATAGTGTGTTCCCGATGCTGACGCTCGTCACCGGCGCGACCGGATACCTCGGGGTCGAGCTCGTCCGCGAGCTCAGGAGCCGCGACCGTCCGGTGCGGGCGCTCGTCCGCTCGGACGCGGCGGCAGCGAGGCTGGACGGGCTCGGCGTCGAGGCGGTCCGCGGAGACGTGACGGCTCCCGACACGCTCGGCCCGGCGCTCGAGGGCGTGAGCCGCGTCTTCCACCTCGCCGGCGTCGTCGGGCACCGGGCCCGGGACGACCAGCGCCTGCACGCGGTCAACGTCGTCGGCGCCCGGAACATGCTCGCCGCGTGCCGGACGGCCGTCGTGGAGCGGGTCGTCTTCACGTCGAGCTACTCGACGTGCGGCCCGGCCGCCGGGCCCGGCCATCCCCGCGACGAGGGGGCGTGGATGATCGACGGCGACGACGGCCGGCCGGCGTTTCGCTACGCCCGGTCGAAGGCCGCCGGTGAGCAGGCAGCGCTCGAGGCCGCCGCAGCGGGGCTCGACGTCGTCGTCGCGAACCCCGGCTTCGTGATCGGCCCCGGCGACGTCCACCGCGTCTCCTCGTGGGGGTTCGAGGAGTACCTGCGCGGTCGCCTGCGCTTCACCGTCCCCGGCGGCCTTTCCTATGTCGACGCCCGCGACGTCGCCGTCGGCCACCTCCTGGTCGAGGAGCGCGGGCGGACGGGGGAGCGCTACATCCTCACGAACGACGACGGCAACCTCTCCCACCGCGACTTCTTCGCCCGGGTCGGACGGGTGATCGGCCGCCCCCGCAGGCAGCTCCACGTGTCGACGGGCGTCTTGACGCCGCTCCTTCGCGTCGGCACGGCCCTGCGGCTCCCGGTCCCGCTCGATGCGGACGAGCTTGCATCGAGCGCGCGATGGTGGTTCTGCACCGCGGCCAAGGCCCGCTCGGAGCTGGGGTTTCATGTTCGGCCGCTGGATGAGACAATCCGCGACACGGCGGATTGGCTACTCGCGGACGGATACCGCCGCCACTGACCGGGAGGAGAGAGCCATGGCGATCAAGCTTCACCGCTGCAGCGGCACCTGGGTCAAGGTCAACGCCCATCCGTGCTGGCGGGCCCAGAAGGCACTCGACGAGGCCGGGGTCGAGTACGAGCTCGTCCTGCACTCGTCGCTGCGATTCCGGCGCCCCGAGGTTGAGGAGATGACCGGGCAGCGCAAGCTGCCGATCATCGAGTTCGAGGACGGGACGCTCCTCACGGAGTCGACGGTGATCGCAGAGCGCGCTCGTGCAGGCACGCTCGTGCCGGAGGAGAAGCAGGCGACCCCGGAGCCGCCGGCCGCGCCGGCGCCGGAGCCTCCGCCCACCTCGGTGCCCGAGCCGCCGTCGGCTCCGTCGGCGGACGTACCGCCGGCCGCCGCCCCGCAGCCCCCACCCGAGCCGCCGGAGCCACCCGAGCGAGAGGGTTAGGGCAGCCCTTGCATAAACGGAGTCAGACTCCTCTGATTCACAGCAGGGCGTGAGGGGACGGCTTGCTCGTGCATGAAACCAGCCTGGCTGGTTTTATGCGGTCATCGGGATCTGCGTCTCGATGACCGGCTCGATGCGGGCGAAGATGTCGTCGAGGTTCGGCCCGGTGATCGTGAGGCCGTGGTTCTTGAGCCCCACCACGGTACGGCCGGGGTCGGGCGCGCGGCGGATGATCTCGGCGACGGCCGTCGCCAGCTCCGCGGTGCCGCAGGGGTAGTTGAACTCGGTCGCCTCGACGCCCGGTATCCAGGCGTGGACGTGGACGATCGCCCCCACCTCGGGGTGCTCCTGGTAGATCATCCAGTGCTCGATCGCGTCGACCGACGCCCGCCGCGGCTCGACGCCGGGCGGGACTGAGAGCAGCATCTTGGCGCTCTCGGCGTCGTAGCCCTTCACGAGCAGGATGTCGCGGCCGATCTCGCGCAGGTTCGACTTGTCGACGCCCGACGCGGACATCCAGAACCGACGCTCGTCCTTGCGCGCAGAGAGGTTGCCGTAGGAGAGCCCGCCGATCCCGTAGACCAGCTTTATCCAGCGCAGGTCGTCGGGGCCGACGATCTCCTCGAGCGGAAAGGGCGCCGGAAGCAGGCCCAGGGCGTCCAGCCGCTGCCCGGCGCGGAAGAGCGCCGCAGTCTGCTCGTCGCCGCCCCATAGGTCGGGCTCGAGGTCGGCGTCGAACTGATTGTCGATCACAAGCCGCGAGGTCGCGAGCGGCTCGATCCGCTCGAACAGCGCCCGCGCCCACTCGGCGGGGTCGCCGGGATCCGGGACGGAGTAGAACCCCTGCTCCGGCGTCACGAAGTAGCACGCGTCGCCCGGGACGACCAGCATCGCCAGATTGGCGAGTGCCCGCACGAGCATCGGGTACTCGAACCGGAGCACGTCGTCGGGCCGATCGGGACGGGTGTGGACCGCGACCACATAGGTCGAGCGCTGGCGGCGCCGGAACGGCTTCGGATCCTGCGGGTCGACGAAGTTGAAGACGCACGCGGCGTTCGGGTCGGCGCCGTGCACGAACTGATAGCCGCGCCGCTCCCACTCCGCCTGGAGCGCGTCGCGGAACGGCCTGAGCGCCGGGTCGTCGCCCGGGCCCCAGAACGCAACGTCGCTCATCCGGCGACCTCGACGAGCTCGTCCAGCTTGACCTCCATCATCGTCCTTCCGTCCATCTCCACGACGCACGCGTCGCGGAGGACCTCGTAGCTTCGCACGATCCCCTTCCCCCCAGGAGTTGAGACCGTGCGCCCCACCGCCGGCGCCCGGTCGCGGAACGACCGGTAGAGCGGGTGTTCGAACGCAAGGCAACAGCGTAGCCGCCCGCACAGGCCGGTGATGCGGCCGGGATTCATCGGCAGCTGCTGGTCCTTCGCCATCCGGAGCGTGATCGGCTGGTCGTGACATGGGTACCGGGCGCTGCACAGCTTGTTGGTGCCGCAGAGCCCGACGCCGCCGCACAGCCGCCCCTGCTCGCGCGGCCCCACCTGGCGCAGGTCGACCCGGCGCTTGAGCCGCTCGCCCAGGTCGGCCTGGAGGGCGCGCGTGTCCGGTCGCTCCTCGGCGGAGTACGAGAACGCGATCCGCGAGCCGTCGAACGTCACCTCCGACGACACCGGCTTCAGCTCGAGCCCGTGTCGGCGCGAGAGCTCGCGAAAGAGCAGCATCCCGCGCTTGGCCTCGACCCGGTTCTGCTCGAGCACCTGCTCGTCGGCCGGCACGGCGCGGCGGACCACCCGTTTCAGAGGCCCGGCCAGCTCCTCATCGGGGATCTCGTGCTCGGTCTCGACGACACGCCCGTACTCGCGCCCGCGCGCGGTCTGGCAGATCACCCGCTCGTCCCAGCGCAGCTCAAGGCCGCCGGGATCGAACGAGTAGACCTTGCCGCCAGGCTGGAAGACGACGCCGACGACTGTGGCCATGAACGTTCCTCTGTGTGCTACCGGGCCTGGACGAGCCGGTGGAACATCGCCTCGATCCCGAGCACCGGGTGGATATTCAGCTCCAACGACCGGCGCACCTCCCCAACCACTTCGAGCGCCCGGGCGGCGTGGCCCGCGGCGCCCGCCGAGGCGGGGGCCATGTCACCGGCCGCGTCCGAGTTTACCACCGCTTCACCGGCTCCCAGACCGACCGCGAGGAGGTCGCGGTACCACCATCCGACGGTGTCGACCGCCACCCGCAGCTCGTCCCATTCGGCCCGCCGGGCGACCCGCTTGGCGCGCTCCTCGAGGCGCCGCTCGAGCGCGCGCCGCTCGCGGGGGTCATCGACCGACTCGAGCCGCGCGGCCGCCTCGGCAGCGACGGCGGCGCCCTCCTCCCTGGCCCGGTCGTTGGACGCCGCTATCACGACGGCCGTTGCGGCGGAGGGGTCGAAGTCGTTCGCCAGGGCAGAGGCGCGGGCGAGCGCGAGGTAGGTGTTGCGGCGCTCTGCCGCGGGCGTCTCTCCGGCCAGCTCCTCGGCGCGCGGCAGATTCCCGAGCGCCGCCCGGGCCGCGACCGCGTCGCCAACGGCCTGCGCGAGCACCGGGGTCGGGAACCGCTCGAACGGGACCGGCTGGAGCCGCGAACGGATCGTGGGGAGCATGCGCCCGGCGTGGTCCGAGACGAGCACGAAGACGCCGTACTCCGGCGGCTCCTCGAGCGACTTCAGAAGGGCGTTGGCGGACTCGTCACGCAGGAGGTGGGCATCCAGGATCAGGTACACACGCCGGGCGGCCTCGAACGGGCGCAGGTGTAGGTCGCGGCGAAGGCGGCGGGCGCCCTCGATCAGGATGCCCTGGCCCTCCGGCTCGAGCACGAACAGGTCGGGATGGGTGCGGGACTCGATCCGGTGCGGGTCGGATTCGAGGAGCGCCGCCGCGAACCGCTCCGCGTAGCGGCGCTTCCCGCTCCCCGCGGGCCCCGTAAGGAGGTAGGCGTGGCCCGGCCGGCGCAGCGCCGCATCCAGCAGGCGCGCGGCCCGCGGCTGCTCCGGCAGCCCGGCGAAGGCGCTCACAGGCCCACCGCCGCCCGGACGCGGGCCGCCACCTCGTCGCGGTCACCGGCGGCGTCCACGACCGCGACGCGGTCGGGGAACACGCGGGCGACGGTTGCGAAGCCGTCTGCGACGGAGGCGTGGAAGCTGCCCGGCTCCGCCTCGATCCGGTCGGGGGCTCCGTCACGCCGCGCGGCGGCCTGGTCCTCGGCGAGCTCGAGGAGCACCGTCCGGTCGGGCAGGAGGTCGCCCGTGGCTGCCAGGTTCACGCCCAGCACCTCGCGCCAGCCGAGCCCGCGGGCGACGCCCTGATAGGCGAGCGACGAGTCGACGTAGCGGTCGGCGATCACGGTCGCCCCGCCGTCGAGCGCCGGCCGGATCACCTCGGCGACGAGCTCGGCCCGGGCGGCCGCGTAGAGGAGCGCCTCCGTCCACGGCGCCACGGTTGTCTCGGGATCGAGGAGCAGTGCCCGGATCCGCTCGCCTGCGGCCGTCCCGCCCGGCTCCCGCACCGACACGACGTCCCGCCCGGCCGCGCGCGCCACCTCGGCGAGGAGCGCCGCCTGCGTCGTCTTGCCGCAGCCGTCGAGGCCCTCGAAGGAGATGAACACGCCGTGATGCTAGTGGGTCGTCCGGTAACGTTGCTGGCGTCGATGGCGAGCGAAAAGCAAGCGATGCTAGGACACAGGGAGCGCCAATAGTGAACCTATTGGCGCGACCGAGGACACCGCAGCAGTCGCAAGGCTCTGCCTTGCGACGTTCGGGAGCGATCTGCTACCCAGCAGATCGCGGACGCGCTTTGCAGCCGCCAGCCTGTCAGCGCCCGCGTTGACAGGTCTCGCGAGCAGCCTGCTACGCAAGCAGGCTGCGAGAGCGGCGAACGTTGCCGGACGATCCA
>DASQXS010000202.1:0-6756 GCA_035639615.1 Gaiellales bacterium | reverse complement strand
CGTCGCAAGGCAGAGCCTTGCGACTGCTGCGTTGTCCTCGGTCGCACCAATACTTCTCCAGTATTGGCGCTCCCTGCGTCCTAGCATCGCTCGGTTTTCGCTCGCCATCGACACCACCAACGTTGCCGGCCACACCACTAGTTCCTTGCTGTCAGCTTGGTGCACCAGTATCGCCCGATCGCCATCGCGCCCCTCTTGCCGGCCCCCTGGCTGGCCCGACTGGTCGCGGGATACAAATCGATCGACGTCGTAGCCAGGAGCCGCTTAGCCCAGCTCCCGCAGCAACTCCCGCGCGATCACGACCCGCTGGATCTGGTTCGTGCCCTCATAGATCTGGGTGATCTTGGCGTCGCGCATCATCCGCTCGACCGGGTACTCCTGGATGTAGCCGTAGCCGCCCAGGATCTGGACGGCGTCGGTCGTCACGTCCATCGCGGCGTCGGAGCACGCGAGCTTGCACATGGCCGAGAGCTTGGTCAGCTCCGGCCCGTCGACCCCGGCGTCGAGCATCTCGCCGACCCGATACAGGAGGCCGCGGGCGCCCTCGAGCTTGGTTGCCATGTCGGCCAGCATGAACTGGATGCCCTGCTGCTCGACGATCGGCTTGCCGAACGCCGAGCGCTCGGTCGAGTACCGCAGGGCGTAGTCGAGCGCGCCCTGGCCAATGCCGAGCGCCTGGGCGGCGATACCGGGCCGCGACCGGTCGAGCACCCGCATCGCGATCCGGAAACCCTCCCCTTCCCGGCCGATCAGCCGCTCGCCCGGGATCCGGCACGAGTCGAGGAGCACCTCGCCCGTCGTCGAGCCCTTGATCCCCATCTTGGGCTCGATCCGCCCGATCGCGAACCCGGGGTCGGTCGCCTCCACGATGAAGGCGGAGATGCCGGTGTCGCTGCGGGCGAAGACGACATAGGTGTGGGCGACGCCGGCGTTCGTGATGAAGCGCTTGCCGCCGTCGAGAACCCAGTCGCCGCCGTCCCGGCGCGCCCGCGTCCGAAGCGCCTGGGCGTCCGAGCCGGCGCCCGGCTCGGTGAGCGCATAGGCCGCGATCCACTCGCCGCTCGCCCAGCGCGGGATGTAGGCATGCTTCTGCTCGTCGGTCCCGGCCAGCAGCACCGGCAGGCCGCCGAGGCCCTGGACCGCGAGGATGAGCCCGACCGTCGCGTCCGCCCATGACAGCTCTTCCACCGCGCGCAGGTGGGTGAGAAAGCCCGTGCCGGTGCCGCCGTACTCCTCGGGAAACGCGAGGGCGAACACGTCGTTCTCGCGCAGGAGCTCGACCGCGTCCCACGGGAATTCCGCCGTCCGGTCGACCTCGGCCGCCCGGGGGGCGATCCGCTCCCGCGCCAGCGTCCGCACGGCATCGACGAGCAGGTCGTGGTCAGCGATCACGCCTCGATCAGCTCCTCGGATGCGGTCGTGAGGTTCTCGTACCCGGACCCGGTCACCGCATACATGTTCTCGATGCCGACCGCGCCCCGGCCGGGAAAGACGAACTTCGGCTCGACCGCGATGACATTCCCGGCGACGAGTGGGTCGTCGAACCCGGGTGCGAGCACCGGCAGCTCGTCGACCTCCATGCCGACGCCGTGGCCGAGGAAGCGGACGCGCTCGCTGCCCGCCCCCATGAACACGTCCTCGAGGCCGGCGTCGGCTGCCATCGCGGCCGCCGATTCGAAGAGCTCGGAGGGGACGGCGCCGGGCTGGATCAGCTCCTCGACGGCGCGCAGGATCGCGACCGCGCACTCGTAGGCGCGGCGGAGCTCGGACTCCAGCGGCCCGACCGAGAACGTGCGCGTCTGATCGGCGAGCCAGCCCTCGTGGCCGCCGACGAGATCGGCGATGACGGGGTCGCCCGAGCGGAGGACGTGGCCGTCCGGCCCCTTGCCCAGAGCCGCGTTCGGGCCCGGCCCGCACAACGGCGAGTCACTGTAGCCGGGGACGGCCGAGCTCGGCCCGGCCAGGATCTGGCCGTAATGCATCTCCTGGTTGAACCCGCGGTAGCGGAGCTGGCCCTGGTGTCCGGCGAGCCGCATCACTCTCTCAACCTCTAGTTGAACCTGAGCTTCACTGGTTCCTGGACGGAGCAGTGGCGGCACGGCCTCCACCGCACGCCGCACCTGGTCGGCGGCGGCACGCATGCGCTCGATGTCCCATGCCGACTTGACGCCCCGGACCCTGCGAACGGCCGGCGAGCAGTCGCCCAGCTCGTAGCCCTCCAGCCGGCGCTGGTAGTCGATGAAGAGCCGGGCCGGGAGGACGTCGAGCTCGAACCCGAGCTTGGAGCCGGGGTCGAGTCCCACGCCGGCGAGGGCGTCGCGAAGCCCGGTCAGCGACCGTAGCGGCTCGATGCCCGCGAGCGGCGACTCGGCCCTGGCGCGGTCGAGCACGCGGCGGACGAAGAGCACGGGCTCAGCCGAGGCCGGGACGATCAGGTGGGCCTGCTGGTTCGTTCCCGAGAAGTAGGCCAGATCCGCCGCCTGCACCAGCACCGCCGCGTCCAGGCCGTCGTCGGCGAGTGCGGCGCGAAGGGCCCCGACCCGGCGTTCGATCTCGGCCGCGGGGGTCACGGTCGCGTAGGTTAGTGGAGCGGTGATCCTGCACGGCGGCCCGATCTACACGATGGACCCGCGCCTGCCGCGGGTCGGCGCCCTGGCGATCGCGGACGGGCTCGTGGCGGGCGGCGTCGACGTCCGCGAGGGCGGCGCGGACGCCGTCGGGCACCAGCGCATCGACCTGGACGGCCGCTGCATGCTGCCCGGGTTCTGCGACGCCCACGTCCACTTCCTGTCGTGGGCCCTGGAGCGGACGCAGCTCGAGCTGGAGGGAGCCGCGTCAATGGCGGAGGCCCTGCGCGACGTCGCCGAGGCCGGCGGCGACGGGTGGCTGCGCGGGCACGGATGGGTGTCCGAGGCGTGGCCCGACGGCCCGCCCACGGCGGCCGCCCTCGACGACGTGACGGGCGAGCGGCCGGCGGCGCTCTGGGCCCACGACCACCACGCCCTATGGGTCAACTCGGCCGCCCTGCGGCGCGCCGGCATGGAGGGGCACGAGGGCCTCGTCCGCGAGCGGGAGGCGTGGGACTTCCCGCTCCCGCAGCCGACGCCGCTCGAGTGCTCCCGGGCGGTGCGCGCCGCGATGGCGGCGGCGAACGCCCGCGGCGTCGTCGCCGTCCACGACTACGAGCGCGAGGGTGGGCGCGGCCTGTGGCTGCGGCTCGACGGCGACCGGCGGCTCACGCTGCGGGTGCACATGAGCCTCCCGGCGGAGCGGCTCGGCGCCGCCGTCGCGACCGAGCTTCGCTCCGGGTTCGGCTCGGATCTCCTCCGGGTGGGGCCGGTGAAGGCGTTCATGGACGGGACGCTCGGGTCGGGGACGGCCTGGATGCTGGACGGGAGCGGCGAGGTGCTGACCTCGGCGGACGAGCTGGCCGCGATCGCACGCGAGGCGTCGGCGTCGGGTCTCTCGCTTGCCGT
The DNA here is from genome assembly GCA_035639615.1 of Gaiellales bacterium. GTDB lineage: Bacteria > Actinomycetota > Thermoleophilia > Gaiellales > JAICJC01 > JAICJC01. The sequence goes on along the minus strand of DASQXS010000202.1, from coordinate 3,280 downwards.
GCATGCCATCGGGGACGGGGCGAACCGAGCGGCGCTCGACGCGCTCGAGGCGACGCGGGTGCAGTGGGAGCAGGTGCCGGTGCCGCCGCGCATCGAGCACGCGCAGTGCGTGGACGACGCCGACCTCGGCCGGTTCGCCGCGCTCGGCATCACCGCCTCGATGCAGCCGGCGCACGCCCGCTCTGACCGCGAACTCGCCGACCGGCTGTGGGGGGAGCGCGCCCGCTGCGGCTACCGCTGGCGCGACCTCCTCCGCTCTGGCGCGCATCTGGCGTTCGGCTCGGACGCCCCCATCGAGGATCTCGACCCGCTGGCCGGGATCGACGCGGCGGTGAACCGCGACTGGTATCCGGAGCAGCGGCTGGACGTCGCCGACGCCGTGCTCGCGTTCACGGCCGGCGCGGCGCACGCCGTCGGCGACCACCGCCGCCGCGGCCTGCTCCTGCCCGGCTACGCGGCCGACCTGGTCGTCCTCGACACCGACATCCTCGCCCACCCCGACCGCATCACCGCCGCCCGCGTCGAAGCGACGATGCTGGCGGGCCGCTGGGTCCACCATCCCCCGCCGTGGTAACGCAATTCCGGGGCCAGGCACGCAATTGCGGGGTCAGGCACGCAATTGCGGAGCCACACGTCACGGTTGGAGGGCGCGCGAGGTCTGGCACCGCAATTGCGTGCCTGACCCCGGAATTGCGCTAGGGCGAGCTGCCTGCGGAGCCGGCCGCCTTGCATGTCCCGCGGCTATCGATGCAGTGGGAGAACACGGCGGCGATCTGGCCGTAGGCGCTGTTGGGGGCGGCGGAGATGACCTGGCGGAACTGGGCCTGGGCATCCGCGTCGTCCAGGAGCCAGTAGTAGACGAGGCCGAGGTGGAAGACGGCCTCGGGGCTCCCGGGGTGCTCCTGCACGACGTCCCGGAGCCCGTTGAGCGCGAGCATGGGGTTGTCCTTGTCGAAGGGCAGGACGAGCGCCGCCACGCGCGCCGAGACGTCGGCCGGCTCGAGCGCCAGCGCGCGCTTCGCCGCGGCGATCGCGGCCACCCGGTCGGTCCGCTCGAGCGCGGCCGCGAGCCCGAGCCAGGCGGACGCGTCGGACGGATGCGCCCGCGTCCGCGCGCGCAGGTCGGCGACAGAGGCCCCGCGTGGTCGCGCGGCAGAGACCCAGGGCGGGTAGCCGCGCGCCTCGCGGTTGATGTGGAGGAGGTTGTCGGCATTGGTGCCGTAGAAGCCGTACGGGTCGAGCGCCTTCACCTTCTCGAGCGACGCTTGAGCCGCGCCGACGTCGCCCGCCCAGAGCTGGGCCAGCCCGAGCGCCATGACGACGACCGGCTGGTCCTGCGGCAGCTTGCGCAGCGCGGCGATGGCCTGCGTGCGGTGGGCCGCGTCGTCCGAGCGGATGATCGCCGTCACCCGCCTGCGGAGCCCGTCCGGCACCCCGGTCGGCGCGATGACGAGCGGCGGCCGGCCCTTCAGCGGGTGCGCCGTCGCGTCCGGCGATCCGCCGCCACCGCCGCCATCCGACCGGGTGACCAGAAGCGCGCCGCCGGTGACGAGGCCCGCGCCCAATGCGATCGCCACGACCAGGAGCAGCCGGGCCTGTCGGGAAGCGGGAATACGCCGCTCGGTGCGGGCGTTCAGGGACTCAGCAGCGGGGGAGTTTGGATCCAAGCGCTTGGTACCATTCCTACCTGTAGGGGACTGAGAGAAAGGGTATGTGAAGTTGACGCAGTCCTACCGTGATCATCTGGCTTCGGTGAAGCGCGGCATCCGCGAGCAGACGCCCGCGGAGGCCGACGCGCGCCTGCGCCTGCATGCCGAGCCCCACCCCACGCTCCTCGACGTCCGCGAGCGCGACGAGTACGAGCAGGGATTCATCCCGGGCGCGATCCACATCGAGCGGGGGAACCTCGAGAGCCGCATCGAGCACCGCGTCCCCGACCGCTCGACCCCGCTCATCGTCTACTGCGCAGCCGGGAACCGGTCCGCCTACGCGGCCAAGACCCTCGCCGAGATGGGCTACACGGACGTCGTCTCGATGGCGGGCGGGTTCCAGGCCTGGAAGCAGAACGGCCACGAGTGGAAGGTGCCGCGCGCGCTCACCCCCGAGCAGTTCGAGCGCTACAGCCGCCACGTCCTCATCCCCGAGGTGGGCGAGGAGGGCCAGCTCAAGCTGCTCGACTCCAAGGTGCTCCTGATCGGCGCGGGCGGCCTCGGCTCGCCGGCGGCGCTCTACCTGGCGGCCGCAGGAGTGGGGACGCTCGGCGTCATCGACGCCGACATCGTCGACGTGTCGAACCTCCAGCGCCAGATCCTCCACACCGTCGACCGCGTCGGACAGCCGAAGGTCGACTCGGCCGAGGCGTCGATCCTCGCCATCAACCCCGGCGTCCGGGTCGAGAAGTACGCCGAGCGGCTGACGTCTGAGAACGTGCTCGACATCATCACCGGGTATGACGTCATCGTGGACGGCACGGACAACTTCCCCACCCGCTATCTCCTGAACGACGCCAGCCTCGTCTCCGGCATCCCGGTCGTGCACGGCTCGATCTATCAGTTCGAGGGCTCGGTCACGGTCTACCAGCCGTACGAGGGGCCGTGCTACCGCTGCCAGTATCCCGAGCCGCCCCCGCCCGAGCTGGCGCCGAGCTGCGCAGAGGGCGGCGTCCTCGGCATCCTGCCCGGCGTGATCGGGACGCTGCAGGCCACGGAGGCCGTGAAGCTCGTGCTCGGCGTCGGCGAGCCGCTCGTCGGCCGCCAGCTCCGCTACGACGCGCTGGCGATGGAGTTCGTGGAGCTCAAGATGCGCCGCGACCCCGACTGCCCGGTGTGCAGCAAGGACCCGAGCGAGATCGAGTTCATTGACTATGAGCAGTTCTGCGCCCTGCCCGCCCGGGCGGTGGCCCGACCCCAGGAGGCCGTGGTTTAAGTGCCCCTCCTCGCAACGTCCGATCAGTTCTGGCGGCTGCAAACCGCGTCCGCGATCTGCTGGGTAGCAGATCGCTCCCGAACGTCGCAAGGCAGAGCCTTGCGACTGCTGCGTTGTCCTCGGTCGCGCCAATACTTCTCCAGTATTGGCGCTCCCTGCGTCCTAGCATCGCTTGGTTTTCGCTCGCCATTTCCAGACCAACGTCACGAGGAGGGGCACTAGTGTCCACCGTCCGCATGCCCCCCATTCTCCGCCAGGCGGTCGGCGGCGCCCGTGAGGTGACCGCTTCGGGCTCCACGGTCCGCGAGGTGCTGGTCGACCTGACCGAGCGCTTCCCGGGGATCCGCTCCCACCT
>DASQXS010000201.1:0-17058 GCA_035639615.1 Gaiellales bacterium | reverse complement strand
CCGACGAGACGCCGCCCCCGTCCAAGACCCGCGAGCTCGAGCGTGAGTACCGCGCCGTGGTCGAGGAGATCCTCGAGCTGCGCGGCGACGACGGCCGCGTCTCGGCGTTCGTGCGATCGATCGCCGAGCCCGGCGCGCTCGCCGACACGTCCGGGTACGCGCCCGACCTGACCTTCGAGCAGAAGGTCGACCTGCTCCAGACCGTCGACGTGGTGGAGCGGCTGACGCTGGCGCTCGAGCTCCAGCGCGCCCGCCTCGCCGAGCTTCAGATCCGAAAGCGCATCCGCGAGGACGTCGAGTCCGGCGCCCAGAAGCAGCAGCGCGAGTACCTGCTGCGCCGGCAGATGGACTCGATCCGCAAGGAGCTGGGGGAGGACGAGGGCTCCGTCATCGAGGAGTACCAGACCAAGATCGCCAAGGCCGGCATGCCCGACCCGGTGCGCGAGCAGGCCGAGCGCGAGCTCGGGCGGCTCGAGCGGATGGGCGACCAGTCCGGCGAGTCCTCGATGATCCGCACCTACCTCGACTGGCTGATCTCCGTGCCGTGGGCGAAGCGCTCCGAGGAGCGGCTCGACCCGGTGCACGCCCGCGAGGTGCTCGACGCCGACCACGCCGGCCTCGAGGACGTGAAGGAGCGGATCACCGAGTACATCGCGGTCCGCAAGCTCCGCCGCGATCGCGAGATCGACGACGAGCGCGGCTCGGGTGCGATCCTGACGCTGATCGGGCCGCCCGGCACGGGCAAGACCTCGATCGGCGAGTCGATCGCCCGTGCGACCGGGCGCGAGTTCGTGCGCATGTCGCTCGGCGGCGTGCGCGACGAGGCCGAGATCCGCGGCCACCGGCGCACCTACATCGGCGCCCTCCCGGGGCGGCTGGTGCGGGCGCTGCGCGACGCCGGCACGATGAACCCGGTGATCATGCTCGACGAGGTCGACAAGGTCGGCGCCGACTGGCGCGGCGATCCCTCCTCGGCCCTGCTCGAGGTGCTCGACCCGGCGCAGAACCACTCCTTCCGCGACCACTACCTGGACGTCGAGCTCGATCTGTCGCATGTCCTCTTCATCGCCACGGCGAACGTCGCCGAGACGATCCCCGGCCCGCTGCTCGACCGGATGGAGGTCATCCGTTTCGACGGCTATACGACCGAGGAGAAGGTGGCCATCGCGCGCGGCTACCTGTGGCCGCGCCAGATCGAGCGCAACGGCCTCACCCCCGAGGAGGTCGAGGTCTCCGACGACGTCCTGCGCATGGTCATCACCGAGTACACGCGCGAGGCCGGCGTCCGCCAGCTCGAGCGCGAGCTCGGCACGGTGCTTCGGAAGACGGCGACCGAGGTGGCCTCGGCGAAGGTCGAGCCGCCGGTGGTCATCGACGTCGACCGCGCCCGCGAGGCGCTCGGCCGGCAGAAGTTCTTCCAGGAGTCTGCCGTGCGCACCGCCGTCCCGGGCGTGTCGACGGGGCTCGCGGTGACGGGCACCGGCGGCGACGTGCTCTTCATCGAGGCGACGTCGATGGACGGCTCGCAGGAGCTGCTCCTGACCGGCCAGCTCGGCGACGTGATGAAGGAGTCGGCCCGGATCGCGCTCTCCTACGTCCGCTCGCACGCGGGCGAGCTCGGCGTCGACCCGGCCGCCTTCGACGGCAAGGAGTTCCACGTCCACGTGCCCGCCGGCGCGATCCCCAAGGACGGGCCGTCGGCCGGGATCGCGATGACGACCGCGATCGCGTCGCTCCTCACCGGGCGGCCGGTGAAGCATACGGTCGGGATGACCGGCGAGGTGACGCTGCAGGGGCGTGTGCTCCCGATCGGCGGGCTGAAGCAGAAGGTGCTCGCCGCCCACGCGGCCGGCCTGACGGACGTCGTCCTCCCCGAGCGCAACCGCGGCGACCTGGACGAGGTGCCCGAGGACGTGCGCGAGGCGATGACGTTCCACCCGGTCATGTCGGTCGACGAGGTGCTGAAGCTGGCCCTCGAGCCGAAGCCGGTGAAGGCGGTCGCGTAAGCCCGGAACCGAAGCAAGGTCGCGTCACGACTTTGCGGCAGCGGTGTGTCGGCGGTTGGGTGGGGGTCCGTCCCCCGCCCAGCCGTCGGGACCCGGCTCGACCCGCGCAGCCGCCCCACGAGCCGCTGTACGCCCTTCTCGCGATCAATCGCTACGACGTTGTGCCGAAAGCGTCACGCCGGCCGGGTGAGGGTCTGTCCCCGTCACGGGCGACGTACCATCGGCACATGGATGTTGACGCGTATCTCGAGCGGATCGGATACGACGGGCCGCGGGAGCCGACCGAGGCGACCCTGGCGGCGCTTCACCGCGCCCACATGCTCGCCGTGCCCTTCGAGAACCTCGACATCCACCTCGGCGTCCGGAACGTGCTCGACCCGGACCACGTCTACGACAAGATCGTCCGCCGCCGCCGCGGCGGCTGGTGCTACGAGCTAAACGGGCTCTTCGCCCTCCTTCTCGAGCGGCTCGGCTTCCAGGTCACCCGCTACTCGGCCGCGGTCGCCCTGAGCGATCCACCGTCGCCCGACTACGCCCATCTGACGCTTCGGGTCGACCTCGACCGGCCGTGGCTCGCCGACGTCGGTTTCGGCGACAGCTTCACCCGCCCCATCCTGTTCGACGTGGAGGGCGACCAGGAGCGCGACGGGCGCCGCTACCGGCTTGCGCGCGCGAACGGTCGGGTGACCCTGAATCAGGACGACGCCCCGCAGTACAGCTTCGCTCCCGTGCCTCGGCGGATGGAGGAGTTCGAAGAGATGTGCGCCGTGCAGCAGACGTCGCCCGACTCACACTTCACCCGGGCCCCGATCTGCAGCCTCGCGACTGAGGACGGCCGCATCAGCCTCGCCGGCATGCGCGTCGTCACGACGACACCGGCCGGCCGCCGTGAGCAGGAGCTCCGCGATGAGCCCGAGCGGCTCGCCGTCCTGCGCGATCGCTTCGGCGTCGACCTGGGAGACGCCGAGCTCAGGTCGCCGGCTCGCTGAGCCCCGCCCGCGACGGGTAGGGCGCCTGCGACCCGGCGTCGACCCAGTACTCGGTCATCCGCACGATCAGACCGTCGCGGACCTCGAAGAAGGACGCCGCGTACGCCGGCGGCGCGCCCTCCACCGGCACCCGCACCTCGGTGACGACCTGGTCGCCCTCGGCGACGACGCGCAGCACCTCGATGCGGATCCACGGATCGGGATGGTCGCGATTGACGGCGATCACGGCGTCGCGGCCGCGGAACCGCTCGCCCGAGTGGGGCCACTCGCACACCACGTCGTCGGCGAGGCGGGCCGCCGCCCGCTCCCAGTCGCGGGCGTCGAAGGCTGCCCACAGGGCCTCGACCACGGCACGGTCGGCTTCTGCATTCACGGTGCGACTCTATCGCCGAGTCCCGTTCCGGCCGATGACACGGGAGGATGCCCCGAGAATCGAACACCGATGCGATCGACGTCCTCCGTCGCGTGGCCGGCACGACCGCGGTCCACATCTACGAGATGGAGTGGCTCGACGACGGCTCCTACCGATGCAACCAGTTCATCGGCGCCGGCCTCGAGAGCCTCCTCGGGCCGATCCCGGCCGGAATGGACGAGGAGGAGGCGTGGGAGGCCGCCGTCCATCCCGACGACCGCGCCGCGTACGACGCGTGCGCCGATGCGCAGCGCCGGGGCGAGCAGCAGGAGATCGAGTACCGCCTGAACGGATTCGACGGCGTGACGCGGTGGGTTTGGGAGCGGGCTCGGCCGCGATTCGAGGACGGCCGCATGCTCGTCGACGGCATCGTCGCCGACGTCACCGACCGCCGCCGCGCCGGGGAGGAGCTCGCCGAGGCGCAGGCGAAGCTCGCCCACCTCGCCTACCACGACCCTCTCACGGACCTGCCCAATCGGCTCCTCTTCCAGGAGCACCTGGAGCAGGCGGTGGAGCGCGCCCGCCGCGGCTCCCGCGGCGTCGCGGTGCTCTTCGTCGACCTCGACGACTTCAAGCTCGTGAACGACAGCTTCGGCCATTCCGTCGGCGACGAGCTTCTCCGTGCGGTGGCGGGCCGGCTGCGCGAGGTGACCCGCGCCGACGACGTCGTCGCCCGCCTCGGCGGCGACGAGTTTCTGGTCCTGATCTCCGACATCCGGCCGGTCGAGACCGCCGCCGCCGCCGATCGGGTCGCCGAGAAGATCCGCGCGGCGCTGCAGGCGCCGGTCCGGCTCCCCGAGGGCGAGCTCCACACGGGCGCGAGCATCGGCGTGAGCCTCTACCCGACCGACGCGGCCGACGCAGGCGAACTCATGAAGCACGCCGACATCGCGATGTACCGAGCGAAGCAGGCAGGCCGTGGCGCCCAGCGACCGATCGTTGCCTCGAGCGTCGACGCTGCCGACCAGCTGGCCACGGCCAGCCGCCTCCGTCACGCGCTCGAGCGCGACCAGCTCGTCCTCCATTACCAGCCGCTCATGGCGCTCGACTCCGGCGTGATGGTCGGCGTGGAGGCGCTCGTCCGGTGGCGGGACGGCCGCCGCGGCCTGGTCGGCCCGTCCGCCTTCATCCCGCTCGCCGAACGGGTCGGCCTGATCGGCCCGATCTCCGACTGGGTGGTCGAGACGGCGTGTGCGCAGATGCGGCTGTGGCAGACCGCCGGGATCGACCTCTACGTCTCCGTGAACATGCCGCCGTTCATGTGGCGGCCGGCCGCAATGCGGAAGGTGCTCCACACGATGGACTCGGTCGGCCTGAGCGCGGAGCGGCTGATGTTCGAGATCACCGAGTCCGCGGCGATCGCCGAGCCGGGGCACCTCGAGCCGATCATGGCCGAGCTCCATGCCCGCGGGCTCCGGGTGGCGATCGACGACTTCGGCACGGGCCACTCGTCGCTCGAGCGGCTCTCGCAGATGCGGGTGACGACGCTCAAGATCGACCGGTCGTTCGTCGCCGCACTGCCCGGTGACGGCCGCACCGCGGTGCTCGTGGCGACGATCATCCAACTCGCCCGGAACCTCGGCCTCGAGCCGCTCGCCGAGGGGGTGGAGACGAACGCCCAGCGCCGCTTCCTGGTCGAGCACGGGTGCCGGCTCGGGCAGGGCTTTTACTTCAGCCGGGCGGTGCCGGCCGAGCGGATCGAGCGCCTCTACCGCGACGCCCAGCGGCGGGCGGCGGCGTAGTCGCCGCCGCCCGTGTCCGCAGCGCTCACTGCGTCGTGATTGGCCCGCCCGTGGGGCGCGGCATCTGCCGTCGGTGGGCGCGCTCGCTGTACGCGTAGATCGCGACGGCGACGGCGATCGACACCGCGGCGACGACGATCAGCCAGATCCGCCAGCTGCCGTTCGAGATGAGCGCCGTGTTCCACGAGGTCTTGAACGTGACGAGGATCCCGGCGATCGACGACAGGATCCCGATCACGCCGCTCGCGTAGAGCAGGCCGGCCCGGGACACCCGTACCTCCTCGAACTTGTCGGGAAAGGCGCGGTGGACGAGGAAGATGTCGCCGAAGAGGAGCACCATCGAGAGGCACCAGATGACGGTCACCGTGGCCTGGAAGACGAGATACACCTCGGTGGGGAAGTTCGCGCCCTGCGCCCACGGCCCGAACGTGACGATCGCGAAGATCGAGGCGAGCACGGTCTGCGCGATCACCGCGTTCACCGGGACGTGGCGGCGCTCGTCGACACGTGCCATCGCGTCGGGCAACCGCCGCTCGAGGCCGGACACGAACAGGAGCCGGCTGAACGAGTAGTTGTAGACGACGGTGTTCGAGATGAAGAACCAGATCAGGATGAGCGCGAAGATGTTTGCGATCCAGTCCTGGCCCCAGAACCCCGTCTTCACGGCGGTGGCGATGCCGGTGAGCGAGTTGTTGGCGGCCAGCGGCACCGTCACCATGTTCCCGAACGTCGCCCAGAGGTATGCAGCCATGACAACGATCGAGCCCCAGAAGAGGTAGCGCTTGATCGACCGCATGTGGACGATCTCGACGCCCATGTTGAGCGGCACCTCGATTCCCAGGAGCGCCAGGATGACGAGGCCGAAGAACGTCCAGTTGCCGGAGTCGGGTAGCCACGCGGAGGTGCTCGAGAAGTCGTTCGCCGATCCGCCGCCGCCCAGCAGCCAGAGCACGCCGGCGAGGCCGATCGAGAAGATGGCGGCGCCGTAGACGACGACCACCAGGTTCACGTAGTTCTGGGTGAGGCGCAGCCGCATTGCGGAGAGCAGCGCCGAAAACCAGAGCACGGCGAGGATGACGATCATCTGCTGCCATGTCCGCGACAGGTCGCCGGGGCGGATGAATTGCCAGAGCGCGACGACCGTGTCCGCCGTCGCCACCATGACGAGGACGCCCGGCCACCAGGCACAGAAGCCGGCGAAGAAGCCCCAGAACGGTCCGAGCGCCTTCTGCGTCCAGACGTACAGCGACCCCTCCTGCGGGAACATGAGGCCGAGCTGCGCCGTGACGAGGGCCCCGGGGATGAGGAAGAGCGCGAACCCGAGGATCCAGTACACGAACGCCGACGGCCCGGCGCCCTGCACCACGGACGCCTGCGTGATGAAGAGGACGATCGCGAGAAAGATGATCGACATGTCAAGCGAGCTCAGCACCCGCGGCAAGGCGCCGGGCGCGAGCTGCTCGGAGACCATCGTCCGCTCGTCCGCAGAGGAAGCCATGAACCACCTCCTGGGTCGAGATTCCGTTGCGAAGAATCGTAGCTCCGCCCGGCCGGCGCCTCAGGCGTCCAGCGAGCGCCGGAAGGCCTGCACCGCGAGCGGGAGCGTGACCGCCCCGACGACGGCCGCCGCGGCGAAGCCCTCGAAGACCGTCTCCCACCGCCAGCCGGCGAGCATCAGCGCCCGCATCGCGTCGATCAGGTAGCTGACCGGGTTCACCTCGTTGGCGGTCTGGAGCCACGACGGCAGGAGGTCGTGCGGCACGAACGCCGTGGATGCGAAGTAGAGCGGGAACACGAGCACGTTGGAGGCGCCGGTGATCTCGGCGTTGCGGGTGCGCAGTGCGACGTTCAGCGAGATGCCGGCCCACATCGCGCCGAAGAAGCCACCGAGGACCATCATGACCGCGAGGCCGCCGATCCCGGTGGCGAGCTTGGCGCCGATCAGGAGCCCCACGAGGGTGACGACGAGCACGTGCACCGCGAGGCGGACGGCGTCGGTGGCGAGCAGGCCGGCGACGATCGCCAGCCGCGGGATGGGCGCGACCCGGAGCTTGTCGAAGAAGCCTGAGTCGATGTCCTGCACCATCTGGAAGCCGGAGCCGCCGGAACCGACGAGCACGGAGAGCGCGACCTGGCCGGCGGCCAGAAAATCGCTGGAGCTCGACGACCCGCCCGTCCGGTACTGGCCGAAGTTTTGGAAGACGGCGGCGAAGAGCACCATCTGCGCGACCGGGATCAGCATGGGGAAGACGATCCGGCCGGGGAGGCGGGGGATCTCGCGCAGCGCCCGCCGGCACAGCACTGCCGATGCGAGGACGCCGGTCACGCGGCCGCCTCCTCGGGCTCTCGACTCTCGGTCTCGCGCCCCTCGATCGTCGCGCCCGTGTGGAGCAGGAAGACGTCGTCGAGCGTCGGCCGGGCGACGGTGATCGTGCGCGGCCGGATGCCCGCGACGGCGAGCTTCTCGACCACCGCGACCACGGCGCCTGCGCCGTCCGGCGTCTCCAGCGAGACGCTCTCCGGCTCCGCGGCGCGGAGCGTCCCGAGCGCCCGCAGGGCGGCGCGCGCCGCCTCGGCCTCGCCGGCCGCGACCGCCGCCGTGACCACGTCCAGCCCGATGTCCGCCTTGAGCTCGTCCGGCGTCCCCTCGGCGACCACGACGCCGCGGTCGACGATCGCGAGCCGATCGCACAGCCGGTCGGCCTCCTCCAGGTAGTGCGTTGTCAGAAAGAGCGACACCCCGGCCTCCTGCAGCCGGCGGAGCTCCGACCAGAGCGCCGCGCGGGAGGCGGGGTCGACGCCCGTCGTGGGCTCGTCGAGGAAGAGGAGCCGCGGCCGGTGGACGAGCCCGCAGGCGAGGTCGATCCGGCGCCGCATCCCGCCCGAGTACGTGCGCACCTGGCGATCGGCTGCGTCCGCCAGGTCGAAGAGCTCGAGCAGCTCGGCGGCGCGGCGGTGGGCCTGCGACCGCGAGAGCCCGTACAGGCGGCCCATGATGAGCAGGTGCTCCCGCCCCGTCGAGTACTTGGCGAGGCCCGCCTCCTGGAGCGCGAACCCGATCGCCCGCCGGACCGCCGACGGGTCGCGGACGACGTCATGCCCGGCGACCGTCGCCGATCCCGAGGTCGGCGAGAGCAGCGTTCCCAGCATCCGCATCGTGGTCGTCTTGCCGGCGCCGTTCGGGCCCAGCAGCCCGAAGACCTCGCCCTCGGCGATCTGGAAGGAGACGCCCCGGACGGCCTCGACGCCGCCCTTGAAGGTCTTCGCCAGGTCGCGGCATTCCAGGATCGGCATCCGCGGGAGAGTAACGTCCCTCCGGCGAGCGACTCGACGGAGGCACCATGAGTTTGCGTGGAGGCATCGATCTCGGCGGCACCAAGATCCAGGCGGTCATCGTCGACCGGCGGAGCACGCCCGTCGGCGAGCACCGCGAGCCGACGCCGAAGGACGGCGGCCCGAGCGAAGTCGTGGCCGCGATGGCGGCGGCGCTGCGCGAGGCGGCGGGCGCGGCGGGCGTCGAGCCGGCGGACCTCCTTGGGGTTGGGGTCGGCTCGCCGGGGACGATCGACGCCGGCGCCGGCACCGTTGCCCATGCCCGCAACGTGACGCCGGACTGGGACGAGCCGGTGCCGGTCGGCGAGACGCTCACGTCCGAGCTGGGCACACCGGCGTTCCTTGGGCACGACGTCAGCGTCGCCACGAACGCCGAGTTCGCGCTGGGCGCCGGGAAGCCGTACCGCTCGCTGCTCGGGGTGTTCTGGGGCACCGGCGTCGGCGGCGGGCTCGTGCTGCGGGGGAAGCTGTGGCACGGGCGGGGCGCGGCCGGCGAGATCGGCCACATGGTGGTGAAGCGCGGGGGTGCCCGGTGCGGCTGCGGCCGCCGCGGCTGCATGGAGGCGTACGCCGGTCGCAAGGCGATGGAGGAGGAGGCGCGCCGGCGCGTCAAGGCCGGCCATCACACCAAGCTCTTCGAGATCATGAAGGAGCGCGACCGCCCGCAGCTTACGAGCGGCGTCTGGGAGCGCGCGCTCCGCGGCGGCGACCACATGGCGACGAAGCTGATCGACCGCGCGGTCGAGGCGCTCGGCGCCGGCGTCGCCTCGGCGGTCAACCTGCTCGACGTCGAGGCGGTCGTCATCGGCGGCGGTCTGGGGACGCGCCTCGGCTCTCCCTACGCGGAGCGGATCGAGCGGGCGATGCGGCCCCACCTCTTCGTCGACGAGCGCCCGCCGGCCGTCATGGTCGCGGCGCTCGGCGACCTCGGCGGAGCAATCGGAGCGGCGCTCCTCGTGCCGCGGCGCGCCGTGTGAGGGTCATCGGGCGCATGGACCTGAACCGGGCGCTGCTTGCCCGGCAGCTCCTGCTGAACCGCCGCGACCTGGATGTGCGCTGCGCGGTCGAGAGCCTAGTCGGGCTGCAGGCGCAGGTGCCGAATGCGCCGTACGTCTCGCTCTGGTCGCGACTCGAGCGGTTCGAGCCGGACGACCTGTCGGCCTTGGTCGAGGAACGGGAGGTCGTCCGCGCGCCGCTCATGCGGGCGACGATCCACCTCGTCACGGCGAGGGACTGCGCCAGGCTGCGGCCGGTGCTTCAGTCCGTCTTCGAGCGGAGCTTCGGATCGAGCCCGTTTGCGAAGAACCTGGACGGCGTCGACCTCGCCGAGGTACGGCAGGCGGGCCGGGCGCTCCTCGCCGAGCCGCGGACGCGCGCGGCACTGGGCCGTGCGCTGGGCGAGCGGTGGCCGGACCGCGATCCGCTCTCGCTCGCCTACGCGGTCACCTATCTCCTGCCGGCGGTGCAGATCCCGCCGCGCGGCGTATGGGGGAAGCGGAGCCAGGCGACGTGGGTCGCGGCGGAGACGTGGCTGGGGCGGCGGCTCGAGGCCGGGGCCCGGGTCGAGGAGGCGGTGCTGCGGTATCTGGCGGCGTTCGGGCCGGCGACGGTGCAGGACGTCGCGCTCTGGTCGGGGCTCACGGGGGTACGGGACGTCGTTGAGTCGCTTCGGCCGTGGCTGCGCACGTACCGCGACGAGGACGGCCGCGAGCTCTTCGACGTCGAGGACGGCCTGCTGCCCGACCCCGAGTCTCCCGCGCCGCCGCGGTTCCTTCCGGAATTCGACAACGTCCTCCTCTCTCATGCGGACAGGAGCCGCATCGTGGAGGGCGGACGGAACCCGCCCATCCCCAGCGGCGGCGGAGCCGGGCCGGCGCTCGGCACCGTCCTCATCGACGGCTTCATGTGCGCGACGTGGCTGCTCGAGCGCGGTCGGGGCGGCGATGCGGCCCGCCTCGTCGTGACGCCGTTCGCGCAGTTTGGACGGCGGCACGAGGAGGCGGTCTGCTACGAAGGCGAGCGGCTGCTGGCGTTCGTCGCGGCGGACGCGGCCGACCGCGACGTCGTCCTCGCGGTGCCGGCGGCGTGAGCGCTCGGGCACCTCGCCTATCCCGTCCGGGCCGAGATCACGTCGGCCGTCACCCTGGCATCGACGGGCACCTTCACCGTCTCCCAGCCTGCCGGGACGGCCTGTTCTTGCGGGCTTCCGGTGCCGTACATCTGTCGGGCGTGCTTGACGGTGACCCGCGCGAAGTCCGAGAAGGTGGCCGACGGCGACAGGTTGGGGTCGCGCAGCGCCGCGTACCAGATCGGCCCGGCGGCGTCCCACGAGTTGCCGCCGAGCGTCGTCGCGGTGACGGCGAATGCGCGGTTGGGAATGCCCGAATTCGTGTGCACGTCGCCGCCGTCGACGTAGCCGTCCATGTCGCTCGGCTGGTCGTCGTACCGGTTGCCGTCCCCGGGCTCTTCATCGATCGCAGCGCGTCCTTCAACTCCGGCCCGACGATGTCGCCGCCGATGAGCCAGTCCGAATCGGCCGCCGTCTGGCCGAGCGCCATCTGCTTCACCTGAATGCCGAAGACGTCCGAGATGGATTCGTTCAGGGCGCCGGACTAACCCGAGTACTCGAGGTTCGCCTCGTGCTGGGTGACGCCGTGGGTGAGCTCGTGGCCGATCACGTCGATGCCGGCGGTCGTGTCGGTCAGCAGCACCCCGTCGCCGTCGCCGAAGAACATGTGGCCGGCGTTGTCCCAGAAGGCGTTGTCATAGTTGCTGCCGAAGTGGACGCATCCGAGAAGCGGCATGCCCTGGCCGTCGATCGAGTCGCGCATGTACCGCGTCCAGTAGTACTGATACGTGGCGCCGAGGCCGTCATAGGCCTGGTTCACGGAGGGATCCGAGGTCGCGTCCTGGCCCTCGCCGCGCACCATCTGGCCCGGCGTCTGGGACGTGCCGTGGTCCTGGTCGTAGATCATCCGCTGCGGCGAGCCGCCGATGCGCGCGAACGTGACCGGCCGGGCGGCTCCGCGGCGGGCGGCGGCCGCCTCGGCGCGTGCGAGCCGAAACCGAGTGTCGAGCGCGAGCGTCTCGAGCGCGGCCCGGCGAACGTGCGCTTGCTCGTGCCCCGCGAGCTTGCGGAGGATCTCCGGCGGGAGAATGCAATGCAACGGACCGTGACTGCCCATGATGTCCTCCATCCGCTGATATGTGCGATCCGCAACCTACTCCCGTGGTTCCTCCCTGTCAACGCGGCGGGCCGGCCGCGCACGCCTGGAGAGGACGGCAAGCACCGGGCGGAGGGCCGGCGGGATCTCGGGCTCCGCGAGAGCGATGCGGTGTTGCGCGTCGCCGCGCTCGACCTCCAGCACGTACCGAAACGCATCCGGCGGCCCGGGCGGCGCCGGCGGCCGCCGGGCGAGCGACCACAGATCCACCGAGTCGAGCCCGGCAAGCACCTCGTCAGCCTCGCGCGGGTCGATGTCGGCCGTGTCGATCTCCGCCTCCGTGGCGATGCCGGCGAGGCCGCCGGAGCGCACGAGCCGCAGGTGCGCATGCGTGCTCATGGTGGGCAGTGGCGGGCCAGGAAGTCGATGACCCGCTGCAGGCGATCCATGCGCCGGTCGGGCCGGGCGGTGGCCATCATGACGTGGTGCTCGTCGGGGTAGAGCACCATCTCGACGTCGCGGCCCAGCTCGCGCAGGGCGACGAAGAGCTGCCACGTGTCGTCGAGCGGGCAGATCCGGTCAGCCTCGCCCTGGAGCATCAGCACCGGCGCGACGATGCGATCCGCCTGACGAAGCGGCGACGCCGCCCAGAGCGCGTCGTGATGGGAGTGGATCGGGCCGTAGCCGATGTCGCGGTCGAAGCCGGGGCCGATGGACGAGACGGCGTGCGCGGCGGGCATCGACGCGACGCCGTTCTCGGAGATGACGCAGCAGAACCGCCTCGGGGCGACTCCCGCGAGCCAGTTCGCGGCCCAGCCCCCGTACGAGAGACCCATGACCGCGATCCGCTTGGGATCGGCGAGGCGGCGCCGCACAGCCCAGTTTGTCGCCGCGAGCAGGTCGTCGGCGTCCGGCCCGCCCCAGCGGCCGTAGTTCGCCTCGACCCACGCGGCGCCGTAGCCGCAGGAGCCGCGGATGTTCGGGGCCAGCACCCGGTAGCCGCGCGAGACGAGCACCCACGTGTCGAGCTCCGGCGTCGGCGCGTGGGCGCCGTAGGGACCGCCGTGGGGCGTGAGCACCATCGCCGTCCGATCGCCGGCCCCGGGGGGCTCGAACAGGAACGAGGGGACGCCGCCGGCGTCGACCTCGCGGACGACGGGCGCCGGCGCCCGCCGAAGCCAGTCGCCGCCGTGGCGGGTGAGCCGGCGGAGGGAGCCGCCCTCGACCGCGCACACCTCCGGCGGGCGCTGATCGCCCGTTCCGGTCACCGCGACGCGGCCACCGCCGACCGAGAGCGACGAGAACGTCGTGTCGCCGGTGGTGACGGGCTCGGGATCGCCGTCGAGGGGCGCGCGCCAGATCTCGTCGCGTCCGCGCCGGTTCATGATCGCCAGCACCGCACCGCCGTCCCAGCGCGGCGGCGGCTCCGTCGCGTCCATCCAGTCGTGCAGGTCCGATGCCCATCCCACGGTGGTCGGGATGTCGAGCTGCGCGGTCAGGCTGCGGGCGGCCGAGCCGTCCCAGACCCACAGCGAGTTCTCGGCGTGGTCGGGTGCGCCGGGAACGTCGGTGCCGACGAAGGCGAGCAGGCGGCCGTCCGGCGACCAGGCCGGCTGCTGCGCCAGTCCGGGGAGCGCGACCACGAGCCGCGGGCGGCCGCCGCGGACCGAGACCTCGTAGATGCGCGGCTTCGGCACGAGGTCGGCGTCCGGCTCGAGGTTCGACGCGAACGCGATGCGGCGGCCCGACGGGTGCCACGCCGGCTGGGCGACGTCGAAGTCGCCGCGCGTCAACTGCCGCGGCCGCGCGCCGGCCCGCGCCGGGGCGACGAAGAGGTGCCGGCGGCGGTCGCGGTGGCCGCCGTCGTCGCGCCAGTCGGCTGTGCGAATGACGCGGGCGACCCGTCGCTTCGGATCCCCGGCCCAGAAGCGCGGCTCGCCGGCAGCCGCCACGAAGGCGATCGAGCCCCCGTCGGGTGACCACACCGGCGACGTGACCGACTCGTGCGGCGCGGCGCAGACCCGGACGGCCTCGCCGCCGTCCGGGGAGAGCAGGAAGAGCTCGGCCTGCGCCTCGTCGTCACGCTTCCCGGGGGCGCCGCGGTCGGAGACGAACGCGATGGTGCGCCCGTCCGGCGACCAGACCGGCGAGCTGTCGCTCCAACGCCCATGCGTGAGCTGCCGCGGCCGCCCGCCCCGGTACGCGACGAGCCACAGGTTCGTCCGGTAGCCGTCGCCGGCGACCGTCCGCCGTGTGTAGACGATCCGCTCGCCGTCCGGCGAGATGGCCGACGCGCCGATCACGGCCTGGCGGCGGATGACGTCGGGCCCGAGCGGCGGCATGGGCGCGGACTATACGGGCTCTGCCGCCGCCCCTGCACCGTGGATGAAGAAGCGGTTCGGGGTGGTCGTGACGGTGAAATCCCACCCCAGCCGGCCCAGCTCGGCCTCGAGGGCGGCCGGGTCGTAGTAGCGCTTGACCACCCGGAACGCGCGCCCGTCGGCGACCTTCCGCACCGTGGTCTCCGTATCGGGGTCGACCGGGTTCGGGCTGCGCGGGCCGCTGTCGACGAAGAGCACCCGGCCGCCGGGGCGGAGCGCCCGGGCGACCGTGGCCCAGAATCCGGCGAAGCGGTCATCGGGGACGTGCGAGAGCCAGAACCCGAAGAAGCAGGCCTCGAACGCGGCTGCCGGTGGGTCCCACTCGAAGATGTCCGCTTTGACGTAGCGCATCTGCGGGCGCATGCCGACCCGTTCCCTGTTGATCGCGATCATCTCGGGCGACCCGTCGACGACCGTGAGCGCGTCCGCCGCGGGCGCGAGCCGCGCCGTCCAGAGGCCCGTGCCGCCGGCCAACTCGAGGACGTCTCCGGCGGGCGCGAAGTCGTCGAAGGCCGCCTCGAGCGCGCGCACGTCGGCGAACCACTCGTCGCGGTGCGGGCGCTCGGCGAACTCGCCCCGCCGGTACCACCAGTCGTCGTACTCGGGCGCCCGCGCGCGGTAGTACCGGGCCTGCTCCTCGAGGATCGCGTTCGACCGCTGGGCCATTGCCACCAGGCTAGCCGACATCAGGCGATCACCACATCGAGCCGACCGTGCGCTTCGCGCAGCGCGGCCTCGACGGCATCGGGCGTCTCGCCGCGCGCGAACATGAACCCGAGGTAGCGGTCGCCGTCAGGAAGAGGGACGACGCGGCCGCCGGGCGAGATCGTGATGCGGACGTCCGAGATGCCGGGGACGGCACGCGCCCGCTCCTGGCCGCCCACCGACACGAGCTTCCCGGCGGCGGGGATCGGGAGCATCATCACGCCGGCCGCCGCCGCCTCCCGGCGCAGGCGCCCCTCCAGGGGCATGCCGAGCGCGTGGCGCAGGATCACCTCCTCGAGGCTCACGCCGAGGCCGAATCGGAGCGTCCGCGAGCAGAGCCCGCCGATCGAGCGCGCCGCCAGCTCCACCAGCCGTGGCCCGTCGGGCCCGAGCCGCACCTCCGCGTGCACCGGGCCCTCGCGGAGCCCGAGTGCGGCCGCAGCATCGGTCACGAGGGCCTCCACCGACCGCCGCGCGGCACCGTCCAGCCGCGACGGCGTCACGTAGATCGTCTCCTCGAAATACGGCCCCTCGAGCGGGTCGGGCTTGTCGAAGATCGCCAGGAGCTCGAGCGCCCCCTCGCGCAGGAGCGCCTCGACCGCCACCTCGGGGCCGGACACGAACTCCTCGACGACGAGCGCCGCCGCCGGGTCTCCGCCCGCCCGGGACACGATCGCGCGCACACGCCGCTCAGCGGCCCGCGCCTCGCCGGCGTCGTCCGCGCGAATCACGCCGCGGCCGCCGGCGAGCGCCGCCGGCTTGATCACCGCCGGGAAGCCGGCCGCGGCGGCGTCGCCGCCCGGGGCGAGCGGCGCGAACCGGGGCTGGGCGACGCCCGCCTCGGCGAGCGCCCTCCGCATAGCCAGCTTGTCGCGCGTGCGCGCCGCCGCCTCGGGCGGGTTCGCGCGCAGACCCAGCCTGCTCCCGGCCACGGCGGCCGGTACGACCCCCGCCTCGTCGGCCGCCACCACGGCATCGATCGGCTCCGCCTCCGCTGCGGCGACGATCGCCGCGGCGGCTCGGTCGGGATCGCGCAGATCGATCCGCACGGTCTCCCCGATCGCCTGCCGCCGGTCCGAGGCCACGACGACCTCCGCCCCGATCGCCCCGGCGGCAGCGAGAAAGTCCTCGGCCCGGTAGCCGGCGGTGGGGAGCACCAGGAGCACGCGCGGCATCGCGGATACCCTACGACCATGGACGAAGGCACCGTCCTCACCGTGACCGACGCCGCGATCGAGAAGGCGATCATGGTGCGCGCCCGCGAGGATGACCCCGAGCGGTTCGCCCTGTGGGTCGAGGTGCTGGACGCCGGGTTCGGCCGCCCAGGCTACGACCTCTACCTGCAGCCGCTCGACGAGGCGCCGGCCGACGCCCACGTGCAGGACCTCGGCCGGATCGCGCTCGTGATCCCGGCCGGGAGCGTGGAGGCGCTGCGCGGCGCGACGCTCGACCGCCAGGGCGACCTCCTGACCGGCGGACTCGTCCTCACGAGCCCCACGCCTGCGAGCCCGGCGATGGGCGTCCCGCCCGCCGACCTCTCCGGCCCCGTCGCGGATCGGGTGCGGCGCGTCCTCGACGAGCAGATCAACCCCGCGATCGCGGCCCACGGCGGCTCGGCGGACCTGGTCGCGGTCGAGGACGGGACGGCGTACCTGCGCCTCGGCGGCGGCTGTGTGGGCTGCGGGATGGTGGCCGTCACGCTCACCCAGGGGATCGAGTCGGCGATCCTCGCCGCGGTGCCCGAGGTGGCCCGGATCGTGGATGTCACCGACCACGCGGCGGGCACGAATCCCTACTACGAGCCCGCGGCGAAGTAGGCCAGGGCCGTGCAGATTCCCCCGTCTGGGGCACGCCGGCGGCGCCGGCGCCCGGCTAGGCTGGGAGAGGTACTTCGACGGACGGGGGTCTGGGGATGAGCATGGCGGTCGCGGCCGGGGACGGCCTCACGCGCGCAGGCGTGGCGGCGCGGGGCGAGTTTCGCTGCGTGGAGTGCGGATACGGGGTGACGGTGCGGCGGGCGCTGCCCGAGTGCCCGATGTGCCGGAGCGGGGCGTGGGAGCCCTGGCCCGCGCCGAGCGTCGTGCCCGCCCCGGGTCGGCTCAGCCTCGTGTAACCGGACCGGTTCGGCTCAAGCGCGGCGGCGCCCGCGCCGATGTCTGGGCAGGTGCCGCCCCCCAGCCGTCAGCTTGCGCTCCTCGAGCTCGTCCGCGCACTCTCGTCGACCCTCGAGCTGGACGAGATCGGCCGCCGCTTCGCCGCGCTCGCGCCGGGCGTGATCGGCGGCCGGGCGGGCATCTGGCTCGCGCGCGAGCCGGGCTCGCGGCTG
>DASQXS010000200.1:0-3798 GCA_035639615.1 Gaiellales bacterium | reverse complement strand
CCCAGCTCGACCCGCCACGCCCGCGGCCCGAGCGGCAGGACGGCGATGGGGACGATCGGCGCGCCGGCGATCCGGGCCAGCGCGGCCGGCCCGGCGGGGAGGAGGACGCGGGCGCCGAGGAGCTCCGCCTCGACGGCGCGCATGCCCGGCTTGGCCGCCTCCGGCAGGAGCACGACGACCTCGCCGCGGGCGAGCGCGCGGGCCGCCCTGCGGGGCGGCTCGGTCACGTAGGCGATCTCGACTCCGGCGCGGCGGCGGATCCCCGCCACCGCCCACGCCAGCCAGTTGTCGTCGACGAGGGCGACGGCGGGGATCCCGAGCGCGTCGGCGACCGGCGTGACCACCTCCCAGCCGCCCAGGTGCGGGCCGGTGACGACGGCCCCGCGCCCGTGAGCGAGCGCGGCCCGGAGGTGGTAGAGGCCCTCGATCCGCGTCATCCCGGCCACCTGGTCGGGGAAGGCGACCGCCCACAGGAAGTCGGCCGAGCGGCGGGCCTCGTTCACGAACTCGCGGCGCACGGCGCGGCGGACCCCGGGGTCGGCCGGGGGGCGGCCGAGGGCGTGGCCCAGGTTCTCGGCCAGGATGCGGCGCTTCACCGGGCGGGCGGCCCACTCGAGCGTGCCGCCGACGCGGGCCAGGGCGTGGGTCGTCCGCGCCGGCATCCGCCCGCCGACCGCGGCCGCAGCGATGATCGCCAGCCGAAGGACGGCGGCCGCGCGCGGGCCGGGCGTCACGCGCCCACCGACTCGGCGAGCGCCGGCAGCACCTCCCCGAGCGGCCCCTCGATGCGGACGTGGCAGCGGTCGTCGTAGCCGGTCGGGCCGCGGTTCAGGACGGCGAGCGCGGCGCCGGAGTCGAGCGCGATCGCCGGCAGCTCCGCCACCGGCCACACCTCGAGGGTGGATCCGGCGGCGATGAGGAGCTCGCAGCTCGCAGCGAGCTCGTTCGCCCGCATGATCGCCGCCTCAGGCAGCATCTCCCCGAACATGACGACGCCGGGCTTGAGCGGCCCGCCGCATTCTGCGCAGCAGGGTACGCCGACCGGATCCGCGGGCATCGCGATCTCGACGCCGCAGTCCATGCAGTTGGCCGTCCGCAGCGATCCGTGCACCTCGATCGCTTGCGAGCCGGCCGCGGCGTGGAGGCCGTCGACGTTCTGGGTGACGAGCGCATGGACGCGCCCGGCCCGCTGCATGCGGGCGATGGCGAGGTGGCCGGCGTTCGGGCGGGCGGCGCGCACCGTGCCGACTCGGCGGCGGTAGTACTCCCACACCCGCGCGGGGTCGCGCCGCGCGGCGCGGATGTGGCCGACCTCCATCGGATCGACCCCCTCCCATATCCCGCCCGGGCCGCGGAAGTCGGGGATGCCGCTCTCCGTGCTGATACCTGCTCCTGTGAGAACCACCGTACGTGCGGAGCGGCGCATGAGGGTGGCGAGGCGCTCGAGCTCGGATGGCATCGGATGACCGTACCCGGCCCTTGCTGGTCACGCAGAGTAGCCATATCATGGGTGCTATGGGGGACGTTCGATCCGCACCGACGACCAGTCGGGAGGCCTCAGCCATCCTCGTGATCTTGCTCCTCGCCGCGGGTGCTCTTACTGGGGGAGCCTGCTCCGATCGACACCGCCAGTGCCCTGCTACGGGTTGGAGAACACCCCTGATGCAGTTCGTGCCTACGACAACGCACGGACCCAGAAGGTCCTGCTCGCGCTGGGTGGACTCGCCTTCGCGATCGCGGCGGGGGTTGCCTCAGTCAGACTTTTCCGCCACGCCGGATCCTCGGCCCTCGCACTGGTCTACGCCCTTGCGACGGGCGTCATGGCAGTGCTCGCCCTCTTCGACATCGGTTTGGCGGCGCTGCTCGCAAGTGCGCCCTGGTGCGGCTGAGCGACGGCGAGTGGTCGGGGCCTTTCGGTAGTCTCCGTCGAGATGCCGGCGCCGGTCAGGACGACGGTGCGGGCAGAGCCGCGGACGAGGGCGGCGAGGCGGTCGAGGTCGGCGGACATGCGCCTGACCGTAACCTGCCCGCCACGGCCCGGACACCTTCAGTGGCCGGTGACGCGCAGCACCGTGTCGACCGCCAGGAAGAGGCCGATGACCAGGGGATAGAAGACGAGTCGATTCACGCGGGACGCTCCACGGCTGGTATCGGCTCTCGGCGCCGAGCCTTGAGCCTGCGCAATTCCGGGGTCAGGCACGCAATTGCGGTGCCAAGCCTCGTCGAGACCAAGGTAGTTGCAGCGAGTTGCGGGCCTTGCTGTTTGCCGCCGTCGCGCGCCTGCGCAATTCGGGGGCCTGACCCCGCAATTGCGTGCCTGGCCCTGCAATTGCGTGCCTGACCCCGGAATTGCGCTGGGGTACGATCGGCCGGTGAGCGTCGATCGCGCCTCGGCCACGGATGTGCGGCGCGCGGAGGTCGTCGCCGCGCTCTCGCTCGCAACCGACCTGGCCATGGCGGAACCGCTTGAGAGCGGCCTTCGCATCTGCCGGATCGCCCTCCAGCTTGCCGAGGAGGCCGGGCTCGACGAGGGCGAGCGCGACCGCGTCTTCTACGTCGCCCTCCTTCGCCACGTCGGCTGCACCGCCGAGGTGCACTCGTTCTCGGCCGTCGTCGGCGATGACCTCGCGTTCCATACCGGCGCCTCGACCGTCGACGCGACCAGCCCGCGGGCGATGGCCGCGTTCACCCTCCGCCACCTCGTGCGGACGAACGGGCTCCTCGGCGCGGCCGCCAGGCTGGCCCAGATCGCCGCGCACCGCGACCAGTTCCAGGAGGGCGTGCGCGCGGTGTGCGAGGTCGCCGAGCAGCTCGGCGCGCAGCTCGGGCTGAGCGAGGACGTCCAGCACGACCTGGCGCTCGCCACCGAGCGCTGGGACGGGAAGAGCTTCCTGGAGCGCGCCCGCGGGGAGGGCGTGCCGGCGCCTGTGCGGGTGGTGCAGGTCGCCGAGTGCGCGGCCGTCTACCACGAGCTCGGCGGCGCCGACGCCGCCCGCTCGGTGCTGAAGGCGCGGGCCGGCGGTGCCTTCGACCCGCGCCTGGTCGAGGTGTTCGCGGCCAACGCGGCCACCCTGCTCGCGCCCGACGAGCAGCTGTGGGACGCGGTGGTCGCGGCCGCTCCGCGCAGCGATCGCGCCCTCGCCGGGGACGACCTCGACGCCGCGCTCGACGCGGTCGCCGGGTTCGTCGACCTGAAGTCGCTCTTCACCGTCGGCCACTCCGCCGCCGTCTCCCGGCTGGCGGAGGCGGCGGGCGAGCGGGCCGGGCTCCCCGCCTCCGACATCGCCTCGCTCCGCCGGAGCGGGCTCCTGCACGACCTCGGCATGGTCGGGGTCTCGTCCCCGATCTGGGAGAAGCCGGGGCCGCTCACGACCGACGAGTGGGAGCGCGTGCGCCTGCACCCGTACCACGGCGAGCGCACCGTCGCCCGCTCGCCGGGCCTCAGCGTCCTGGGCGAGATCGCCGCTCTCCATCACGAGCGCTGCGACGGGAGCGGCTACCACCGCGGCCTCGACGCCCGGTCGCTCCCGCCCATCGCGCGGCTCCTGGCTGCGGCGGACGCCTACCAGGCGATGAGCGAGCGGCGGCCGTACCGCGCCGCGCTCGCACCCGACCAGGCTGCCGAGGAGCTGCGCCGTGATGTGCGCGCCGGCAGGCTCGACGGCGACGCCGTCCAGTGCGTCCTCGCGGCCGCCGGGCAGCGCCCGCGCCGCCGCCGCGAGCACGTCGCCGGCCTCACCACCCGCGAGCTCGACGTGATCCGGCTCCTCGCCCGGGGCCTCTCGACGAAGCAGATCG
>DASQXS010000199.1:0-3923 GCA_035639615.1 Gaiellales bacterium | reverse complement strand
CCTCGAAGCCGTAGCGGACGATGTTGCGGTACGAGGTGCTGGGGCCGTCCTGGACGCGCTCGCCGGTCTCAGTGGCGATGAGCGTGCAGCCGAGGGCGACTGCGTCGCGGAGCCGCGCCGCCATGATGGCGCCCTGGCCGCCGCGACGGCGGTACCGCGGGAGGGTCGCCGCCATCCCGAGCCACGCAGCTGGCGGGCGCGCGTACATCGCCCCGCCGGCCGCCGGCTCCGCGCCGCTCATCGCCACGTAGCACGACCATCCCGCCCGTCCCGCGAGCTCGCTCAGCCACCCCTCCATCCACGCCGGCAGGGCGTACCCGTGCACCACCGCCCGGGCGAAGCCGCGGCCGCCGTCGGCGCCGGCCCGGACGACGTCGAGGTCGGTGCGCACCTCGGGCGGTGGCGCCGCGCCGCGCCGGAACTTCATCCACGCGTACCCGGCCTCGAAGCCGCGCCCGCGCAGCCAGTCGGGAAGCTCGGGCGGCTGAGCCCCGGGCGCAAGGGGCACGAGATAGCGGACGCCGCCGAAGACGTCGTCGGCGCGGTCGAGCTTCTCCAACGTCGCCGGCTCCGAGACGCCCAGGCCGATCAGCCGGTTCAGCATGAGCGACGGCACGCTCTCGACGACGGTGCAGACCGCGCCGCCGCCGAGCGAGACCGACCGTATGCCGTGCTCCTCCGCAAGCCCAGGCGGCGCCGACGCGAAGAGGTCAGCGAATGCCTCGGCCTCGATCAGCTCGAGCAGGTCGTCGTCTGCCATTCGCCGCCGATGCTACTCGGCGCCGAGAGCGGGCATGTAGCCGTCCTGCTCGAGCCAGTGGCCGCCGTCGATCGTCAGGTTCGCGCCGGTGATGTATGCCGCCTGGGGAGCGCAGAGCGCGGTCGTCCACCACGCGATCTCCTCGACGGTGGCGAGCCGGCCGAGCGGGACCGAGGCGGCCACCCTGGCCTCATCGGCGGGTGTCGGCCAGAGGGCCGCGCCCGCACCCTCCGTCGCGGTCGGTCCCGGGCAGATCGTGTTCACGCGGATGCCGTGCGGGGCCCACTCCACCGCCAGCGTGCGCGTCATGGCCACGAGCCCCGCCTTGGCCGCTGCGGAGTGGACGGTGCCGGGCCCGCCCGTCCAGGCGTAGCTTGCGATCACGCTCACGATGGCGCCGCCGTCGCCATGCTCGATCATGCGCCGGCCGGCCGCACGCGCGCACAGGAAGCCGCCGTCCAGCACGATCGACGTCACCGCCCGCCATCCGTTGGGCGAGAGGTTCTCCGCCTTGACCACGAAGTTGCCGGCGGCGTTGTTGACGAGGCAGTCGACGCGCCCGAACGTCTCGACCGCCGCGCTCAGAAGCGCCTCCACCTGCTCGGGGTCGCGCACGTCCGTCGGCTCGGCCAGGGCGGTCCCGCCCGTCGCCTCGATCGTCGCCACGGTCTCGGTCAGCGGGTCGGCCCGGCGGCCGGCGACGACGACGGCCGCCCCGAGGCGCGAGAACTCGAGCGCGATCGCCCGCCCCATACCGCTCCCGCCCCCGGTGACGACGGCCACCCGTCCGTCGAATGTGCCCTCAGCCAGCATCCGCGGCTCCTTCCGTGGTCGGGATCACGCGGGCGTCGAGCGCCACCGCGCCGGCGGGCGTGACCAGGAGGGGGTTGATCTCGATCTCGGCGATGTCCGGCCTGGCCGCGGCCACCCGCGAGAGCGCGACGGCGGCCCGTGCCGCCGCCGCCACGTCGCAGGCGGGCCGGCCGCGGACGCCGCGCAGGAGCGCGGCCCCGCGGAGCGACCCCAGCATGCGCTCCGCCTCGGCCTGGTCGATCGGTGCGAGGCCGACGGCGACGTCTGCGAAGACCTCGGTGAAGAGCCCTCCGATCCCGACCGCGGCGACCGGGCCGAAGCGAGGGTCCCTGCGGGCTCCGACGATCAACTCGACGCCGTCGTCCAGCGGCGCCATGCGTTCGACCGAGTACGCCAGCGGGTGCAGCCGCGCCTCGAGATCCGCGACCGCCGCGGCGAGCTCGGACTCGCTCGCGATCCCGACGACGACGCCGCCGGCGTCGGACTTGTGCACCATGCCGAGCGCCTTCAGGACGATCGGGAAGCCGAGCTCGGACGCCGCGGCCGCCGCGTCGGCGGCCGTCGCCGCCGGGCGCGCCGGGACGAAGCCGACGCCCGCGGCGGCAAGCAGCGCCCGCGCCCCGAAGTAGCCGTCCTCGCGCGCGGCCGGCTCGGCCTGCGGGAGCACCGGCGCGCCCGCGGCGGCGGGCCGGGGAAGGAGGCCGGCGAGCGCCGCGGCCGCCGACTCGATGGCCGCGTAGACCGGGACGCCGCCCGCGCGCAGCGCCTCGGCGGTCGCCGACTCGGCGTACATGGTGTGGGCGACCACCGGCCGGCGAGCGCCTGCGGCGGCCCGGGCCACGTCGCGGGCGACCTCGACCTCGAGCCCGGCGAACTCGTCGGAGTACTGGCTGTAGCCGCCGAAATAGCCGGTGACGAGAACGCCGTCGATCTCCCCCGACTCGAGCAGCGCCCGCGTGACCCGTGCGTACGAGTTGAAGTCCTGCTCGCCGCCGCCCGCCAGGTCGACCGGGTTGCGGGTGGCGGCGGTATGCGGCAGCATCTCCGCCAGAGCTGTGGCGAGGCCGGCGGAGAGCGGCGGGAGCTCGAGGCCGGCAGCGGCGGCGACGTCGCAGGCGATGGCGCCGTGGCCGCCCCCGTCGCCCACCACGGCGACGCGCGGCCCAGCCAGCGCGGGCGCTCGCAGGAGCGCCTGGGCCAGGTCGATCATCGCGCCCGGGGTCGTAACGAGGTGCGCGCCCGCGGCCCGGCAGGCCGCCTCGACCACGGCCATGTCGCTCACGAGCGCGCCCGTGTGCGACACGGCGGCGCGCGCGCTGGCCTCGGTGCGGCCGACGGTGAGCAGCACGACAGGCGTCGCCGCCGCGGCCACCGCGTCGACGAAGGCGCGCCCGTCGCGGAAGTCCTCGGCGTAGACCGCGATCAGGTCGGTGCCGGGATGCGCGGCAAAGGCCGCCACCAGCTCGGCCAGGTCGAGGTCGGCCTGATTCCCCACGGACGCGAAGCGGGAGAAGCCGAGCCCGCAGCGCCGCGCCAAGATGCCAAGCTCGAGCGCGAGGTTGCCGCTCTGGGAGACCAGCCCGATCGACCCCGGCGGAAACTCGTTCGACGCGAGCCCGAGGTCGGATCCGGCGTCGAAGACCCCGAGGCAGTTCGGGCCGAGCAGCATCGCCCCGGCGGCGCGCACCCGCTCGACCAGCTCCCGCTCGCGTGCCTGCGCGTCCGCGCCCAGCTCCCCCAGGCCGGCCGTGATGCCGACAATCGCGCTCGCGCCCGCCGAGAGCGCGTCGCCGACGGTCTGCTCGAACGCGGCCGCCGGCACGGCCACAACCACGAGCTCGGGCGGCTCCGGCACGTCGAGCAGCGACGCGTACGCGGTGCGGCCGAGGACGCTGCCGCCGTTCCGGTTCACCAGGTAGACGGGCCGGCGGTGCTCGCCCCGAAGCGCGCCGCGACCGAGCCAGTTGCCCCACTTGGCGGGGTCGTCGGAGGCGCCGACGATGGCGACGGAGCGCGGATCGAAGAGCGGACGGAGGTCGCGGGCCATACCGGCCCTATGCTGTCACGCCGGCCCGCGGCGCTGCTCTTCGAGGCGCCGCACGAGCCGGTCGAGCCGCCGCCGCTCGACCTCCGCCTCCGCCTCCTGGCCCGGGACCGTGAGCGCGAGGAGCCAGTGGTTCATGAGCACGTCGGCGACGTGGGCGGCCAGGGCATCGCCGCCCAGCCGCTCGACGTACCGCTCGAGCAGCGTCCGGCGCTCGCGCAGATAGGCGAGCCACTCGCGGTAGCCGCCGTCGAGGATGATGGCCTCGAGCCGCGCCTCCTCATCTCCGGCGGCGCGGCCGGGCTC
>DASQXS010000198.1:0-2905 GCA_035639615.1 Gaiellales bacterium | reverse complement strand
AGTCCGCCAGCCGGTACTGCTGCGCGGCGGCGAGCGCCGCGGGATCGTCGCCCGCCTGGTCGCGGCTTCCCGGCGCGAGCGGGAAGCGCCGCTCGTAGTGGGCGAGCGCCGCCTCGCCCTCCTCCTCGACGACGCGCAGCTCCCCCCTCCCGATCACGTGCTCGAGCGTGCCGTCGAGCACCGGGAGGACGACCTTTCCGCCGCACCCGGGGGCGTCCCAGTCGATGTCGAAGACGCGGGCGAAGCGCGACCGGCGGCCGTGGCGGAGGACGTCCCACCACCACGGGTTGCGGTGATCCGCGGCCATGTGGTTGGGGACGACGTCGACGATGAGGCCCATATCCAGCCGCTGGAGCTCGGAGTGAAGCGCCCGAAGCGCCGGCTCGCCGCCGATCTCCGGCCGCACCCGGGCCGGGTCGATGACGTCGTAGCCGTGCCGGCTCTCGGGCCTCGCCGCCAGGATGGGCGAGAGGTAGACGTCGCCCACCCCGAGGGCGCGCAGGTACGGCGCCGCCCGGCGGGCGTCATCGAGGGTGAAGTCCGGCGAGAGCTGGAGCCTGTAGCACGACGCCGGGATCCTCATCCGCGCGCGCTCGCGCGCCGCTCGCGCATCAACCGGGCCAGCACGAAGGAGCGCGCGACCAGGTTCAGGGCCTGGCCGCGGATCATCCGCCGGCCGGGGCGGGCGGTGTTCACGAGCTCTTCCCACACGCCCGGGCGGTCGGGCTGAGGGAGGGCGAACCGGCGGGACGCGTCGCCGCCGTTGAAGAGCAGGAGCACCGTCTGGCCGGAGACCGGCCGCCCGCGCTCGTCGACCTCGTCGGTCGCCTCGCCGTCGATCAGCATCCCGATCGCGTGCTGATTGGGGTCGGCCCAGTCCTCGGCCCGCATCTCCCGCCCCACCGGGTGGAGCCAGGTGACGTCCTTGATGCCCCCGCGCACGGGCCGGCCGGTGAAGAAGCCGCGGCGACGGAAGACCGGGTTCTCCCGGAAGATGGCGAGCACCTCGCGCGTGAAGCGGAGAAGCTCACGGTCGCGCATGTCGACCTCCCAGTCGATCCACGAGATCTCGTTGTCCTGGCAGTAGGCGTTGTTGTTGCCCTGCTGGGTGCGGCCCAGCTCGTCGCCGCCGAGCAGCATCCGCACGCCCTGAGAGAAGACCAGCGTGGCGATGAAGTTGCGCCGCATCCGCCGGCGCAGCTCGTCGACGACGGGGTCGTCCGTCGGGCCCTCGACGCCCCAGTTGGCGCTCAGGTTCTCGTCCATGCCGTCGCGGTTGCCGTCGCCGTTCATCTCGTTGTGCTTGCGCTCGTACGAGACCAGGTCGGTGAGGCAGAAGCCGTCGTGGGAGGTGACGAAGTTGACGCTCGCATAGGTGCGGCGGCCGCCGGCCTGGTAGAGGTCGCTCGAGCCGGAGAGCCGCGACGCCAGCTCCGGCAGCCGGCCCTCGTCGCCGCGCCAGAACGCGCGCACGCAGTCGCGGTACTCGCCGTTCCACTCGGCCCAGCCCACCGGGAAGTTGCCCACCTGGTAGCCGCCCTCGCCCAGATCCCAGGGCTCTGCGATCAGCTTCACCTGGGAGAGGGTCGGGTCCTGCTGCATGATGTCGAAGAACGCCGCCAGCCGATCGACCTCGAAGAGCTCCCGCGCGAGCACCGGCGCCAGGTCGAACCGGAACCCGTCGACGTGCATGTCGCCGACCCAGTAGCGGAGGCTGTCGAAGATCAGCTGCACCGCGCGCGGGTGGCGCATGTTGAGGCTGTTGCCGGTGCCGGTGAAGTCGAAGTAGTAGCGGGGGTCCTCGGGGCTCAGCCGGTAGTACGAGGCGTTGTCGACGCCGCGCAGCGACAGGGTCGGCCCGAGGTGGTTGCCCTCGCCGGTGTGGTTATAGACGACGTCGAGGATCACCTCGATCCCGGCGCGGTGGAACGCCTTCACCATGGACTTGAACTCGTCCACCTGGCTCCCCGGCCACTCGCCCGTCGAGTAGCGCGCCTCGGGCGCGAGGAAGGCGATCGTGTTGTAGCCCCAGTAGTTCGCGAGGCCGAGTTCGGCCAGGTGACGGTCGTTCACGTACTGGTGCACGGGCAGGAGCTCGACCGCCGTCACCCCGAGGGAGAGCAGGTGGTCGATGATCGGGTCGCTGGCCATGCCCAGGTAGGTGCCGCGCAGCTCCGGCGGGACGCCGGGGTGGCGCATCGTCATGCCGCGGAGGTGGCACTCGTAGATCACGGACCGGTTCCACGGCACGGCCGGGCGGCGGTCGTCGCCCCACGTGAACGCCGGGTCGATGACGACGCACTTCGGCACGTAGGCGGCGCTCGAGCGGTCGTCCTGAGAGAGGTCGGCGTCGGCGTGGCCGACGGTGTAGCCGAAGACCCGGTCGTCCCAGCGCAGCTCCCCGCTCACCGCCTTCGCGTACGGGTCGAGCACGAGCTTCGCCGGGTTGAAGCGGTGGCCCTCTGACGGGGCGTAGGGGCCGTGGACGCGGTAGCCGTAGAGCTGCCCGGGGCGCACGTCGGGGAGGTAGGCATGCCAGATCAGGTCGGTGCGCTCGACGAGCTCGATGCGGTTGGTCTCGTGCTCGTCGCGGGCGTCCGCGTAGAGGCAGAGCTCGACGCCGGTCGCATGCTCGGAGAAGATCGAGAAGTTCGTGCCCTCGCCGTCCCACGTCGCCCCCAGCGGGTACGGCGTCCCCGGCCACACGCGCAGGTCAGCCACCGCTCGAGCCCTCCATGAGTACGAACGACGTCGGCCGGGCCGCCAGCCGCCGCCCCTCCAGACGTGCGGCCCCCGGGCCGGCGAAGCGGGCGTCGGCCGAGTCGAGGGCGACGCGCCACTCGCCGCCGAACGGGACGTCGAGCGCGGCGTCGCGCTCGCCGAAGTGAAGGCAGGCGAGCGCCTC
>DASQXS010000197.1:0-13387 GCA_035639615.1 Gaiellales bacterium | reverse complement strand
CCCGCCGGCCGCACGGCCGTGAATTGACCGCCGATGAACACCTTCGACCCGGCGACGGTGATCACGTTGACGCGCCCGTTGGTCTGCCACGTCGGCGTCGGGACCGAGTCCACGACGACGCCGAGCGCCGTCCCGGCGCCGGCCATGCCAAAAACCCCGAACGCGGCCACGGCTGCGGCCGCGCGCAATGCCCGAGCCCCCATCAACCCCCCGTTCCTGGACGAAAACTCCCCGTCCACAATACGGGTGGGGCCGGCGAAGTCAACCCCGCCGGCCCCATGCTTCAAGGGCTACGCGGTGAACTTGGCGATGCCCTGCTGGTTCGCGCCGTGGACGACCGTGAAATCGCCGCCGGCGGCGACCTGGCTCTTGCTTGCGCGGAGCGCGAAGACGCCGTGGATGCTGTTCGCGTCGGCGTTCCAGGCCGTCAGGTTGGCGGTGGCCGCGTTCAGCGCCAGCAGGTGCCGGCGCGAGACCGGTGTGGTGCAGACGAGCGGGTTGCCGGTGCCCGCGCCGCCCTGGCAGTAATTCGTGAAATGGCCGCCGACGTAGAGCACCCCCTGGCGCAGGGCCAGCGCCTGGACGTCGCCGTCGGTGATGGCGAGCCAGTGGCGGGCGCCGTTCTTGGCGTTGTAGGACGCGACCTGGCCGCCGTTTCCGGAGCCCCCGGCGAAGAGCGAGAGCGGCGTCGAGACGAGCGACGTCACCGGCCACGCGGGCTGGGCGCCGTACTTCCGGGTCTTGCCGGTGGCCGTGTCGATCGCCGCCAGGTGCAGGTGCGCCTTCCCGTTCACGGTCGTGAAGAGGCCGCCGACGAAGAGGCGGCCGCCGCTCGCCGAGAGCGCCAGTGCGCGCACGTCGCCGCCGTGGACGCCGGGCCGCCACGCGAGGAGCTTCGCGCTCGGCGCCGCCGAGATCGCCGCGAGCCGATTCCGCGATGCGCCGTTTGCGATCGTGAACGCGCCGCCCAGGTACACCCGCTTGGGCGTCGCCAGGATGGCGTTCACGGCGTCGTTCACGCGCGGGTGCC
The DNA here is from genome assembly GCA_035639615.1 of Gaiellales bacterium. Taxonomy (GTDB): domain Bacteria; phylum Actinomycetota; class Thermoleophilia; order Gaiellales; family JAICJC01; genus JAICJC01. The sequence continues at coordinate 12,357 of DASQXS010000197.1, read as the reverse complement.
AGGCGCGCAGGGTCGAGCCGTGGGTCGCGATGGCGGCGATGCCCGAGCGCGGCTTGCCGCCGATCCGGGTGAACTTGCCGCCGGCGTAGATCGTCTTCCCGCCGGGCTTGACGCGCAGAGCCCGGACCTGGCCGTTCGCGTTGGGGTTCCAGGGCAGAAGGGCGCCGGTCGCGGCGTCGATCGCCGCCAGGTGGTTGCGCACTGCGCCGCCGGGCGCCGGGGCGCCCGCGGCGCGGACGTGGGTGAAGTCGCCGCCGATGTAGATCCGGCCGCCGCTGATGACGATCGCCCGCACGCGTCCGTCCGTCTGCCAGGTCGGATCCGCGGTGCTCTTGACCAGGGCAGCCTCCGCCAGCCCGTTGCCGGCCACCAGTGCTGCCGCGGCGAACATCGCCGCCCCACCGATCCGTGCCACCGCTCGCATGCGCACCTCCATCGCGTTTCTGCTCGACCATTCCGTTCTGCCCCAAGACTGCCGCTATGTCAATAGCGCAGTATGTTATGGTTTGATTGCGACGGCGGCGCAATGCACGTCTGTGCGGTAGGCCAGGACCGCATCGCTCGTCCCGTGCCGGCCGAGGACCGCAGCCACCGCGTCGCGGGCGGCTCGGCGGCGGACGGGCGGCAGCGCTGCGATCGCGCTCCAGGACACGGCCCGATCGAGCTGCGCCGCCGTCGTCAGCCGATGAGGGTTCGGAAACTCGGCACTTCGAATCGGGCCGAAGAGCCCGCTCTCGGTGATGACGCGCCGCCACGCGCCCGAGTAGTAGCGACGCTTGGTGCCGTGACTCGGGTCCTTGTGGGCCTCGAGCACCCGGTCGAGCTCGGCCAGCCAGGGGACATCCCGCCCGTCGCGGTCGAGGCAGTTCCAGAGGAGCGCAACGCCGCCGCCCGGCCGAAGGACCCGACGGATCTCGCGGACGGCCGCCCTGGTGCAGAACCAGTGGAAGGCCTCTCCGACCGTCACGGCATCGACGGACGCGTCGGGGAGCGGGATGGACTCGGCGAGGCCGTCGTGGACGCGGGCCTCAGGGCAGCGCCGGCGCAGGATCGCCCGCATCCGCCTGAGCGGCTCGACGGCGTGGACGGTTGCGAACCGCGCGGCCAACAGGACGGTCAGCTTCCCCGTGCCCGCGGCGAGATCGAGGACCGCCGCGCCCGCATCGAGCCCGAGCTCCGCCACGGCCCAGTCGACGGCGGCGTCGGGGTACCCCGGCCGGCCGCGCTCGTACTCCTCCGCCACGCGGTCGAAGACGGCCGCGCGCGGGTCGAGCGTGCCTCGCGTCACGCGGCCGGCGAGCGCTCCGCAGGCGGGGCGAGCCCGAGCTGGGCGCCGGCCTCGAGGAGCCGCGCGGCATCGACCGCGCCGCCGACCGCGGTGGGCGTCGTCACCGAGAGGCCGGCGTACACGATCGACCAGCGGACGCGGTCTTCGGGGGATGCCCCGCCCTGGTCTGCCCAGACGTAGGCCGCCACCAGGAGATCGCCGGCCCCGGTCGTGTCGACGGCGGCGCCGGCGTCGAATCCCGGCGCCTCGACGCGTGTCCCGTCGACGATCGCCAGGGCTCCCTCCGCGCCGCGGGTGACGACGACGCTCGTGGCGCGCTCGGCGAGCCGCTCCGCAGCGTCCTCGGCGGTCGGTGCGGCCGTGAGGGTGATCGCCTCGCGTTCGCTCACGAAGAGCGCCTGCACGCCCTCCAGCTGCGCCAGCGGCCGGTTGGCGAAGGCGCGGGCGTCGTCGTCCCCGCAGGTGACGTACGCCGCGGCTCCCTCCGGCACGCAGTGGAGCATGTCGAGGTTCGCCGCGACCGCGCGCGGCGCGAAGGCGGCGACGTCCGCGTCGCTCGACCGCACCCCGGGGTCGACTGTGACCATGGCCCGGTCGCCTCCGACCGGGAGCACGACGGTCGTGGGCGTCCGCGCCGTCCGCCGGTCGACGAGCACGACGCCGTCCTCCGCCAGCGCCGCACGCACGAACTCGCCGGCGTCGTCGCCGCCGAGTGGGGCGGCCAGCGCAACCGTCAGGCCGAGCCGGGCGGCTGCAACCGCGGTGATCGCCCCGCCGCCGGGGGAGCGGCGCAGGTCGCCCGCGAAGCGCTCCTCGCCCGCTGCGGGCAGTGCCTCGAGGCCCACGAACGTGAGGTCGAGGAAGGCCGGGGTGGCGACGACGAGGTCGACGGTCATCCGGCCGAGGATAGCCCAGATGCGCAGGCTCCCCAGCCGCAGCCAAACCACACCACGCCCAGACACAACGGGTCGACGTCCAGGCGCACGGGGATTGGGAATCAAGCATCTACGCCCTCCCGTCCGCGGTGCGTAGCGGGCACCGATCCGGGGTATCCGCAACCCGAACGCGAGGATCGGAGCGACAACGTGCCCGACACCAATCAGTATCTCGACTGGCACACCGGCGTCGAGTTCGACCGCGACACACGCACCTGGCGCGGGTTCATCAGGCAGCTCGACGGTGGCGAGCGCCGCTACACACAGCAGACCTATGCTGACCAGGAGGACGCCGCCGTCGACGCGAGTGAGCTTCCGTCCGCGGCCAGGCGGGGTATCCTCGAGCCGACCTCGTAGTCCCGTCCCGGCGGAGGCTCGCGAATGATCGTCTCGGACGCGGTCGCGTCATATCTGGCGTCCGTCGTACCCGAGCCCGACCCGGTGCTCGCGGAGATGAGGGCGCACGGACGGCGCGACCGCATCCCGATCGTCGTGCCCGAGACCGGTGTTCTGCTCTCCGTGCTCACCGCCGCTGTGGGCGCGCGGAGGGTCGTCGAGGTGGGGACGGCGATCGGCGTCTCGACGCTCCACATCGCCCGGGCGCTCCCCGACGGGGGGACGATCGTCTCGTTCGAGATCGACCGCGAGCGCCACGAGGCGGCCGCGCGTTATCTCGACCGGGCCGGCGTCTCAGACCGGGCCGACCTGCGGCTGCAGGACGCGGCGGAGGGCCTCGCCGCGCTGGAAGGCCCGTTCGACGTGGCGTTCCTCGACGGCGTGAAAGACGACTACCCCCGCCATCTCGAGCTCGTCATGCCGCTCGTGCGGCGTGGAGGCGTCATCGCGGTCGACAACGTGCTCCTGTCGGGGACCGTCGCCGAGGGCCACGGAGACGGGCACTGGACGGACGACCACGTCTCCCGGATGCGCGGCTTCAATGCCGCGCTCGCGTCGGATCCGGCCCTCCTGGCGACGGTGCTTCCGGTCGGCGACGGCGTCGCCGTCGCGGTGCGGCAGTAGGACGGCCAGCGTCTATGCTCCCGCTGCCGTCCGGAGAGGGCGGGCAGCCACGAAAGGAACCATCGCAATGAAACGCGCCCTCGCCGTCCTCCTCGCGTCGATGCTCGTCGCCGCCGGCTGCGGCGGGTCGAGTAGCGGGTCGAGCGGCGGCGGCTCGTCCCAGACGAACATGAGCGCCGCCGAGCTCCTGGCCGCGAGCCGGGCCGCGGCGGCGAAGGCGACCTCGGCTGCCTTCGAGGTGACGATCCACCTGAACCTCGACGGGAACCTGCAGGGCGCCGGAACGGCCTCGGCCTTCCTCCAGGGGCCGCTAAGCCTGAGCCTGAAAGGCGAGGCCGGGCGGGCGAGCGGCTCGGCGGCGACGGGCAAGTTCGACATCCACTTCGCCATCAACTTCACCGGCGGCTCTCTCCAGGGCGAGGCGGTCTCCCCTGACGGCAACACGGCGTACGTGCAGATGCCGACGCTGCTCGGGCCCGGGTGGAAGTCGATCGACATCTCGAAGGGGAGCTCGACGGCGGGCGGGTCGAGCGAGAGCCAGGGGTTGGACGAGCTGAAGGCGCTCGGCCTCGATCCGTCGACCTGGCTCGCGAACGAGTCGGTATCGAGTGGCGGCGGCGCCGACACGATCTCGGCCGACCTCGACGTGGCCAAACTGGTCGCCGACCTCGCCTCCGCGTCCGGCTCGACGGTCACGGCCAAGGATCAAAAGCAGCTGGACGAGATCCCCGCGGCTGTGAAGACCGCACACGCGTCGGAGTCGTTCGACCAGTCGAGCCACCTGCCGAGCGCGCTCTCGTTCGAGCTCGCGTTCGACGTCCCGAGCGACCTCCAGCGGGAGTCGAACGGGCTGACCGGGCTCGACCTGAAGGTCGACGCCGCGTTCAGCGACTGGAACAAGGATTTCTCCGTGCCGACGCCCTCCGGGGCGACCCCGTTCGACAGCAGCGGCCTGTTCGGCGGGCTCTCGTCGGGCGTCTGATCTCAAGGCGGGCCCGGCCGAGGCCTGGCACCGCAATTCCGTGCCTGACCCCGCAATTGCGCGGCGGGATGGGGGCGGCTGGACTCGAACCAGCGACCAAACGATTATGAGTCGTCTGCTCTCACCGCTGAGCTACACCCCCGGCGGTTCTCATCGTAGTCACATCGGTCTCGGGCCGAACTCGGGCCGATCTCAAACCAATCGCCCCCCGGAGCCGTATTAGCGGTACGTGAGCCAGATCGCAGACAGCCTGTCGTCCAGCGAGCTCTTCGAAGGCCTGACCGACGCGGCCCTCGCCGATCTGGACGGCCGGCTGCGCGCGGCCGGGTTCCACAAGGGCGAGCTCATCTACTCGCCCTTCGATCGCGGCGACGCGCTCTATCTGATCGAGGCCGGCCGGGTGCGGCTCTACCGCAGCGCTCAGGACGGCCGCCAGCTAACGCTGGCGATGCTCGACGAGGGCGAGGCGTTCGGGCTCGTGCCGGTGAACGGCGACGACCTGCACGACGCCTACGCGGAGGCGATGAGCGACTGCGTCCTTCGCGTCGTGCCCGCGGCCGATCTCGAGCGGACCGCCGCAGAGCATCCCCAGGTGGCGATGAACCTCATGCGGTCGCTCTCCCAGCGGCTGCGGAGCGTCGAGGACCGGCTCGAGAGCCTCGCCTTCCGCGGCGTCGCGGCCCGGCTGGCCGGACAGCTGCTCGAGCTGATGGATCGGTACGGACGGGTGACGCCGCAGGGCATCCGCATCGACGAGCGGTTCACGCACATGCAGCTTGCCGAGATGATCGGGACGAGCCGGGAGACGCTCACCAAGGTGCTGAACGAGCTCCGCGAAGCGGGCCTGATCGACGTCCGCGACCGGCTCGTCTGGGTGCTCGATGCCGACGCGCTCGAGCACGTCAAGACCGGCGGATAGCCGCCGCGTAGGTACACTGCAGGCAGAAAATTGCCGTTCGAGCAGGGGGCTATGCGGTGAGCGAAACCGGAACCATGCGGGTGAAGAGCGGCCTGGCCGAGATGCTCAAGGGCGGCGTCATCATGGACGTGACGACCGCCGACCAGGCCCGGATCGCCGAGGACGCGGGCGCGTGCGCCGTCATGGCGCTCGAGCGCGTCCCCGCCGACATCCGCCGTGACGGCGGCGTGGCCCGCATGGCAGACCCGGCCAAGATCCGCGAGATCCAGGAGGCGGTCACGATCCCCGTCATGGCGAAGGCACGCATCGGCCACTTCGCCGAGGCGCAGGTGCTCCAGGCGCTCGAGGTCGACTACATCGACGAGTCCGAGGTGCTGACGCCGGCCGACGAAGCCAACCACATCAACAAGTGGCGGTTCACCGTCCCGTTCGTCTGCGGCGCGACCAACCTCGGCGAGGCGCTGCGGCGGATCGCCGAGGGCGCGGCGATGATCCGTTCGAAGGGCGAGGCGGGCACCGGGAACGTCGTCGAGGCGGTGCGGCACATGCGCGCGATCCTGGGTGAGATCCGGCGTCTCCAGACCATGGATGAGGACGAGCTCTACTCCGCCGCCAAGACCCATCAGGCGCCATACGAGCTGGTGCGCCACTGCGCGGAGCACGGCCGCCTCCCGGTCGTGACGTTCACCGCGGGCGGGATCGCGACCCCGACCGATGCCGCGCTCATGATGCAGCTCGGAGCCGACGGCGTCTTCGTTGGCTCGGGCATCTTCAAGAGCTCCGACCCGGCCGCGATGGCCGCCGCGATCGTCAAGGCCACCACCCACTACGCCGACCCGCAGATCGTGGCGGAGGTGTCGTTCGGGCTTGGCGAGGCCATGGCGGGCAAGGAGATCGCCGAGCTGGGCGAGCACGGGCTGCTGCAGACCCGTGGCTGGTAGGGCCGGCGTCCTCGCCCTGCAGGGCGCCTTCCGCGAGCATCGCCGGGCGCTTCGCGACGTCGGCCTCGACGCGGTCGAGGTGCGCGTCCCGTCCGACCTCGAGGGCGTCGACGGGCTCGTCATCCCGGGCGGCGAGTCGACGACCATGTCGAAGCTCATGCAGGCCTACGGCCTCGAGGACCCGATCGCCGAGCTGCACGCGCGCGGGGCGCCGCTCCTCGGCACCTGCGCGGGGATGATCGTGCTGGCGCGCGACGCAGTCGACGGCCGCCCCGACCAGCGCTACCTCGGCCTGATCGACATCGACGTCCGCCGAAACGCCTACGGCCGCCAGACAGCGAGCTTCGAGGCGCCGGTGCGGCTCGCGGGCGAGGATCTGCCCATGCCGGGGGTCTTCATCCGCGCACCGCGGATCGAGCGCCTCGGTGACGGCGTGGAGGTGGTTGCCATGCTGGACGACGTGCCCGTCGCGGTGCGCCAGGGCGACGTGCTCGTGGCGGCGTTCCACCCGGAGCTCACGGGCGACCGCCGCCTGCACGCCCGGTTCGCCGCGATGGTGATGCGCCGGGGGGCCATGGCGGCGTGAGCGGTCACTCGAAGTGGTCGACGATCAAGCGCCGGAAGGGCGCCGAGGACGCCCGCCGGGGCAAGCTCTTCACGAAGCTCTCGCGGGCGATCATCATCGCCGCCCGCGAGGGCGGCCCCGACCTGGACGCGAACGCGACGCTGGCCGGGGCGATCGCCAAGGCGCGCTCCTACTCGATGCCGAAGGACACCATCGAGCGCGCGATCGCGCGGGCAACCGGCGGCGCGGAGGGGTCGGACGCGTTCGAGCCGATCGTGTACGAGGGCTACGGGCCCGACGGCGTGGCGATCATCGTCGAGGCGCTCACCGACAACCGCAACCGCACCGCCGCCGACGTCCGGGCCGTCTTCTCCAAGCACAACGCCAGCCTGGGGACGCCGGGCTCGGTCGCCTGGCAGTTCGACCGCAAGGGCGTGATCCAGCTGCCGGCGGACGGCGTGAGCGAGGACGACGTCGTCCTGACCGCGGCCGATGCCGGCGCCGAGGATGCGGTGCTCGACGGCTCGGTATGGCAGATCACGACTGCGCCGGGCGACCTGGCGGCGGTCCGCGATGCGATCGAAGCCGAGGGCCTCGCGGTCGAGTCCGCCGAGCTGCGGCTCGTGCCGCGAAGCACCGTGGCGCTGGGCGAGGACGGCGCCCGCAAGCTCCTGCGCCTCATCGACGGCCTCGAGGATCTGGACGACGTCCAGGAGGTCTACGCCAACTTCGACATCCCCGAGGCCGTGCTCGAGACCGTCGCCGGCTAGATGGTTGATCGATAACTCCCGTGATGTCCTGGGCGGCTGGGAACCAAGCAGCGCAAGGACGCAGGGAGGCCGAATACTGGATGAACGTATTTGGCCGACCGAGAGCGATGCGCCGGTTCCCAGCCGCAGCCGAACCACGCACCGCGAACACACCACAGACGGACGTCCAGGCGCGCGGGAGTTATCGATCAACCATCTAGATCTGCGCGGGGCGGTGCTCGGCCAGGCTCGCCACGAGCCAGGCGTGGAGGAGCAGCGCCGCGAGCGAGAGCGGCAGGCTGAGCAGGCCCAGGCCGATCAGCGTCCCCGGCTGGGCCGGGCGCGAGAGGATGACGAGGAGCGGCACGAGGCTGAGAAGGCCGCTTGCGAGGCCGGCGGCGAGCGCCCGCCCGTAGCCGATCTCGAACGTGCTGACCGCGGCGACGCCGAGCTTGACGAGGCCGGCCGTCACGGCGATCGACGCGAGGCCGTAGAGAGCCAGCGCGGTGAGGACGTGCCCCGGGGCGAACGACGGGGTCAGGATCCCGCCGCCCGCGACGAGCGTGCCGGAGAGGAGCGCAGCGCCGACGGCGCGCATGATGAATCCCGCCACGAGCCCGGAGAAGAAGACGACCGCCAGCGCCATCCACAAGCTCAGCCGATTCCCCATCGTGCGCCCAGTGTGCGAGCATGCCTGGGCGCCGTCAACGGGCGTTTCACGTCGAACACCTGTTCGCCTCACGTCCGCGGTCATGGCTAGACTTGGCGCGATGATCGTCCTCGGCATCGACCCCGGCATGGCCGAGACTGGCTACGGCGTCGTCGATGCCGGCGGCCGGATGCGTGCCCTCGACCAGGGCGTGATCGCAACCCCGGCCCGCGCCGCCCCCGCGGAGCGGCTCGCCGAGATCCACGACCGGGTCGCGGCGCTGATCGACCGGCACGCGCCCGACGCGGCCGCGCTCGAGGATCTCTTCGTCGGCGCCAATCCGCGCACGATCCTCTCCGTGGGACAGGCTCGCGGGGCGGTGCTCGCCGCCTGCGGGCGCGCCGGGCTCGAAGCGGCCGGCTACCCGCCGGCCGAGGTGAAGCAGATCGTGTGCGGGTTCGGGCGGGCGGGCAAGGCGCAGATGCGGCGCATGGTGGGCGCGGTGCTCGCGCTCGAGGGACCGCCGCGGTCGGATCACGCCGCCGACGCCCTGGCGGTGGCCGTCTGCCATGCCCAGCGGTCGCGAACGGCCCGGATGCGGGCGGTGGCCGGATGATCGCGTCGCTCCGGGGCAGGGTCGCCGAGCGGCGGCCGGGCGCCCTTGTGCTCGACGTCGGCGGGGTGGGGTACCTGGTCGCGGCCACGGCCTCCGCGACGCGGCTCGCCGGCGAGGCGGGCGACGGCGAGGTGACCCTGCATACCCACATGCACGTGCGCGAGGATGCCCTCCAGCTCTACGGGTTCGCGTCGTCCGCCGAGCGATCGCTCTTCGAGCTCCTTCTGGGCGTCTCCGGCGTCGGCCCCAAGGCGGCGCTCGCGATCGTGTCGGGTTATGCCCCCGACCGGATCCGCCGGGCCGTGGCGACCGGCGACCACGCCGTCTTCACGGCGATCCCCGGCATCGGCCGGCGCACGGCGGAGCGCGTCGTCATCGACCTGAAGGACAAGGTCGGCAGCGTCGGCCCCGAGCCCGAGGCTGTCGCGCAGGCTGGCGATGACGGCCACCTCGCCGCCCGCGACGCGCTCGTCGGCCTGGGCATGTCCGTCGCCGAGGCCGAGGCGGCGCTGGGCACAGTTGACCCAGATCTGGCGGTGGAGGAGCGCGTCCGCCTGGCGCTGGCCGGCTCGCTCTCGGGGGCGGCGTGAGCGCGTCGCCGGAGGCGCGGCTCCCCGACGCGCTCGTCGCGCCGGGCGAGGAGGAGTTCGACCGCTCGCTGCGGCCGCGGACGCTGGCCGAGTTCGTCGGCCAGGACGCCGTGAAGGAGCAGCTCGGCATCTTCCTCGAGGCCGCCCGGCGCCGGGGCGAGCCGTGCGAGCATGTGCTCCTCGCCGGGCCGCCGGGCCTGGGTAAGACCTCGCTCGCGGGCATCATCGCCGCGGAGATGGGCTCGATCTTGAGGGTGATGTCCGGCCCCGCCGTCGACCGCAAGGCCGACATGGCGGCCATCCTCACGGCGCTCGAGCCGCAGGACGTGCTCTTCATCGACGAGATCCACCGCCTGAACCGGGCGATCGAGGAGTTGCTCTACCCGGCGATGGAGGACGGGTGCATCGACATCGTCATCGGGCAGGGGCCGGGGGCACACTCGATCAGGCTCGAGCTGAAGCCGTTCACGCTCGTCGGCGCCACGACCCGCACCGGCCTCCTGACGACGCCGCTCCGCGACCGGTTCGGGATCACGCACCGGCTCGACTATTACGGGCCCGACGAGATCGGTCGCATCGTCCAGCGCTCCGCCCGCCTCCTCGACGTGCGCGTGGACGCCGAGGCCTGCGCCGAGATCTCGCGCCGCGCGCGGGGGACGCCGCGCGTCGCGAACCGGATCCTGCGCCGTGTGCGCGACTACGCCCAGGTGCGCCACCAGGGCGAGATCACGCATGCGGTGGCGGTCGAGGCGCTCGACCTCTTCGAGGTCGACGGCGCCGGCCTCGAGCGGATGGACAGGACGATCCTCGAGGCGATCGCAGAGCGGTTCTCGGGCGGGCCGGTCGGACTCTCCACGCTCGCTGTGGCGATCGGCGAGGAGCCGGACACGCTCGAGGACGTCTACGAGCCGTACCTGCTGCAGCTCGGCCTGCTCCAACGGACGCCGCGCGGCCGCGTCGTGACGTCTGCGGGCTACGCGCATCTCGGCATGGCGGCACCCAAGCGCGACCCACGCCTCTTTTAGCGAGCGATGATGTAATTCCCGCATGCGCCGTCTGGGCTGCCTGCGCCCCTGGCTCCCGCTGGTCGCCGGAGCCGTCGTCGTGCTGGCCGTCGCTGCCGCGGTGGGCCTCTCGGCGATCGAGGCGGCCTCGAAGGGTCCGGCCTACCGGCTCGCAGACACCTGCCTTCGGGTGAACGAGCGGGCGCGCCGCCTGCTCGGGGTCGTGACGGGCTCGGGGTTCACGGTCGAGGGATCGGTGATCGAGAACGCCGACGGGACCGGTTCGGCGCGGATCGACTTCCACGTCAACGGCTCGTGGCGGGGCGGACACGTGCGCGTCCACGCCCTCGAGCACAGCCGCGAGTGGCGCCTCCTCGAGCCCGCGATCCTCAAGGTCGCCGGGAGCACGTACCGGATCAACCTGGCCGCGAAGCCGCACGTGACCCACCGGCGGCCATACTCCCGGCTGTGCGCACCGCCGAGCTCGACTATGACCTTCCCCCCGACCTGATCGCGCAGGCGCCGGCCGAACCCCGCGACAGCGCCCGCCTCATGGTCTACGAGCGCTCGACGGGGGCGATCCGGCACCGGGTCTTCGCCGACCTCCTGGACGAGCTCCGGCCCGACGACCTCGTTGTCGTGAACGACACCCGCGTCCTGCCGGCGCGCATCCGGGCGCACCGCTCCACGGGCGGCGCCGTGGAGCTCCTGCTCCTCGAGCGCCGCGCCGGCGGCGACTGGCAGGCGCTCGCGCGGCCGGCGCGGCGGCTTCGGGCCGGGGAGACGCTGGACGCCGCCGGGGTCCCCATAACCGTCGTGGACGTGCAACGAGAGGGTCACGTCATCGTCACGCTTCCCGATGCGGTGCCTGACACCGTCGGGGAGATGCCGCTGCCCCCGTACATCCACCGTCCGCCGGACGATCCCGAGGACTACCAGACGGTGTACGCGCGCGATCCCCGATCGGCGGCCGCCCCCACAGCCGGGCTTCACTTCACCGCCGAGCTGTGGCAGGAGCTGCGCCGCCGCTTCGAGGTGGCCGAGGTGACGCTCGCCGTCGGGCTCGACACGTTCCGGCCTGTGACGACGGACGACCTGACGGAGCACCCGCTCCACAGCGAGGCGTATGTCGTCGGCGATCCCGCCGCTGCGGCCATCGAAGCCGCCCTTCGCGAGCGCCGCCGCATCGTCGCCGTCGGAACGACGACGACCCGCGTCCTCGAGACGGTGTGGGGGACGGGCGCGCGCCTGGCGGGCCGCACTCGGCTCTTCATCACGCCCGGCCACCGGTTCGCCGCAACCGGGGCGCTCGTGACCAACTTCCACCTGCCCCGCTCGACCCTGCTCGCCATGGTGATGGCGTTCGCCGGGGTCGAGGAGGTGCGGCAGCTGTACAGGACGGCCGTGGCCGAGCGGTACCGCTTCTACAGCTTCGGCGACGCGATGCTCATCCATTGACCGGCGAGTTCGACATCGTCGCCACCCATGGCTCTGCGCGGGCCGGCGTGCTCCACACGGCCCACGGGCCGGTCCAGACGCCCGTCTTCATGCCGGTCGGTACGAAGGCATCGGTCAAGGCGGTGCTGCCCGACGAGCTGCGCGCGCTCGGGGCGGAGCTCATCCTCGGGAACGCCTACCACCTGTACTTCCGCCCCGGCGCGGAGCGCATCGCCCGCCTCGGCGGCCTGCATCGTTTCATGGGCTGGGACGGCGCCCTCCTCACCGACTCGGGCGGCTATCAGGTCTTCTCCCTCCGCGACACGGCCCGCATGGACGACCGCGGGGTCGAGTTCCGGTCGATCTACGACGGCTCCCGCCACGTCTTCACACCGGAGCTGGCGATGCGGATCCAGCGCCTGCTCGGCTCCGATATCGCGATGGCCCTCGACGAGTGCCCGCCGGCCGGCGTCGACCGCGCCAGCCTCGAGGACGCCGTCCGCAGGACGTCGCTCTGGGCGCGGCGCTCACGCGACTCCGACCCAGCGCCCGGCCAGCTCGTCTTCGGCATCGTCCAGGGCGGCATCGACGACGGGCTGCGCGAGCGAAGCGCCGCCGACATCGTCTCACTCGGCTTCGACGGCCACGCCATCGGCGGGCTC
>DASQXS010000196.1:0-20675 GCA_035639615.1 Gaiellales bacterium | reverse complement strand
TCGCCCGCGCTACGACCTCGTCGACCAGGAGGGGAAGGTCGGCGCGGACATCTGTGACCCTCGGCAGCGGATCCTGCACATGTGCCCAAAGCACGGCCACCTCGGCATCGCGCGGATACGGAACGGTCCCCGTCAAACACTCATATACCACGCATCCAAGCGAATAGATGTCTGCTCGATAGTCCGGTGTCCGTCCCTCGATCTGCTCCGGCGCGACATAGTCGACGGTGCCCAAGAACTGGCCCGTATTCGTCAAGCCCGACCGCGAGACCGTGCGCTTCATCAGCCCGAAGTCCGCCAGATAGGCATGATCGATCGTCTCAACGTCCGTTCCTGCGTGTTCGATAAGAACGTTCGCCGGCTTGATATCGCGGTGGATCAGTCCCCGCTGATGGGCGACCGACAAACCTCGCGCCACCTGTGTGATCAGATCGGCCGTACGGTGCAGCGGTAACGGACCCGCTCGCCGGATAAGCGCCTTGAGGTCCCCTCCCGCTACGAACCGCATCACGACATACAACAGCCCCTGCTCTTCGCCCGCGTCATAGATCGGGATGATGTTCGGATGTGCGATCGACGCCGCAACCGCCGACTCACGCACGAACCGCTCCCGAAACGCATCGTCCTCGGACAGGTCCGCGGCCAGTACCTTCAACGCCACCTCATTGCCCACACGCGGATTGTCAGCGCGGTAGACAACGCTCATACCACCGCGTCCCAGCACCCCCTCGATCCTATATCCGGCGAACTGGGAGCCCACACGCGGCATCTGCGCTGTGCTCGCAGACCCGCCCGAGCCATCTCCCTGCGGAGCACTGCCAAATTGATCACTCACCGTGGACCCTCCCGCCGCCGAGCAGCGAACGCCAGGATACGCCGCCTCGGACGCGGGTGTCAATGAACACAACCAGGGAACACGCGCGAGCCGCCGTCAGCGGCGCGATCGGGTCCTGGCTCCGGCCGCATGAGGCGTGCCGCGGGGACAGCGGGTCCTCCCAACCGCCGTCTGCATCGTCGCTGTCCCTGACGCCAGCCTCGTCGACCATCTCGCAGCCGCGCGTCTTCCTCATTACCGCCTCCTCGGTGGTTGCGTCGGGTTTCACACCTTGACGGCCGCGAGCGTGACCGGCTTCCTTCGACAGGTCAATCGCGATCACGGCGGCCGATGTTCGACGGTAGTAGGCGGAGCTCTGCTCAGAAGCCGCGTCAGGAGGGCCGCCAGGTAGAGGCGGCGCTGGGCGCGGTCTCGGTCCTGGTCGAACGCGTCTACACGACGCCGGCTGCGCGGCGCAGCGCGGCCTGCATCCGCGCCGCCAGCGGCCCGGGTGTGCCGTTGCCGACCGCGGCTCCGTCGAGCCGCACCACCGGCATCACCTCGCGCACGCTCGAGGACGTGAAGACCTCGTCGGCGGCGGCGAGCCGGTCGCGGCGGTACGCGCCTTCACGCACGTCGATGCCCTCGGCGGCCGCGGCGGCGAGCAGCGTGTCGCGCGTGACGCCGGCCAGGATGCCCAGCTCGAGCGCCGGCGTGTGCAGCATCTCCCGCTCGACGAACCACACGTTCGACGTCGGGCACTCGAGGGCGATGTCCTCGAGCGACAGCAGGAGCGCGTCGTCGGCTCCACGGCGGCGCGCCTCCGCCTGGGCGGCCATGTTGACGGCGTAGCTCGTCGACTTGACGCCCGGGAGGAGCCACGGCGACGCGCGCCGGACCGCCGGCCCGACGGCCAGCTGGAGCGAGGCGAGCGCCGCTCCCCGCGCGCGCTGCTCCTCGAGACCATCGGGGAGCGGCGTCACGAGGACGAATCCGCTCGGCGGGCCGCCGCCCGTGCCAGGCGTCCAGACGACGCGGAGCACGGCGTCGGGGCGGTCGAGCGGCTCGAGCGCCGCCGCCGCCAGCGCCTCGAGCGCGGCCGTGTCAGGGGGCGGCAGCGCCAGCACGGCCGCCGAGCGCGCGAGCCGCTCCAGGTGCGCCGCCAGCCGAAACGGCGTGCCGGCGTAGACGCGGGTCGTCTCGAACGCCGCCCGCCCGCGCAGCACGGCCTCGTCGTCGGCCCGGAGCCAGGGCTGCGCCGGGTCGACGACGCCGCGGCCGAGGACGGCCAGCGCCAGCGGCTCCGTTGACACGTGTGCGATCGTACCGCCCGTGACCGTCGCCTCCCCGCGCAAGGAGCACGCCCGCAGCCTGTTCGCGGGGATCGCCGCGGACTACGACCGCTGGGCGCAGCTGCTGTCGTTCGGCCAGGACCGGCGCTGGCACGACCTGATGGTGGCGGCCGTGGCGCCTGCGGCGTCAAGGCCGGGCGCGGTCGTCGCCGACGTGGCTACGGGCACCGCGGCCGTGGCCGTCGCGCTGGCGCGCCGCTACCCGTGCTGGGTGATCGGGATCGACCAGAGCCCGGAGATGCTCGAGACCGGCCGCAGGCGTGTCGCCGAAGCCGGCCTGGAGGAACGGATCGAGCTCGTCGAGGGGCAGGCGGAGCGGCCGCCGCTCGCGGCGGGGTCGGTGGACGCCCTCACGCACACGTATCTCCTGCGCTACGTCGACGACCCTGCCGACACGCTCGCGGCCCTCGCCGCGACGATCCGGCCGGGCGGCATGATGGCATCGCTCGAGTTCGGGGTGCCCCAGGGCGTGGCCGTGCACGCGTGGCGGGCGTGGACGCGGGTCGGGCTCCCGGCCGCCGGCGCCGCCGCCGGCCCGGGATGGGTGCGCACCGGCCGCTTCCTCGGCCCGAGCATCGAGCGCTTCTGGCGCGAGCACCCGCTCGACGACGTGCTGGCGATGTGGGCGGCGGCCGGGATGGAGCGGATCCGGGCCCGACGGCTCAGCCTCGGCGGCGGCGTGATCGTGTGGGCGCACCGGCGCTGATGGGCGCACGGGCCCTTCGCAGCCGCTCGTCGAAGACCTCGCGCGACGGCGCCCGGAAGGCACGCCGCGGGACAGGGGTGTAGACACCCGGCCGGACGAGCACGTCAGCCCGCGGCGTGCGGACTTCGCCCGCGGCGAGGCCGTCCGGCCGACTGGGCTGCGCGGGCGCCCGGTCCGGGCACGAGCTCCAGGTCGCCGGGCGCGACAGGCGAGCCGTCGCCGGCAACGAGCGCGACGGAGACGGGGGACCGGTCGCTGCGGCGGCGCGCGATCCGCGGCGCCTTCTCCGAGACATGGCGGTCGCCCCACTGCATGAGCGCAAGTAGCACCAGCCCGAGCTCACGGCCTTTCCCGGTCAGCCGGTACTCGAAGCGCTCGGGCCGTTCGCTGTAGCGGACGCGCTCGGCGATTCCCTCCTCGACGAGGCGGTTGAGCCGATCGGTGAGCACGTTGCTCGCGATGCCGAGGCTCTCGAGCAGCTGGTCGAACCGGCTAAGCCCGAAGATGAGGTCGCGAACGATCAGCAGCGTCCAGCGCTCCCCGACCAGCTCGAGCGAACGCGCGATCGAGCAGACCTGTCCGTCGTAGTCGCGTTTCAGCATGGCGACAAGCTTAACGGTCTAACTTGCGTGACGCAAGCTAATCCAGTAGAGTCGCTTGCTCCAAACAAGTCAAGGAGGACAGACCGCGATGAGCGAACAATCCGCAGCAGACATGACTCTCAGCCAGCTGGGCGGGGCCGGCGTCGACATTGCTCTCACTCGCAATCGCGCCTTCGCCGCCGCCGGCGGCCACGAGGGCGTCAACGGCTTTCCCAGCCTCGGCCTGCTCGTGATCACCTGTCTCGACCCGCGCGTCGATCCCGCCCACATCCTCGGCCTCGACCTCGGCGACGCGATCGTCGTCCGCAACGGCGGCGGGCGCGTCACCCCGGAGGTGATCAACCACGTCGCCTTCGTCGGACAGCTCGCCGAGAGCGCCGTGCCGGACGGTCCCTTGTTCGAGGTTGCCGTCATCCACCACACCCAGTGCGGCTCCGGCGCGCTCGCCGACGACGACTTCCGTCGCCGCTTTGCCCAGCGAACCGGCGGGGACGAGTCCACCCTCCGCGAATACGCGATCCTCAACCCTGCGGCCACCGTCAGGAGCGATGTCGATCGCCTGCGGCGCGCAGAGGCGATCTCTCCCCGGGTCACCGTCTCCGGGCACGTCTACGACGTCGTCACCGGCGTGGTCGAAACGGTGATCCCCGCCACATCCAGCAGGACGGCTTAGGCCATGCTCGACACACTCGCCTCATTCCTGCACCGGAACCGGCGCCGTGTACTGATCGTCGCTCTGGTCGGCGTAGGGATCGCCGGGGGCTTCGGATTGGGGGTCGCGAAGCGGCTGAGCCCATACGGCGACACCGACCCGTCGACGCAGTCGGTTCAGGCGACGAACCGCTTCCAAGCCGCCACCGGACGTCAGATCGACCCCGGAGTCATCGCGCTCGTGACCACCGGCGACATCCACAGCGCCCGCGCCGAGCGGCGCGTCCGCCAGGTCGAGGCGAAGCTGCATGCGAGTCGGGACATCGCCACCGTCTCGAGCTACTACGACAGCCACGACGCGGCCATGGTCTCCCGCGACAGGCGCTCGACCTACGTCGTCGGGTACTTCCAGCCGAAGTCCGACTCGCGGATCCAGGACGACGCGACGCGCTTGGAGGGCGAGTTCGCCGGCCAGCACGACGTCGAGCTCGGCGGAGCGGCGATCGCGGACGCGCAGGTCAACACGCAGGTCGGTAACGACCTCGCCCGCGCCGAGGTGTTCGCGTTCCCGTTCATCTTCCTGCTCTCGCTGCTCTTCTTCCGTTCGCTCATCGCCTCATTGCTGCCGCCGTTCCTCGGCGTCCTGGCGATCCTGACCACGTTCTTCGCGCTGCGGATCGTCTCGAGCGTCACGGATCTGTCGGTGTTCGCCCTCAACGTCGTCACCGGCCTAGGGCTCGGGCTGGCGATCGACTACAGCCTGTTCATGGTCTCCCGCTACCGGGAGGAGTCCGCCGTCCACGGCTTCGGCGCCGAGGCGCTCCGCCGCACGCTCGCAACGTCCGGTCGGACGATCCTCTTCAGCTCGCTGACTGTCGCGGCGGCGCTCGCCTCGTTGACCATCTTCCCGCAGAACTTCCTGTTCTCGATGGGGCTCGCCGGCGCCGTGGTCACCCTCGTGGCGGCGACGCTCGCGCTCGTCGTGTTGCCGGCGGTGCTGGCGCTGCTCGGGCCGCGCGTCAACGCCCTCGCTCCGAAGCGGCTCCAGCGGGCCGCCGATCGGGACGCGCGCCCTGCCGAGTCAGGGTTCTGGTACCGGTTCTCGAGAGCTGTGATCGCGCGGCCACGGCGGATCGCGCTGCTCAGCGCGGCGGCGTTGATCCCGCTCGGGGTGCCGTTCGCGTCGATCACGTTCCAGCCCGCAAACGCCAGCGTGCTTCCGACGAGCGCGAGCGCGTACCGGGTCGACGCGGCGCTTCGCACCGAGTTCCCGCCCGGCCGCACCTCGCCGCTCGAAGTCGTCGTCGGCGCCCCGGCCGGATCGCTGCGGCTAAGCGCCCTCGCCGCACGGATCCGCGCACTCCCGAACGTCGCGGCCGTCGCGCCTGCCGAGCCTGTGGGCCGGCACCTCTCGCTGCTCGACGTCGCGCCGTCGACACCCACCTACAGCGCGGCCAGCCAGGAGCTCGTCCACGCCGTTCGGGCGCTGCGGACGCCGTTCTCCCTCGGCGTCGCGGGCGACACCGCGGGATATGTCGACCTCGAGCACAGCCTCGGCGCGCACCTCCCCCTCGTGCTGGCGCTCGTCATCGCCTCGACGCTGGTCGTGCTCTTCCTGATGACCGGCTCGCTGGTGCTGGGGGTGAAGGCGGTGCTGATGAACGCGCTCAGCCTCAGCGCCGTGTTCGGCATCCTCGTCCTCATCTTCCAGCACGGGAGCCTGCAGGGGCTGCTCTCCTATCGAAGCACCGGCGCCCTCGACTCGACCCAGCCGATCCTCCTCTTCGCGATCGGCTTCGGACTTGCCACCGACTACGGCGTCTTCCTGCTCTCGCGGATCAAGGAGGCCTACGACAGCGGCATCCCCAACGACCGGGCGGTCGCAATCGGCCTCGAGCGCACCGGGCGGATCGTGACCGCCGCGGCGCTCCTGTTCTCGGTCGCGATCGGCGCGTTCGTGACCTCGAAGCTGGTGTTCATCAAGGAGCTCGGCCTCGGGACCGCGCTCGCGGTGCTCATCGACGCGTCGGTGATCCGCGGCCTGCTCGTGCCGTCGCTGATGGAGATCCTCGGCACGTGGAACTGGTGGGCGCCGCGCCCGCTGCGCCGACTGCACGCGCGCACGTCAAGCGCTCCGCCGGCGCAAGCGCAACCGGCCGTCGGGACCACAGAGTGAGCTCCGCGATGCGCGAGAACGTCGTCGAGCTCGCCGCGCCACGCGCCTTCACATCCCGTGACGGCGGGCTCACACCGCCGCCGGCAGCTCCTCCGACGCGGGCGCGTTCCGGCGGGCGAGGTAGCCGTCCGCCGCGACCTCGTAATAGCCCATCCGCTCGAGCGGCGGCGAGTACAGGTGGATCGAGACCGACGCCTCGACGCCGATGTGGCGGACGTCGTGGATCCGTGACGAGTCGAACGAGAAGCCGTCGCCCGGGCGGTAGCCGGTCGTGACGAGCCCGGGCGCACCCATCACCAGCCGGTCCTCCGCCAGGACACCGTCGACCACCCGGACGGCGCCGCACGAGAGGTCGTGGTCGTGGAGGCCGGTCTCCTGGGTGCCGCTCCAGCTGATGAGCCACGCGTCGAGGACGGCGTCGCGGTGGATGCGCAGATAGATCCGCCGGCGCTCGTCGTGTCTCACGAGGTGCCGCCACAGATCCTCGCGGCCCGCGAGCTCGTGGGCAAGCCGCAGAAGCTCGTCCGGGCCCATGGGCCCGCCCGCGGGCACGCGCTCCTCGAACCAGCGGGCAACGGCATCCAGCGTCGAGGTCTCCATCTTGCGGCTCCCGGTCGCTTGTGAAACGATTAACAGCATTGTGACTCGCGAGAGCCGGGAACGCAAGCGCGCCACCCTGCGCGACCTCGCCGCCGCCACCGGGCTCTCGACGGCGGGAGCGTCGTACGCGCTTCGCGGCGAGCGCGTCGCCCCTGCCACCGCGGCCCGGGTGCGGGAGGCGGCGGAGCGGATCGGCTTTCGCTCCGATCCGATCGCCCGGGCCCTGCGCGGCGGCCCGACCGGGCTCGTCGGCGTGATCGGGGGCAGCCTCGCCGACTTCTGGCATCAGGAATTCGCCGCCGAGCTCCAGCGCCACCTCCGCGCGCGCGGCCGACACATGCTGCTGACCGACGCCGGCGGCGACGCGGCGGCCGAGATCGAGCTGGCCCAGAGCCTGGCCGACCAGCGCGTCGATGGCCTCGTCGCGCTGCCGGTCGATCCGGCGACGCCCGGCTGGCGAGCGATCGTGGCCGCACTCCCCACCGTTGCCGTCGGCGCGGCGCTGCCGGCGCCCGCCGGCGCGATCCGCTTCGCCGCCGACGCCGGCATCCGGCTCGTCCTCGACCACCTGCGCGAGGCCGGCCACCACCGCGTGCTCGTGCTGACGTCAGGCGTCCACCGGCCCACGCGGCGGCCCGGCGTCCGCACGGTGCGGTGCGGGTTCGCGGCCGCCGAGGCGCGGGCCGCCGCGACCCGCGTGCTGCGCCGCGCCGACCGGCCGACAGCGGTGTTCGCCCTCTCAGACGCCCTCGCGTACGGCACATACATGGCGTGCGTGGACCTCGGGCTCGACGTCCCCGCCGACGTCGCGGTCGCCGGGTTCGACGATCACCCGCTGTCGGCGCTCGTCGCCCCGCCGCTCACGAGCGTGAGCTGGGACACGGCGGGGGCGGCCGCGGCGGCCGCGACGATGCTCGTCCAAGCGATCGAGGGGGATCGCCAGGCGCGCGAGGTCGTCGTCGCGCCCCGGCTGCGTGCGCGCCGATCGACCGCCCCTCACGCGCGCCGGCAGAGCACGTAGCGCCGCACCTCGCGCATGCCGACGCGGTGGTAGAGGCGCACTGCACCGGTCGCGTTGGTCGCGTCGACCTTGAGCGAGACCCGCCGGACGCCGCGGCGATAGAAGGCCCGGAAGGCGTGCCGGAGAAGCGCCTCGCCGATGCCGCGGCCGCGATACCGCGGCCGCACCGCCAGATCCTTCACGAACCCCTCGACCCAGCACTGGACCACGCCGGGCATCTCGCCGTCCGACTCGGCGACGAACACGACGGCGGGGTCGTACGAGGGGTCCCCGAGAAGCCAGGGATGCCACTCGTCGAACGGCGCGACCCGCTCGTCGCTCCCGGCGAAGGCCTCGACGAGGCAGTCGTGCACGGTGCGCGCGTCGCGGGCGTCGTCGTAGGGCCGAGGCTCCACGCCGGCGGGCCACTTCGCCGCCTCGGGCTCGGAGGGCAGGTCGGCCGCCATCTCGAGCACCTCACGCACGCGCGCGAAGCCCGCCGGCTCGAGGAGCGCGAGCGTCGAGACGGCAGCGGCCGGGACGATCGCCTCGAGCGGGCCCGCGTGCGACTCCTCGATCCGGGCAAGGAGCGCCTCCCCGACGCCGGCTCCCTCGGCCCCCGGCCGCACCCACACCTCGATGCCGCCGTGGCCGGACACCGACGCGTAGCCGTCGAGGCGTCCACCGGCATCCGCGACCCAGTGCCCGTAGTCGGGCCAGTGGGCCGCGAGCACGGCCCGGTCGGTGCGCGGCTCGCCGTACACCTCGCGCTGCCAGGCGTGCTGGAGGTCGAGGACGGCGTCGACGTCGGCCGGCGACGCGTTCCGGACGCTCACGCGTCGCCGTCGCCGAAAGAGATCGCGCGCCCGCGGTCGGTGCGGTCGAACGCGGCGACGGCCTCCTCGAGCTCCGCCACCGCGCCGGCAAGGTCGGCGCGCACATCCGCCACGGGCCGGTCGAGCGCCGTCCCCGATTCCGCGAACCTGCGCAGGCGCTCGATCGCCACCTCGGCCTGGTAGCGGCTCCACTCCACCACCGCCACGTCGTGACCGTCGGCGGCGAGCAGCGTGTCGAGGTCGGTCGGATCCGGGATCGTCGGATGCGGGCACCAGTAGGAGCCGACGACGGTCACGCGCGGGTGCGGCGCCTCGAGCCGGGCCGCGCGGTGAAGGACGCGGTGGCCCTGCTGGAGGACGGCGTATCCCGCGGCCGGGAACTCCACGCTCCGCACCCGCTCCGGGGGGAGCGGGCCGGCCTCGAGGAGCGCGCGTCCCTCCTCGACGCTCCCCACGAAGTACTGGAAGCGGCCGCCGCGCATTCCCGCCGGATCGGTGGCGAGGAGCACGAAGTCGAAGGAGACCGAGTCGCGGTGCCACTGGTCAACGTGGCGGCCGAGATCCTCCGGGGCGAAGTTGATGTGGACGGCGTGGTGGCTCGCCGGGTGGGGACGGATGTCGGCCTGCATGATCTCGCTCACGAACCGGACGAGGCGCGGGTCGGTGTAGAAGCCGCGCATCCACGCGCTCCGGTAAAGCGATCCCCGCATCATCTTCGGGATCCGGTCCATCGACGTCGCATCGGCCTCGAGCGCGGCGCAGATCTCGGCGAGCGTCTCGGCGCCGCGGTCGGAGAGGACGCGGAACGGCGAGGTGATGGCGACCGGCGAGAGCGCGGTCGGCCCGGCGGCGGCGGGGCCCCAATCCTCGAGCATGGTCACCCGCTCCGGCCGCTCGAGCTCGAGGTGCGACGGGTCCCAGGGGCGGTCGACGTCCACGGTCTGAGGCTACCCGAACTCGAGCAGCACCTTGCCGAACTTGCCCGGCGTGGCCATGTAGTCGAACGCCGCCGCGGCCTCGGCGGCCGGGAACACGCGGTCGATCACCGGCCGGACGCGGCCGGAGGCGAGATGTGTCACCACCGCGCGGTCGAAGGCCCGGACGGCGGCGGCCTTCTCCTCCAGGGACCGGGCCCGCAGGAGCGTGCCCATGATGCACGCGCGTTTCCCCATCACGGCCCGGAGCGAGAGCTCGGTCGTCGTGCCGGCGCCGGTTCCGACCACGATCACCCTGCCGTGGAGTGCCAGCGCCTCGAGGCTGGCGGCGAGGTTGGCCGCGCCGACGAGCTCCAGGACAACGTCGACGCCGCGGGCCGCCTCCAGCTCGGTCGGCTCGGCGCCAAGCTCCGCCAGACGGTCTCGGTGCGACCTGGCGTTGGCGAGGACGCGCGCGCCGGCGGCGACGCCGAGCTGAACCGCCGCCGTGCCGACGCCGCCCGATGCGCCGTTCACGAGGAGCGTCTCGCCGATCGTGAGCCCGGCGCGTGAGAAGACCGCATCGTGGGCGGTGATGAACGCCTCTGGCACCGCCGCGGCGTCCCTGTCTGAAAGAGCGTCGGGGACGCGGGCCAGGTGCCGCTCGTGCACGGCCACTGTGTCGGCGAGCCCGCCGCCGCCGACGAGGCCGAAGACGCGGTCGCCGGGGCGCCAGTCCGTCGCCGCCTCGCCGCAGCCGACGACCGCACCCGCGACCTCGAGGCCGGGGATGTCCGCGGGCGACCCCGGCGGGGCCGGGTAGTTACCGGCCCGCTGCGCGACGTCAGCCGGATTCATGGCGGCGTGGGTGGCGCGGACGACCACCTCGTGCGACCGCGGTACGGGGTCGGGCCGCTCGGCGACGGACATCACCTCGGGGCCGCCGGCCCCGCTGAAGGTCACGGCGATCATGCGCCCTGGGATGATGTCAGGGATGTCTCCCGGTCGCCATGCGGACGCTCTCGCCGCCATCACCGGCCCGGAGCACGTGCTGGTGCCCGCGCCGCACGCGTATCTCGCGGACGCCACCGCGATGCGCGGCCTCGAGGGCCAGGCCGATGCCGTGGTGCTGCCGGCCTCGGCGGAGCAGGTGGCCGCGGTCGTCGGCTACTGCTATGCCAACGACGTTCCCATCACCCCGCGCGGCGGCGGGAGCGGCTTCGCCGCGGGCGCCGTCCCCGACGGCGGGATCGTCCTCGGCCTCGAGCGGATGGCCCGCGTCAGGTCCTTCGACCCGCTCCTCTGGAGGATCGAGGTGGAGGCCGGCGTGCCGACCGCGGAGCTCCACCGGCTCGCGCGCGAGAGCGGCCTCCGGTTCCCGCCCGACCCGGGCGCGGGGGAGCAGTCGCTCGTTGGCGGGAACATCGCCACGAACGCCGGCGGGCCGCACGCCTTCAAGTACGGCACGACCGGCGCGTGGGTCGCCGGGCTCGAGGCGGTGATCCCGCCCGGGGAGGTGATCCGCGTCGGCGGGCCGGTTCGCAAGGACGTCGCCGGCTACGACCTCAAGGGCCTCCTGATCGGCTCCGAGGGGACGCTCGGGATCGTCACCGCGGCCTGGCTGCGCCTGATCCCGTCGGCCGAGGCCGCGCTCCCGGTCGTCGGGCTCTTCGCCGGAGCTGTGGACGGGTGCGGGGCGATCGAGGCGGCGATGGCGAGCGGCATCGTTCCCGCGGCGATCGAGTACCTGGACAACGGGACGATGGCGGCGGCCGGCGGCGCGTTCCCGTCCGGGCCGGAGCAGGGGTTCGCGGTGATCGCCGAGGCCGACGGTACCGTTGCCGAGGCGGAGGCGGGCCGAGAGGCGCTGCGGGAGGCGATGGACGGGGCCGGGGCACGCCGGATCGTGGAGCCCGAGGGCGAGGCGGCGGCCGCGCTGTGGCGATGGCGCGACGGCGTGTCGCTCCGGGTCGCGGCGAAGCGGGGCGGCAAGCTCTCCGAGGACATCGCGGTGCCGCTCGACCGGCTGGCCGAGGCGATCCAGGGCACGCTCGAGATCGGCGGCCGGCACGACGTCGAGGCGCTGAGCTGGGGCCATGCCGGCGACGGCAACCTCCACTCGAGCTTTCTCGTCGCCCCGGGGAACGACGCCGAGCACGCCCGCGCCGAGCGGGCCTGCGAGGAGCTCTTCGAGCTGGCGCTCTCGCTCGGCGGCACGATCACCGGCGAGCACGGCGTCGGCCGGGTGAAACGCGCCTATCTCGAACGCCAGCTGGGCTCGGCGGCCCGCCTCAACACCGAGATCAAGCGCGCCTTCGACCCCAAGGGGCTCCTGAACCCGGGCGTGAAGGTCTGCCTCGGTGAATAAACGGAGTCAGACTCCCTTGATGCACAGTCGACGTGGGCCCAATCCTGGCCGTCCCGAACCCTCGGGCAGCTCATGCATCAAAGGAGTCTGACTCCGTCTATGCAGCCGGGTCGCGTAGGAGCTCCATCGTCGAGCAATGAAGGCCGCCGCCGTTCTTGTGCAGCTCGGAGTACGGGACCGGGACGACCTCGACGCCCCGGCGCTCCAGCAGCTCGGCGGTGCGCGGGCAGTCGTCGCACATGATCACGCGGCCCGGGCGCACGGCCAGGCAGTTGATCGCCCACTCCTCGCCGGGATGGCACCAGATCGGCTCGATCCCGAGCTCGCCGAGCCGGTCGAGGAACCAGTGCGGCAGCCCGGGGGCGTCGACGACGGCCTTGTCGACGTCGACCATCCCGAGGTGGGCGTCGATGTGGATCGAGAATCCGCCCATGGGCACGACGAGCAGCTCGATGCCCATCCGCGCCAGCACCTCCCCCAGCTGGTCGGCCGCCTCGCGGTTGCAGCGGATCGACGTGCCGAACGCAGCGACGCTCGGCGTGAGCTTGGCGAACGTCCCGCCCTCGAGCATCCCCGACCCGGTGATCGTGCGCAGGATCGGGATCCCGAGCGCGGCCACCGCCTGCGTCACCGAGAGCTCCTCGCCGCGGCGCATGAGCGGCGCCATCCGGCCGATGACGACGCCGCCGGGAAGCGACACGAGCGGGTCGCGGGTGTAGACGGCCTTCGTGAACCGCTGCGGCAGCGGGTCGGCCATGTGCACCTCGACGCCCTCGCCCTCGAGCGCCGCCACCAGGCCGGCGTGCTGGGCGTGCACGACGTCGAGGTCGGGAGGCTCGCGGTCGGTCCAGTACCAGCCGCCGGCCGGGTCGACGAGCGCCTGGGCCGCCTCGTCCCACGCGTCGGCCCCGATCTGCGCGAGCTCGTTCCCCGGCCGCCGCATCAGCACCGCCCGCAGCCGGCCGACCTCGTCGGACGAGCCCCAGCGCGCGCCCCACACCCGCTCGAGCTCGGCCGGGTCCTCGAAGGGCGGCTCCGGCACCGGCGGGCACAGCATCTGGTGGTATTCGGCGGGCGCGCGGCCCGGCTCAGCGCGGATCATGCGGCGATGGTACAACCCGCCCCGACATGCGCGCTGCCGTCCTCCACGAGCCGAACGCCCGGTTCGCCATCGAGGAGGTCGACCTGGCGCCGCCGGGCGCCGGAGAGGTCGAGGTCAGGCTGCACGCGAGCGGCGTCTGCCACAGCGACTGGAACACCCTCACCGGCGACACGCCGAGCCCACTTCCGGCCGTCCTCGGGCACGAGGGGGCGGGGGTGGTCGAGCGCGTCGGCGAGGGGGTGACCACGGTCGCCCCGGGCGACCACGTCGTCCTCTCATGGCTCCCCGCCTGCGGCCGCTGCCTCCATTGCGCCGCCGGCCGCCCCACCCTGTGCGAGGTCGCCGCGCCGGCCCTGCTCGCCGGCACGCTCCTCGACGGCTCCATCCGCCTCTCGCTCGACGGCCGGCCCGTGCACCACTACTCCTTCCTCTCGACGTTCGCGGAGCGATCCGTCGTGCCGGAGGCGAGCTGCGTGCGCATCCGCCCCGATGCGCCCATGCCCGTCGCCGCCCTCGTCGGCTGCGCCGTCATGACCGGGATCGGCGCCGTCGTGAACCGGGCCCGCGTGGCGCCGGGAGGCTCCGTCGCGATCTTCGGCGCTGGCGGCGTCGGCCTCTCCGCGGTCATGGGCGCCGCGCTCGCCGGCGCGGGCCTGGTCGCGGTGATCGACCCGGTCGCCGACCGGCGAGCGCTGGCGCTCGAGCTGGGCGCCACCCACGCAATCGACCCGGCGGACGGAGACCCTTCCGCCGCGGTGCGGGAGCTGACCGGCGGCCGCGGCGCCGACTACGCATTCGAGGCCTCCGGCAGCCGTGGCCTCGCCGCCGTCGCCTACGCCGCCGCCCGCCGCGGCGGCACCGTCGTCTGCATCGGCATCCCGCCGGCCGGCGCGACCGTCGAGCTCGCCGGGGCCGACTTCGTCCGTGACGAGAAGATCGTCACCGGCAGCCTCTACGGCTCGTGCCGGCCGCACACCGACATGCCGATGGTCATCGACCTGCACATGTCCGGCCGGCTGCCGCTCGACCGCCTGCTCGGCGGCACCTACCGGCTGGAGGAGATCGACCGCGCCTTCGCGGACATGCTCGCCGGCGTCGGCGCCCGCACGCTCATCGACCTGGCGTAGCCTCGCTCGGATACCGTGCCCCACATGGACGAGGCCTTCCCGCATCCCGACGGCTGTTTCGGCGAGGCGTGGTCGGGAACGGCGCCCGACGGCAGCCACATCAACGTCGTGATCGGCCGGCGGGGCTCGCCCACCGCGGCGGCGGCGGCCACGGCGCTCGCGTGCCCGTCGGCGGGCCACGCGCCCGTCATGGCGTGTCTCGGCGCCGGGAACGCGGTGCGGCCGGCGACGATCATCCTCAACAAGGCCACGATCGCGTCGGACTTGCACGGCCGCATCACCTGGGGAGCGGCCCAGCTCGGGATCGCTCAGGGGGTGATGGACGCGGTCGCCGACGGCGCGATCGCCGCGGCTGATACCGGCGACCTCGTCCTCCTGGCATGCGTCTGGGTCGACCCGGAGGCGGCCGACGAGACGGCGGTCCGGCTCGCCAACCGCGACGCCGCCCGGCGGGCGATCGCCGACGCCATCGCGGGCGACCGGCGGGCGCGGCTCGACGAGCTGATGGCAATGCGCGACGCGGCCACGAACGCCTTCTACGCCGGGCGGTAGCGGTGCGGATCGCCGCGGTCGAGACGCGCACCTACCGGCTCCCGCTCGACCCGCCCTTCCGGGCCGCCTGGGATCCCGAGCCGCGGACGCACCTCGACGCGGCGCTCACGATCGTGACCGCGGACGACGGCGCCCGCGGCTACGCGAGCGGCGACGCCCTCCCCGACCGCGCGCTGCTCCAGCGGCTGCTGGCCGGCGCCGACCCCGAGGATGCCGACGCCGTCCACGAGGTGTGCCGCACCGTCGACTTCCACGGAGGCCGGCCGTGGACCTGCGAGGTGGCAGTGTGGGATCTCGTGGCGCGGGCGCAGGGTCGGCCGCTGTGCGCGCTCCTCGGCGGCCGGTCGGAGCGGCTCGTGGCCTACGCCTCGACCGGGGAGCGGGTGCCGGCAGACGAGCGGGCCGACCGCTGCCGGGCTCTTCGCGACGCCGGGTGGAAGGGCGTGAAGCTGCGCCTTCACGATCCCGACTGGCGCCGCGACCTCGAGATCGTGGCGGCCGTCCGGGACGCCTTAGGCCCGGAGATGGCGATCATGGTCGACGCCAACCAGGGCTGGCGTATGCCGGGCGACCTGACACCGGCGTGGGACGTCGCGACGGCGGCGGAGTGCGCCCGGGCGCTCGAGGACCTCGGCGTCTACTGGCTCGAGGAGCCGCTCCCGTGCCGGGACGTCGACGGCTACGCGGCGCTCCGGCGGCGAACCGGCATCCGCATCGCCGCCGGCGAGATGGTGCGCACGTTCGAGGACGCGTGCGACCTCGTCGTCCGCGGCGGCGTCGATGTGATCCAGCCCGACGTGGTGCTGGCCGGCGGCGTGGTGGGCTGCCGGCGCGTCTCGGCCCTCGCCGACGCGCACGGAAGCGTCTGGTCGCCGCACACCTGGTCGCACGGCCACGGCCTTCTCGCCAACCTGCACGTGGCGCTGGCCGTCTCCGCCTGCCCGTACCTCGAGGTGCCGTACGACCCGCCGGCGTGGACGCCGGAGCGGCGCGACTTCCCGCTCGAGCCGGCGGTGGACGTGACGGCCGACGGCACGATCTCCGCCCCGCCCGGCCCGGGCCTGGGTGCCGAGCCCGACCTCGAGGCGCTCGAGCAGTGGCGGACGGGGTGAGCGGCGCGATCGAGGTCCGGGCGGCGGTGCTGCACGAGCGCGGCGGGCCGCTCTCGGTCGAGCCGGTGCTGCTCGAGCCGCCCCGGGCCGGCGAGGTGCTGGTGCGCGTCGCGGCGGCCGGCGTCTGCCACTCGGATCTCCACCTCGCCGAGGGCCATCTCGGGGACGGCCGCTGGCCTGCCGTGCTCGGACACGAGGGGGCGGGGATCGTCGAGACCGTCGGCGACGGGATCGAGCACGTCGCCCCGGGCGACGCGGTCGCCTTCTCGTTCGTCCCCCCGTGCCGCGGCTGCCGCGCGTGCCGGGCCGGCCGCTTTCACCTCTGCGAGCGGGCCTCGCGGTGCGCGTTCGCGGGCACGCTGCTCGACGGCACGTCGCGGCTCTCGCTTCCGTCGGGGGCCCCGCTCAAGCACTTCATCTTCGTGTCGTGCTTCGCCGAGCGCTGTGTGGTGCCCGCGGCCGCCGCGGTGCCGCTCCCGCAGGGCCTCCCGCTCTGGCAGGCGGCGCTCGTGGGCTGCGGGGCCGTGACCGGCGTCGGCGCCGTTCGCAACACTGCCGGCGTCCGCGTCGGAGAGACGGTCTGCGTGATCGGATGCGGCGGCGTGGGGCTGCAGGTCATCGCCGGCGCCCGGCTCGCCGGCGCGGCCCGGATCGTCGCCGTCGACCGCGGCCCCGCCAAACTGGGGCGGGCCTGCGAGCACGGGGCGACCGACGTCGTCGACGCGGCCGACGCCGATCCCGTGGCGGCCGTCCGCGGGCTCGTGCGCGGCGGCGTCGACCACGCCTTCGAGGTGGTGGGCCTGCCGGAGACGATCCGCCAGGCGTGGGACGTGCTGCGCCCCGGCGGCCAGGCGATCGTGGTCGGCATCGTCCCCAAGGGGATGGAGATCACCCTTCCCGGCTTCGATCTCTTGAGCGAGAAGACGCTCAAGGGCTGCTACTACGGCTCGGCCAACGTCGCCGAGGAGCTGCCTGCGCTGGTGGAGCTCATCCGCTCGGGCCGCCTCGAGGTGGCCGGCAGCGTCTCCCACTTCGTCGAGCTCGACGAGCTGAACGACGCGTTCGAGCGCCTGCGCCGCGGCGAGGGCGCGCGCTCCGTCGCGATCGTCGACCCCGACGCCGCCGGGGAGCACCCGTGACGCGGCCGCTCGTCGTCACCGGCGAGACGCTGACCGCGGCAGACGTCGTCCAGGTGGCCCGCGACGGCCGGCCGGTCGAGCTCGACCCGGGCGCGCGGGACCGGATGCAGGCGGCGTGGGAGATCACCCAGGAGACGCTCCTCGCCGGGCAGCCGGTGTACGGGCTCACCACCGGCGTCGGCGCGCACAAGCGACTCGCCATGAGCGCCGAGCAGTTGGGGCGCTTCGGCGAGCTGCTCCTCCCCAGCCACCGCGTCGGCCAGGGCCCGCCGGCCCCTCCCGACATCGTCCGCGCCACGATCGTGCGGCAGGTGAACGGGCTCGCCCGAGGGACGGCCGGGGTGCGCCCCGAGCTGGCGATCCGACTCTGCGAGGCGCTGAACGCCCGCGAGGAGCCGGAGGTGCGCATGCTCGGCTCGCTCGGCCAGGCCGACCTCGCCCCGCTGGCCGACCTCGTCCACGCCGTGCTCGGCGACGCCGGCGTGACCGGCCCGGAGACGCTCGCGCTCAT
This sequence comes from Gaiellales bacterium, assembly GCA_035639615.1. Lineage (GTDB taxonomy): Bacteria > Actinomycetota > Thermoleophilia > Gaiellales > JAICJC01 > JAICJC01. Next base: position 3,113 of record DASQXS010000196.1, on the reverse strand, counting down.
CAACACGAACGCCTTCTCGACTGCGATCTCGACGCTGGCGCTTGCGGACTGCCGCCTCCTCCTCGAGTCCCTGGACGTCGCCGGGGCGCTCGACCTGGAGGCGTTCGCCGCCAACCTGAGCGTGCTTCACCCCGCCGTCGCCGAGGTGCGCCCGTATCCCGGCCTCGCCGCATCGCTCGCCCGGCTGCGCCGCCTCCTGGTGGGCAGCTACCTGTGGCAGGAGGGCGCGGCCAGAAACCTGCAGGATCCGCTCACCTTCCGGAATCTCGCCCACGTCCACGGCGCCGCCCGCGAGGCGCTCGCCCACGCCGAGGCCATGCTGGCGATCGAGCTCAACGCAGCCCAGCACAACCCGCTGCTCGTCGCGGACGAGCGCCGCTTCGTGTCGGTCGCCAACTTCGACGTCTCCCCGCTGGCCGCGGCGGTCGACCTGGTGCGGATCGCGCTCGCGCCGGTGGTGACGTCGGCCTGCGAGCGGGCGCTCAAGCTGCTCGGGAGTCACTACTCCGGGCTTCCGCTGGGGCTGTGCGCCGACCCGGACGAGCCCGAGGACGCGCTCTCCGAGTTCGGCGTGGCAATCGCGGCGCTCACGGCCGAGGCGCGGCTCCTGGCGCCACCCGTCTCGTACGAGCTCTCGACAACGGGCGTCGCCGAGGGCATCGAGGACCGGATGACGATGGCGCCGCTCGGCGGCCGCCGTCTCGCCGAGATGGTGGGGCTCGGCCACCGGATCGCCGCCATCGAGCTGGTGATCGCGGCCCAGGCCGTGGATCTGCGCCGCCCGCCTGCGCTCGGCGCCGCCACCGGCCGCCTGCACGCGCTCGTCCGCGAAGCGATCCCATTCACCGGGCGCGGCATGCCGCCGCCGCACGACCTCGTCCCGCTGCTCGACCTCCTGCGGTCGGGGGCGGTGGCCGCCTGCGCGGACGAGGGGTAGGTTTGCGGGCATGACCGCGCACGATCCCGCCGCGCCCGCCGTCGTCCTCTCGCCGCATCTCGACGACGCCGTGTGGGCCTGCTTCTCGCTTCTGATCGGCGACGGGCCGCTCGCCGTGGCGACCGTCTTCGCCGGGATCCCTTCTGGCACCGGATGGTGGGACGCGAAGTGCGGGATCACCGACTCCGCCGCCCACGTCCACCGCCGCAGGGACGAGGACGATGCCGTGCTCCGGTCGCTGGGACGCCCGGCGCTCCACCTGCCGCTCCTCGACGGCCAGTACCGCGACGGAGAGGGCGTCGACCCGGCGACCGTGGTCGCCGAGCTCGCGCGGCTGGCTCCGGCGGCGCGGCGGGTCTACGCCTGGGCCGGGATCGGCGAGCATCCCGACCACGAGATCGTCCGCGACGCCGGGCTGCGACTCGCCGACGCGGGTGTGCCTGTAACCCTCGTCGCCGACTACTGCTACAGCACCCGGCACGGCTGGCCGACCTGGGTCGAGGCGGACGGCAGCGCCGAGGCCGACGCGCAGTGGCGCCAGGCGATCGGCGCGGCGGCCGGCGATCGGCTGACGGCCCCGGCGGTGCGCCGGCTCACGCCGGCCGAATCGGAGCGGAAGCTCGCGGCGATGCAGGGGTACGTGACCCAGTACGAGAACATCGAGCGCGAGGAGCCGCGCTGGCAGGCGGACGGGCTCCCTCCGAGCGATCCCGGGAAGCGCGCGATCGAGGTCTTCTATGAGCTCGGCTGAGGCTCCGGCCGACGAGGTCGAGCGGCTCTACGGTCTGGACGCGGCCGAGTTCGTGGCCGAGCGCACCGCGGCCGCGCGGCGGCTGCGCAAGGAGGGCCGCCGCGGCGAGGCGGACGCCGTGGCCGCGCTTCGCAAGCCGAGCGTGGCCGCCGCCGTGGTGAACCGGCTCGCGCGGGCAGAGCCCCGGCTCGTGGGCGAGCTCCTCGACGCGGGGGCGCGGCTGCGCGAGGTGCAGCTCGGGGCCGGCTCCGGGGCCGACCTGCGCTCGGCGGCGGAGGCAGAGCAGTCCGCCCTCAGCGCGGTGATCGGGTCGGCGGGCCGCAGCAGCGCCGAGTCGACGTTGCAGCACGTCCGCGAGACCCTCCACGCCGCGGCGCTCGACCCGGAGCTGGCGGAGCTCGTCCGCCGCGGCATCCTCGACCGCGAGGCGCAGGCGATCGGCTTCCCCATGGGGATCGCGGTCCCGCCGGACCGGGCCGCGCGGCCGAAGCCGGCGCCGCGCCCGCGGTCGGAGCCGGTCCGCCGCGCTACGCCCGCGCCGGCGAAGCCAGAGCCGGACCGGCGCCGCGTCGCGCAGGCCGAGCGGGCCGTCGAGGCGGCGGAGGGGCGGCTCGCCGAGGCGGAGACGAAGCTCGAAGAAGCCGTTCGGGAGGAGCGGGCGGCCAAGGTCGAGGTCGAGTCGGCCCGAAAGGCGCTCGCCGGCGCCGAGCGCCAAGCCGACCGGCTGAGCAACGCGACGGCACGCGCCGACCGGGCGCGCGAGGCCGCGGAGGAGCGCCTGACCCAAGCCAGGGCGCGCCTGGCGCAGCTCGGGGGTTAGCCGAGGCTCGCGATCCGCTGGCCAAGGAACTCGGTGAACGACCCGTCGATGGCGGTGGCGACGTGGACGTTCGCGGGCCGGCCCGTCACGCCATGGAGGTCGACCAGCGTGCGGCCGCGGCTCACCGGCCCGCAGTCCACCTCGACGTGGCACTGCTCGAGCGTGAGGAGCTCGGGACGGACCACCTGGGCCACGGCGACCGCGTCGTGGATGGGCGTTCCGGGCATGTGCGGATGTGAGCGGCGATAGAAGTCGACCAGCTCCGCCGTGAGCCGGCCGGCCCGGCCGCAGCCGCGCAGATCCTCATTCTCCACCGGGGAGAGGAGCGCCTGGTGTGTGACGTCGAGCCCGACCATCGTCACGTCCAGCCCGCTGGTGAAGACGCGCCGGGCGGCGTCGGGATCGGCCCAGATGTTGAACTCGGCCGCCGGCGTCACGTTCCCGAGCCCGATCGAGCCGCCCATGATCACGACGCGCGCGAGCGCAGCGGCAGCCCGCGGGTGGCGGGCGGCGAAGAGCGCGACGTTCGTCAGCGGGCCGGTGGCGACGAGGGTGACCGGCGCGCGATCGGACGTCGCCAGCTCCGCGATCAGGTCGACGGCAGG
>DASQXS010000195.1:0-2148 GCA_035639615.1 Gaiellales bacterium | reverse complement strand
GTGACGTGAGCCGCCGGGAGCGAGTCCCACATGCCGCTCCAGCCCAGAGTGGCCACAGCCGGGATGTAGGAGAGGTAGACCGTCGGGCCGTAGGTGTCGCCTGAGGCGATCGGCGACTCGCACCGCCCGTCCGTCTGGATGTAGCCCTTCGGGTCGCCGTTCGAGTACCGGCCCCCGCACGGATGGGCGGTCCTGTCGGGAAGGTGCCCATATGGGAGCACGCCGTCCATCAGCCGCGACGCGCCGGCAACGCCTGCGTAGCCGACGTCGATCACGTTCGAGTCCTGGTTGTTCAGCCCCAGCCGGAAACCCATGAGGCCGAACGTGAGCGCCACGAGGACGAGGAGGTGGCGCTCGCCGACGGTGACGGTCCGCGGCCGGCGGCGCGCGCCGATCCACACCATGCGGGCGGCGAGGTAGACGAGCGGCGGGTAGACGAGCGGCGTCGAGCGGAAGATGTGGCCGTCGTTGAACTCGAGCAGGGACGCGACGAACCCCAGGGTCACGGCCAGATCGAGCGTGCGCACGCTGAGCGGTCGCCGCCAGCTCATGAGGCCGGCGACGAAGAGGGCGCACATGGGCCAGAGCACGAAGGCCCGGTTCACCTTGCGCCCGTACGCCTCGGGGAGCCCGCGCGCGAGCATCCACCCCACCTGGGGCCCGGTCCAGACCTCGTAGGCGTGCTCGGTGGCGTCGTCGATGTGGACCTCGGCCACCTCGTCCGCGTTCTTGTAGAAGCTGACCGTCCAGGCCCGGAACGGGCCCAGCTTGACCGAGTGGCTGACGCCGGTGTACTGGCCGATCCAGGTCTTCACGGCCGGCTGGCGGTTGGCGATGACGTAGGCCTGCTCGGCGTTCAGCCGGGGCGGGCCCTGGGCCGGCGTCACGTTCACGCCGGTGACCGTGCCGGTCCGGTCCGAGACGGTGAACACCGCGAGGACGTTGTGGGCACCGCGCGGCTCGAGGAGCACCGCCCACGTCCGGGAGGAGCGGTCGTAGCTGGCCTCCCAGTGGGCGCCCGGATTCCGGAGGAGCAGCGCCCGCGCCCGCCGGTTCGCGGCCGCAGCCGCGATCGCCTTCGTCTTCGTCAGGTGATGCCCGGCCGCCAGAGCCGGCGGCGCAGGGCCGAGCACGCAGACCGCGGCGGCGGCCGCCGCCAGGCAGAGCGCTCTACCTGCTGAACGTCCAGAGCTTGTTGCCAAGGAAGCTCACGGGCAGGGCGACGAGGATCGCACCCGCGGCGGCCGGCGTCTTGGCCACGTTCGCCACCTCGACGAGCGCCCGCAGCACGGCGAGGTCGAGCCCGAGCGCGGCGGTGCTGACCGTGAGGAAGCGCGCGTACTGATGGTGCGGCCGGCCGTGGTTCACCCGAAACGTCCACAGCCGGTTCCAGAGGAAGTTGCTGGTCGCGGCGCAGACGAACGCCACGGTGAAGGCGAGCATGTACGGCATGCTGGGCTCGGCCAGGACGAAGACGCCGAGGTTGATCAGGTAGCCGGATGCACCGACGCAGCAATAGCGGATCAGCTCCAGCCAGTTTGCCGGCCGGCGGGCGGCTATCCCCACCCGCCGGGCATGCCCGCGCACGCCCGGGACGGCAGCGGCTTCGGCGCGGACGTCGTCCATCCCACCGATGCTATCCGACCGGCGCCGCCAGGGCCTTCGGTCGGCTCACAGCGCCGGCGCCGAAGTGCCCCCTGATGAGCGGCGCGAGGTCGGTGATCGAGGGCTCGTCGGGAAGACGAGGCGGCGCCGCGAACCCGGCGGTGACGAGGGGAACGAGCGAGTCCTCGGCGCGGAGCGAGCCGTGGCTGCCCCCGCCGAGATGATGCGTCCCACCGGAGTCGGCGAACTCCCATCCCGGGGCGGCCGAGACGATCACGTCGCCGGCCGTCGGGCATGTCAGGGCCCCCTCGAGCCGTTCGAGCGCGTTGGGGTAGACGGCGGGGTGGAGAAGCTCGGCGTCGCCGGCGACGTCCCAGCGGTTCCCGCGGCGGTCGGCGATGCCGTCACCGCGGCGGAAGCGAAGCTCGCCCCCGGCCCGGCGCACGACGAAGCGGCCGCCCTCGCGAAACGCGACTAGGTCGGCGCCCGCGAGCGTCTCGAGGCGGTCGGCGAGCGAGGCCGGCGGGATCCGCGCTCCCTCGA
>DASQXS010000194.1:0-16325 GCA_035639615.1 Gaiellales bacterium | reverse complement strand
AGGCGACCGACGCGGACATCGTCATCCTGCACCGCGTGCTGTGCTGCTATCCGGACGCGCCGGCGCTGACAGCGGCGGCGTGCGCCCGGGCGCGCGATCGGATCGCGGTCACGCTCCCGCGCCGGTCATGGTGGATAAGGCTCGGCGCGTGGGGGCAGAACGCGTTCTTCCGCGTCCGGCGCACCGACTTCCGCGTCTACGTCCACGATCCGAACGAGATCGTGGACATCGCGGGCCGGCACGGCTTCCGGCACGGCGCCCGGACGCGGGGCGCGGTCTGGGAGAGCCTCGTCCTCGAGGCCGGCCGATGAGTTCGCGGCCCCGCGCTGGTTCATCTGCGTAGAGGCGCGTTTCCCGAACCTGGAGGGTTTCCGATGCCTGACGTCACGCTGGCCGCCATCGACGACATGGACCCGATTCACGGCGGCATCGCCCGCCGCGCCCGAGCGGAGCTGGGGGTGACCGCCTGGGGAATGCAGGTCTTGACCCTGCCACCTGACTGGGACGGCTACCCGATGCACAACCACGACGAGCAGGCGTTCGACCCGAACCAGGAGGAGGTCTACATCCCCCTCGCCGGCAGCGCCGTCCTGATCGCCGACGGCGCAGAGTATGCGCTTCGGCCGGGCGTCATGGCGCGGGTCGGCCCGGCGCAGCTCCGCAAGATCGTGCCGGGCCCCGACGGTGTTCGATTCGTCGCCCTCGGCGGCGCCCCGGGCGCGTTCGTAGCCGCTCCGTGGACCGAGCTCGGCGCGGATCCTCCCGATCCGCCGACGCGATAGCGTGCTCGACGTGACGGCGGGGACACGGAATGGGCCGGACGCACTACGTGTATCCGCAGCGGGCGGAGACGAGCGCGCCTTCCGCGCGCTCGTCGAGAGGCACAGCCGCGCGCTTCACGTCCACTGCTACCGGATGCTCGGCTCGCTCCACGATGCGGATGACGCGCTTCAGGAGACACTGCTTCGGGCGTGGCACGGCATCGACCGGTACGAGCCGCGCGCCCCGCTTCGGGCCTGGCTCTACCGCATCGCCACCAACGTGTGCCTGACGATGATCGACCGCAGGCGCCGGCAGCCGCATTCAACCACCGGTCAGGCGGCATGGGCGGGGGAGCTGATACACCTGGAGCCGTACCCGGACCAGCTGCTCGACGAGCTCGAAGAGCCGTCGCCGGGCCCAGAGGCGCAGACAGCCACGCGCGAGCACGTGGAGCTGGCGTTCATCACCGCAGTCCAGCTGCTCCCGCCGAAGCAGCGCGCGGCGCTGATCCTGCGCGACGTGCTCGGTTGGTCCGCGAAGGAGGCCGCCACCGCGCTCGCGGACACGGTCCCGGCGGTGAACAGCGCCCTTCAGCGGGCGCGGGCAGGCGTAGAGCGCGCTCAGGGCCTAGAACTAGGTGCACCGGGGCACAGGCCGGCACCCGGCGCCGAGCGCGAGCTGCTGCACCGGTTCATGGACGCATGGGACCGGGTGGACATCGACGGCATCGTGCAGCTCTTGACACGCGACGCGCTCCTGGCGATGCCCCCCGCGCCCGGCGAGGTGACAGGCGCCGAGGCGATCGGAGCGTTTCTGGCGAGCGTGCCCGCCCACGGCAGGCTCGATCAGATCCGCCTCGTCCAAACGGCGGCCAACAACCAGCCAGGCCTGGCGGCCTACGTCCGCGATCCCACGGACGGCATCCACCGCGCCTACGGCATCATGGTCCTGGCCATCGAGAGACATCGCATCTCGGGAATCGTCGGCTGCGCCGACCCGAGCCTCTTCCCTCCGTTCGGGCTTCCGGCCGAGCTTCACCCGTAAGTGCGACTCAGGCCGCGTCGTGGAAGATGATCCCGAGCGTCACCCGCTCGCCCGAGGCGACCGTGGCGACGCCGTGGCGCATCGCAGTCCGGTAAAAGCCGCGCGTGCCGCTGACCGGCCGGTGCCGGGTGGGGAAGATCAGGTAGGCGCCCTGCTCGAGGTCGACGACGTGTGCGCGTGACTGGGCCCGGGGGCGTTGCTCCAGGAGCACGAACTGCCCGCCCTCGAAGTCGACGCCGGGGCGGCTCAGGATCGTCACGGCCTGGAACGGGAAGGCGATGTCGCCGTAGATGTCCTGGTGCAGGGTGTTGTGCCCACCCACGACGTAGCGGAGGAGAAGCGGCGTCGGCCGCCGCTGGCCGGCGCGGTGGCAGCGGTCGAGGAAGGCGTCGAGACGGTCGGGGTAGGACTCCGGCTCGCGGAGCCGCTCCGCCCACGCGTTGGCGAGCGCCGCGAGAGGCGGGTAGAGGGCATGGCGGGCCGCGTCCACGAGCTCGGGCAGCGGGTCGTCGAAGTAGCGATAGCGCCCCTCGCCGAACCGGTAGCGGGCCATGTCGATCGTCGACCGGAACCCGTCGCCGTCGAAGCTCGCGGCGAGCTCCTCGCACTCGGAAGGCGTGTGGACGGGCGGTGTCGGGACGAACCCCTGCTCGTCGAGCGTTGTCTTGAGCTCTGCCCAGTTGAGGCCGGAGATCCGGGCAGCGATGTCTGCATCGAATGTCGTCTGCATGTTGGGTTAACGCCCTGGCCGCGCGGCACGTGAGATCGCCGCGGCTACTCCCCGCCGACGCGGTCAGGCCGGGTGTACACGTTGAACCGGCGCCCGCGCAGGAACCCGACCAGGGTCAGGCCGAACCGGCGGGCCGCGTCGACCGCGAGGCTGGAGGGCGCTGACACGGCGCAGACGACCGGCACCCCGGCGACGGCCGCCTTCTGCACGATCTCGAAGCCGGCCCTGCCCGAGACGAGCATGACGCGGTCTGAGAGCGGCAGGTTCCCCGCCAGGAGCTCGGCGCCGATCGCCTTGTCGACCGCGTTGTGGCGGCCAATGTCCTCGCGCAGCGTGACGAGCCGGCCGGCCGGGTCGAAGAGGGCGGCAGCGTGCAGGCCGCCGGTGCGCTCGAACACGCGCTGCGCCCGGCGCAGGTCGTCCGGCAGCCGGGTCAGGATCGCGGGGTCGAGGACCGGGCCGTCTGCCACGGGCGCGCAGCGCACGTCGACGGCGTCGAGCGACGCCTTGCCGCACACGCCGCAGCTCGAGGAGGCGAAGAAGTTGCGCTCGGCCGCGTCGTAGAGAAGCGGCCGGGTAAGCGCGACGGTGACGACGTTGTAGTGCTGCTCGTCGGGAACGACCGCGCAGTAGCGGACGGTACGGACGTGGTCGCGGCCCGAGATCAGGCCCTCGGTGAAGAGGAACCCGGCCGCGAGCTCGAAGTCGCTCCCCGGCGTTCGCATGGTGACGGCCAGGTTCGCCTCGGCGGCCCCAGGCGCCTCGACCCGGATCTCCATCGGCTCCTCGGTCGCCAGCCGGTCGACCCGCCGCCGGCGCGCGTCGCCGTCCACGGCGACGACCCGGGCGCCCGTCGTCGCCTGCGCCCGCGCCGGGCCGAGCTCGAGCGCCCCGGCTCCGCGCAGCTCGTCCTCGGCGGCCACGGGTCAGTCCTCCCGGTTCTGCACGTACTGGTAGCCGAACCGCCCCTTCACGCACAGGTTTCCGTGCGTGACGCTGTGGTCGAGCGGCGAGGTCACCTTGACGATCTCGTTGTCCTGGACGTGCAGCTCGAGGCTGCAGCCGACCCCGCAGTAGGAGCAGATCGTCTCGGTCACCGTCTGGGACGACTCGTCCCACGTGCCCGCCTCGCGCAGCTCGTACTCGCTCTTGAACATGAGCGCGCCCGTCGGGCAAACCGCGATGCAGTTCCCGCAGTAGACGCAGGCGGAGTCCGGGAGCGGCGTGGCGAACTCGGTGGCGATGCGAGCGTCGAACCCGCGCCCCGCCACGGCGATCGCGAACGTGTTCTGCCAGTCGCTGCCGCAGCCCTCTACGCACTTGTAGCAGAGCACGCACTTCGAGTAGTCGCGGACGTAGTTCTCGTTGTCGATCTTGACCGGCTGGTGGACGGTCGCCGCCGTCTGGCCGTCGCCGGGCACGTGATGGCCGGCCCGGGCGCGGTCACGCTCGCCGGCGGCCGCAGGCGGGGCGGGCGGGCCGTAGCGATCGGCGCGGGCGCCGTACTCGGCGAGCCAGCCGGCCGCGCTCGGCGTCGTCGAGAGGTCGACCGACGAGGCCAGAAACTCGAGCACCATCTTGCGGCTGTGGTTCACCCGGTCGCTCTGCGTTCGGATCACCATCCCCGGCTCGACCCGGCGCGCGCAGGAGGGGACGAGGACACGCGAGCCCTCCACCTCGACCATGCACAGCCGGCATGCGTTCACCGGGGTCAGCGTCTCGCCGTAGCACAGCGTCGGGATGTCGAGCCCCTCGGCCCGGCACGCGTCGAGGATCGTCTGGCCTTCACGCGCCCGCACCGCCGTACCGTCGATCTCGACCTCGACCGTCCGCTTGAGCGTCACCGGGACGGCGCTCATTCCGCCCCTCCGCCGACGAAGACGCCGAGGCCGTGCACCGCCGAGTCGACGGCGTTGGCGGCGGTCTGGCCGAGCCCGCAGATGGACGCATCGCGCATCGCCTGGGTGATCTCGTCGAGGAGCGCCACCTCCTCGGCGACCGAGCCGCGCGGCCGGCCGGACGCGAGCCGCAGGAGCGCCTCCTCCTGGCGCACCGTCCCGACCCGGCATGGGACGCACTGGCCGCAGGACTCGTCCCGGAAGAAGGCAGCGATGCGAAGCAGAATCGGGGCAAGGTCGACCGTGTCGTCGAAGGCCATGACGACGCCGGAGCCCAGGGTCGCGCCGGCCGACCGCGTTGCCTCGAACGAGAGCTCGAGGTCGAGCTGGTCCGGGCCGACGAACGACCCCGCCGCGCCGCCGAGCAGGATCGCCCGCAGCTCGCGGCCTCCGGCGACGCCGCCGGCCGTGTCGAGCAGCGCCCGCATCGTGACCCCGAACGGGGCCTCGTAGAGGCCCGGCCGCTCGACGCACCCGGAGAGGCAGAAGAGCCGCGTCCCGGTCGACTGCTCGGTGCCGATCTCGGCGAACGCCCGCCCACCCTCGACGACGATGTCGAGGACGTTGATCAGGCTCTCGACGTTGTTCACGACGGTCGGCTTGCCGTGCAGGCCCTGGTCGACGGGGAACGGAGGCTTGTTGCGCGGCTCGCCCCGGAAGCCCTCGATCGAGTTGAAGAGCGCGGTCTCCTCGCCGCAGATGTAGGCGCCCGCGCCCTTTCTGATCTCGATGTCGAAGCGGACGCCCTGCCCGAGGATGTCCTCGCCCAGGAGGCCACGGGCGCGCGCGGCGGCGATCGCGCCGCGGATCCGCTCGAGCGCCAGCGGGTACTCGCCCCGCAGGTAGAGGTAGCCGAGCTCGACGCCGCATGCGTACCCGGCGATCGTCATCGCCTCGACGAGCGCGAAGGGGTCATCCTCGATCACGATCCGGTCCTTGAACGTCCCCGGCTCCGACTCGTCGGCGTTGCACACCAGGTAGTGCGGCCGCACCGGATGCCGGGCGACGGCGTCCCACTTCCGCCCGGTGGGGAACGCCGCTCCGCCGCGGCCGAGCAGCTTGGAGTCGGTCACCTCGCGGATGACCCCGCCCGGGCCGAGATCGAACGCGGCCCGAAGCGCCGCGTAGCCGCCGTGGGCGCGGTAGCTGTCGAGGCTCTCGGGATCGACCTTCCCGATCCGGCGCAGCAGCCGCAGGCCCTCGCCCGTCGCCGCCTGCGGCACGGCGGCCGCCGGGTGCGGCGGCGGCGCGCCGCCCTCGAGCGCCGACAGTACCTGCGCCGCGGACGCGGGCGCGATCGCCGCCTCGACGCCGCGCTCGCCGGCGATCGTCACCATGGCGGCGGGAGCCCGCTCGCACACGCCGAGGCACGGCGACTCGAGCCAGGTGGGCCGGCCGCCGTCCATTGCGGCGCCCGCAGGCCCGAGCGCCCGCTCGATCTCGTCGCGAAGCTCGGGGCCGCCCCGGCACATGCAGGCGATGTCCGTGCAGACATGGGCCACGGCCGCAGGGCGCGGCTCGAGGGAGAAGAGCGCGTAGAAGGTCGCCACGCCGTACGCCTCGGCCGGCGGGATCGTGAGCCGGCGGCACACGTACCCGAGCGCACCGGGGCTGATCCAGCCGGCCCGCTCCTGGACCGCGTGAAGGGCGGGGAGGAGCAGGTGGCGGCGGGCGCGGGCGTCCCGTCCGGAGCGGGCGACCCGGCCGTCGCCGTCCGACCGCTCCGCCCCGTCCCATGCCGTCGCCGCCGGCCCGAGGACGCCGTCGACGGCGGCGCGCTCGGCGTCGGTCGGCTCGCTGTCCAGCAGGCGCAGATCCATCTACCTGGCGGGGACGGCCGCCGCCTCCTCCGCCTCCACCGGCTCGGGGACGGGCAGCTTCTCGACCCGGATTGCGCTCGCCTTGAACTCGGCGGTGCCCGACTTCGGGTCGGTGGCGTCGATGGTGAGGATGTTGGTCGCGACCTCGTCGGGGAAGTGGAGCGTCATGAAGGCGAGTCCGGGCCGTAGCGTCTGGTCGACGCGGACCGGCGCGATCACGGTGCCCCTCCGGGAGGTGATTTGGACGCGCTCGCCGGCGCTGACGTTGAGCCGGTCGCAGTCCTCGGGCGAGAGGTCGAGCGTCTCCCGCCGCCGCAGCGGCGAGGTGTAGCCACCGCTCTGGACGCCCGTGTTGAAGGAGTCGAGCCGGCGCCCCGTGGTGAGCCGGATCGGGTAGTCCTCGGTGAGCTCGTCGACCGGCGGGTCCTGCTCGACCGGCGAGAACGGCGCGGGGGCGCCGCCACGCGGCTCCTCCCACAGCCTGCCGTGCAGGAATCGCTCGCCGGGGTGCTGCTCGTCCCAGCATGGCCACTGGATCCCGCCCAGCTCGTCGAGCCGGGGGTAGGTCATGCCCCGGTGCATGGGTGAGAGCGAGCGGAGCTCGGCCCACACCTCCTCCGCCGACCCCCACCCGAGCTCGGTCCCGAGGCGCTCGGCGAGCGCGGCGATGATCTCGATGTCGTCGCGCGCTTCGCCGGGCGGGTCGAGCGCCTTGCGCACCCGCTGCACGCGCCGCTCGCTGTTCGTGACGGTGCCCTCGGCCTCGCACCAGCTGGCCGATGCCGGCAGCACCACGTCGGCCAGCTCGGCCGTCTTGGTCATGAAGATGTCCTGGACGACGAGGTGGTCGAGGCCCTCGAGCAGGTCCCACGCCCGCGTGGTGTCGGCTTCGGACTGGGCGGGGTTCTCGCCGATCACGTAGAGCGTCGTCAGGTCGCCCCGCTCCATCGCGTCGAACATCTGGGTCAGGTGCCAGCCGTAGCGCGGCTGGATGGTGACGCCCCAGGCGGCCTCGAACCGGGACCGGGCGGCGTCGTCCTTCTCGATGTCCTGGAAGCCGGGCAGGCGGTTGGGGATCGCGCCCATGTCGCCGCCGCCCTGCACGTTGTTCTGGCCGCGGAGGGGGTTGAGGCCGGAGCCGTAGCGGCCGACGTGGCCGGTGAGCAGCGCGAGGTTGATGAGCGCGAGCACGTTGTCGACCGCGTTGTGATGCTCGGTGATGCCGAGCGTCCAGCAGATCTGGGCCCGGTCGGAGCGGGCGTAGGCGTGAGCGATCTCGCGGATCACTTCGGCGGGGACGCCGGTCACCCGCTCGGTCTCGGCCAGGGTGTACGGCTCGACTGCAGCGGCGAACTCCTCGAACCCCGACGTCGCCCGGGAGATGAACTCGCGGTTCGCGAGGCCGGCGTGGATGATCTCCCGCGCGATCGCGTTGGCAAGCCCGACGTCGGTGCCGACGTCCAGCCCCAGCCACACGTCCGCCCACTGCGCGGAGCTCGTCCGGCGGGGATCGACGACGACCAGCCTGGCGCCGTTTCGGACGCCCTTCAGCACATGGTGGAAGAAGATCGGGTGGGTGTCGCGCGCGTTCGACCCCCACAGGATGATCAGGTCGGTATCCTCGATCTCCTGATACGAGCTCGTGCCGCCTCCGGCACCAAACACCGTCGCCAGACCGACGACGCTAGGAGCGTGTCAGGTGCGGTTGCAGCTGTCGATGTTGTTCGTGCCGATGGCGGCGCGGGCGAACTTCTGGGCCGCGAAGTTCATCTCGTTGGTCGCCTTCGAGCACGAGAAGAGCCCGAACGCGTTCGGCCCCTTCGCCGTGACCGCCGCTCGGAAGCCCTCGGCCGCGCGGTCGAGCGCCTCGTCCCAGGTCGCCGGCCGAAGCGCGCCGTCCTCACGCACGTACGGCCGAGTCAGCCGCTTGAGCGTCTTCGCCAATCCACTCACCTCCCTCCGTCGGCTCCGACTCCCCACATGATGCCACGCCGAGGAGGGACCGCCTACAGGGAGCGCAGCGTGCGGGCGGCCCAGCCGGCGGCGAGAACCAGGATCGCGCCGATCAACCCGAGGATGATCGATGCCGCGCTGACGGCGATCACGATGAGGACGACGCCGATCCCAACCCCGGCGTAGCCGGCCCGGACCATCTGCTGCTTCTTGGCTTGGCGGGGGGTGAGCGACATGGCCGGATCGTCGCACACTCGATGCCCTTTACGAGCGGATACCGCCGGTATTAGAATACCTTGCGTATCTCGATACGGAGAGTATGCGATGGCGCGGCTGTCGCGCGTGGAGCGGAGGGCGCAGACACGGGAAAAGATCCTGGCGACGGCGCGGAGGGTCTTCCTTCGCCGCGGCTTCCACGCCGCGACGCTGGACGAGATCGCCGAGGAGGCGGGGTACTCGAAGGGCGCCGTCTACTCGAACTTCGCGGCGAAGGACGACCTGTTCCTGGCGGTCTTCGACGAGAACATCGAGCGCCGCCGGGTCGACTATGCATGCGTCGCGCTCGACGCCGCGACGTTCGAGGAGGGAGTCCGCGCGGTCGCCCGGCACATGCAGGAGCTGGCCCGCCGCGACCCCGAGTGGCAGCCTCTGGTCGTCGAGTTCTGGACGCACGCATGCCGCAGCGACACCCTGCGGGCCCGGATGCTCCGACGGCGGGAGCGGGTGCTGGAAACCCAGGGAGCGATCATCGCTGACCTGGCGGCGCGGCACGGCGTCACGCTCCTCATCCCCGCGGAGGAGATCGTCCGCGGCGCCTCCGCCATCGGGCGCGGGCTGGCGCTCGACCAGGCCCTCGATCCCGCCTCGGTTCCGGCGGCGCTCTTCGAGCGGATGTTCGCTGCCTTCATCAACGGTGTCACGACCCGAGGAGACCCAGATGAGCACGACGACGGACGCGCCGACGGCCGCCATCACTGAGATCCAGGCGCTCGGCGCCGAGCTCACCGCCCGCGACCGGTGGACACGCGACCAGGTGGACGCGCTCCAACGCGCGCGCACGCGAGGGATCATCGCCCATGCCGTCGCCGCCTCCCCGTACTACCGGGACGCCCTGGGAGCTGACGCGGTGGACTGCGGCCCTCGAGACGCTTCCGACGCTCCCCAAGGCCGTGTTGATGGCCGAGTTCGACCGCATCGTCACGGATCCTCGGCTGCGGTTCGCGGAACTCGAGCGCCATCTGACGGGCACCGCGGCGCCGGGGCTCTACCTCGGCGCATACCACGTCTTCGCAACGTCGGGCAGCAGCGGCCTCCACGGCATCACGGTCTTCACCGAGCAGGAGTTCCGATGCTGGATTGCGGCCTGCGTGCGCATGTTCGCCCGCATCGGCCTCGGTCCCGACGCGCGCGTCGCCGCGATCGGCGCGCCCGGGCCGCAGCACATCACCCGCCGGCTCTTCGCGGAGTTTCGGTCGGGTCGCCCGGGGCTCCCCGCCTCACCGTCAGCACGCCGCTCGCCGAGATCGTCGCGGCCGTCGAGCGGTATCAGGCTGACGCGATCATCGGTTACCCGACGATCGCGGCGCTGCTCGCGGACGAGCAGCTCGAGGGCCGCCTGCGAATCGCGCCGCGGACCGTCCTCATGGGCTCCGAGCCGCTCACAGACGAGATGCGGGGGCGGATCACGCAGGCGTGGGCGTCCGTGCGACCGAGGTGTATGCGGCCACGGAGGCCCCGATCATCGCGTGCGGCAGCCCTGATCATCCCGGCCTCAGCGTCTGCGACGACCTGGTGCTCGTCGAGGTCGTCGATCGGGAGAACCGGCCGGTGCCCGCGGGCACGCCCGGGCACAAGGTCCTGCTCACGAACCTCGTGAACCACGCCCAGCCGTTGATTCACCGACTCGGTCACGCTGGCCGCGGGCCCCCACCCGGGCGGACTCCCCTGGCAGCGGATCGCCGCGGTCGACGGCCGGAGTGACGACATCATCCAGCTGCCGGGCGCTGCCGGCGGGACCGTGGCGATCCATCCGCACCGGCTCCGCTCGCCCTTCGTCACGCTGCCCGACGTCCGCATGTACCAGATCGCCTACGACGGCCGTGGGCTCACCGTGCGGGTGGTCCTTCGCGACCACGCCCCCGGAGACCTCGGCGACCTCGTCCGCGCCCGGCTCGTCGCGGTGATCGAGGAGGCAGGGGCGGTGCCGCCGCCCGTGACGGTGGAGGAGGTTGCGGACATCGCGCGTGAGCCAGGCCCGGCCGGCAAGCTCAAGCTGGTCAAGATCGTCCCGCGGTAGATTGCCGCGCGTGACGCCGACGCGACTCGAGCCCGCCCCACCCGGCCTCGCCCCCGGATGGGACGTCTGGCTGAAGCGGGAGGACGAGCACGAGCTGGGCGCGTTCAAGTGGCGGGGCGCGCTCCCGACGATGCGCGCCTACCGCGACCGCGGCGCCGACGTGGTGGTCACCGCCTCGACCGGGAACCACGGCGCGGCGGCGGCCTGGGCCGCGGCCCGGCTGGGAATGCGGGCGATCGTGTTCGCGCCCCCGGGCTCCGCCCAGACGAAACTCGACCTGATCGCCCGGCACGGGGGCGAGATCCGGATCGCCGGAGAGGACTTCGACGAGGCCAAGGCGGCGGCGGAGCGGGCCGCGGCCGAGCTGGGGGCGCCGTTCTTCTCCGACGGCGCCGAGCCGCCGCAGTACGACGGCTACGCGGCGATCGCCGACGAGCTGCTCGACCAGCTCGGGGCGGCGCCGGCGGTGGTAGTCGTCCCGGTCGGAAACGGCGCCCTTCTGGGCGGGATCGGGCTGCGGCTGGCCGAGCGGGGCGCCGAGACCCTCCGCGTCGGGGTCGTCGCCGCGGCCGCCCCGGTGATGGCCGAGAGCTGGGAGGCGGGACAGCCGGTGGAGGGCGGCGCCGAGCCGACCTGCGCCGACGGCCTGGCGGTGCGCGTCGCCATCCCGTACGCCGTCGATGTGCTGGCGCGGGCCGCGCAACGGATGGTGCGGGTCACGGACGTGGAGATGGCCGCGGCGGTCGGCCGGTTGGGCCGCGCCGGCATCCGCGTCGAGGCATCCGCCGCGGCGGCGCTCGCCGCGCTCGACCACCTCAACCGGGTCGAGGGCTCGGCCGTCCTCGTCGTCACCGGCCGGAACATCGATGACGCGGTCTACGCCCGGGCGCTCGCCGACCCCGGCTCGTTCGCGACCGCGAGCCAGGCCACGTAGACGACCGCGAGCAGGAGTCCCGAGCCGCTCACGTTGTAGAACTCCGCCGTGCGTCCGTCCTTGCGGGAACGTCGGGCGCCCGGCCGCCCAGGAGGGACTGCATGCACCGGATAATCACACTCGTCGCCGCCACCCTCGCGGGCGCGGTGATCGCAACCCAGGCGCCCACGAACACCGCGCTGGGCCGCTCGATCGGCGACCTTCGCGCCGTGGTCGTCAACTTTGCGGTGGGCGGCATCGCGATCGCCGTGATCGCGCTCGTGCTGGGCGGCGGTCTCGGCGGTCTGAGCGGCGATCCGGTGCGCTGGCACTACCTCGGCGGCCTGGCCGGCGCCCTGTTCGTCACCATCGCCGTGCTCACCGTGCGCCCGCTCGGCGTGACCCTGCAGACGGCGGCGATCATCGTCGGCCAACTCACGGCCGCGGCCGTGATCGATCACTTCGGCTTCCTCGACATGCAGACACGGCCGCTCACCGCGACCCACGCAGTCGGGATTGGCCTCCTGGCGGCCGGCGTCGCAGTCCTGGCGCGGGCCTAATCCACGAATCCGGAGCGGTAGACCCGCCGGGCCGGGGCGGCCGGCTCGGGGCGCAGCTCCTCAGGCGGGCGCGCCGGGCCGAGCTCCCGCTCGACCTGCCCCACCCACAGCCGGTGCGCCTCGACGATCCTGCGGGCGAGCGCGTGGGTCAGACGCAGGTAGCGCTGCCGGTGCGGCACCGTGCCTGCCGCTCGATCGGCCTCGTCGAGGCGGACGGAGATGTCGTCGAGCTCGGCCCGCATGCCGGCGAGGCCGGCGACGAGCACGGAGTCGTCCACCATGTCGCCGAGCAGCAGCCGGGCCGCGGCCTCGTGCTGGATGCGCGGAAACCGGGCCGGCTCGGCCGCCCACCTGCGCAGCTCATCGCGGCCGGCTCCGGTCAACGTGTAATGCGTGCGCTCGCGGGTGCGGCCGGGCCGCTTCTCTGCGGCGAGGTAGCCGAGACCGGCGAGGCGCTTCGGCTCGGCGTAGAACTGGCTCTCCGCCGCCGCCCAGTAGACCCGGCCCTGGCGCGCCGTCCGCACCAGGTCGTGGGGGCCGGCGCCGTCGCGGCCGACGAGCGCCAGGACCACATACGAGAATGGGGTGAGCGTATCAGGTGCCAAGACTCTGCTGCGGAGTTATAACCTCCTAAGCGGAGTTTGCTGGGAGGCTCGGACGTGAACCCCGAGGCACTCGCGTCATAGCCGGGAGCTACACCGAGGCCTTCTCGGCGTGACCGCCGAACTGCCTTCGCATCGCCGAGAGCAGCCGGTTGGCGTACTCGCCCTCGTTGCGGGAGCTGAACCGCTCGAAGAGCGAGGCCGTGAGCACGTAGGCGGGCACCCCCTCCTCCACCGCGGCCAGGGCGGTCCAGCGGCCCTCGCCGGAATCGGAGACCCGACCGGAGAACTCCTTCAGCTCCGGATCCTCGAGCAGCGCCGCGGCCGTGAGGTCGAGCAGCCACGACGAGACGACCGACCCACGCCGCCACACCTCGGCCACCTCGGCGGTGTCGATGGTGTACTGGTAGAACTCGGGGCTGCCGAGCGGCGCCGTCTCGGCGTCCGTCTCATGGGTGCGGGTGCCGACGTCGGCGTTTCGGATGATGTCGAGCCCCTCGGCGTACGCGGCCATGATGCCGTACTCGATGCCGTTGTGGATCATCTTCACGAAGTGGCCCGCGCCGTTCGGGCCGCAATGGAGGTAGCCGCGCTCGGCGGTCGAGCCGTTGCCGTCGGAGCGGCCGGGCGTGCGCGGGGCCGCATCGACCCCCGGGGCGATGGTGGCGAAAATCGGGTCGAGGTGCTCGACGACCTCCTTCTCGCCGCCGATCATGAGACAGAAACCTCGCTCGAGGCCGAAGACGCCGCCTGACGTGCCGACGTCGACGTAGTGGATGCCGCGCTCGCGCAGCTCGCCGGCCTTGGCGATGTCGTCCCGGTAGTAGGAGTTGCCCCCGTCGATCACAATGTCGCCGGGCTCCATCAGCACCGCGATCTGGTCGACGACGGCACCGGTGATCGCCGCCGGCACCATCACCCAGGCGGCGCGCGGCTTCTCGAGCTTCGCCACGAACTCCTCCAGGGATGCCGAGGCGACCGCGCCCTCACCGGCCAGCTGGGCCACCGCGTGGGCGTTCACGTCCGATACGACCACCTCGTGTCCGTCCCGCATGAGCCTGCGGGAGAGGTTGGCGCCCATGCGCCCCAGTCCGACCATGCCGAGCTGCATCTTGCGTCCTTTCACTTGGTGCGACGGTATCTCCGGATCAGCGCGTTCGTCGAGGAGTCGTGGCCCAGGTCCGGCTCGGCGTCGCTCTCGAGCTCGCGGCCGATCGCCTGCGCCAGCGCCTTCCCGAGCTCGACGCCCCACTGATCGAAGCTGTTGATGCCCCAGATCGTGCCCTGGGTGAACACGCTGTGCTCGTAGAGCGCCACGAGCTTGCCGAGCGTCTCGGGCGTGAGCCGGTCGGCCAGGATCGTCGTCGTGGGCCGGTTCCCCTCGAACACGCGGTGCGGGACGAGTGCCTCCGCCGTGCCCTCCGCCCGCACCTGCTCGGCGGTGCGGCCGAACGCGAGCGCCTCGGTCTGGGCGAACACGTTCGCCATGAGCAGGTCGTGGTGGTCTGCGAGCGGGTTCTGCGTCCGGCTGAACCCGATGAAGTCGCAGGGGATGAGGCCAGTCCCCTGGTGGATCAGCTGGTAGAAGCTGTGCTGGCCGTTCGTCCCCGGCTCGCCCCAGTACACCGGCCCGGTGGGGTACTCCACCCGCGCGCCGTCGACGGTCACCGACTTGCCGTTCGACTCCATGGTCAGCTGCTGCAGGTAGGCCGGAAACCGCTTCAGGTACTGGTCATACGGCAGGACGGCGATCGACTGCACGCCGAAGAAATCGACGTACCAGACGGCCAGGATCCCCATCAGGGCCGGCAGGTTGCGCTGGAACGGGGCGGTGCGGAAGTGCTCGTCCATCGCGTGGAACCCGGCCAGCATCTCGGCGAACGCGGCCGGCCCGACCGCGAGCATCGTCGAGAGGCCGATCGCCGAGTCCATCGAGTAGCGGCCGCCGACCCAGTCCCAGAACCCGAACATGTTGGCGGCGTCGATCTCGAACGCTTCGACCTCGGCGGCGTTGGTCGAGACGGCCACGAAGTGGCGGGCGACCGCCGCCTCGTCGCGGAGCGCCGCCAGCGCCCACTCGCGGGCGGTGCGCGCGTTCCGCATCGTCTCGAGGGTGGTGAACGTCTTGGACGAGACGATGAACAGGGTCTCGACCGGATCGAGATCGCTGGTCGCCTCGGCGAAGTCCGTACCGTCGACGTTCGAGACGAACCGGAACACGAGGTCGCGGCGGGCGTACGCGCGGAGCGCCTCGTATGCCATCACCGGGCCGAGATCGGAGCCGCCGATGCCGATGTTCACGACGTTCCGGATCGGCCGGCCGGTGTACCCCGTCCACGCCCCGGAGCGGACGCGCTCGGCGAAGGCGGCCATCCGGTCCAGCACCTCGTGGACCGCGGGCACCACATCCTCGCCGTCAACGACGATCGAGGCGGACCGGGGCGCGCGCAGCGCGACGTGGAGGACGGCCCGGTCCTCGGTCGCGTTCAGATGCTCCCCCCGGAACATGGCGTCGATCCGGTCGCGTAGGCCGCACTCCTCGGCGAGCGCAACCAGCAGCCGCATGGTCTCGTCCGTGACGCGGTGCTTGGAGTAGTCGAGGTAGAGCCCCTCGGCCTCGACCGCCAGCCGCTCGCCGCGGCCGGGGTCATCCTCGAACAGGTCGCGCAGATGCACGTCGCGCATCCGGCGGGCGTGCGCCTCGAGCGTCGTCCACCCCTGGGATTGGGGAAGCGGCGGCATCGGTCGGCATTCTCGCCCGACCGGCGCCGGCGCGCCACCGGTGCCGGATAGTGTGCGGGCAGTGAGCGCGATGCGCGAGACGATGGCGACGCAGCCGGCGCTCCTGCGGGAGCTCCTAGCCGACGCCACCCCAGTGGCGGCCGCGGCGCTGCGGCTCGAGGGGCGGCGTGTCCTCCTCGTCGGCACCGGCACGAGCTGGCACGCCGCCAATCACGGCGCGTGGTTTCTGCGCGAAGCCGGCGTCGAGGCGTGGGCGGTGGAGGCGGTGGACGCCGCGCTCCACGGCCCGCTGCCGGGGGCGGACGACGCGCTCGTTCTCCTGAGCCACCGCGGCACGAAGCGCTACACCAGCGCCGTCCTCGAGCGGGCCCGCGCGGCCGGCGCCGCCACGGTGGTCATATCGGGGCGGGGGTCGCCGGGCGTCGACATCGAGACGAGCGACCCTGAGCGCTCGAGCGCGCACACGGCCAGCTACCTCGGCGCGCTTATGCGGCTCGCCCAGCTCGCCGCCGAGCTCGGCGCCGACCTCGGCCGGCTCGACCATGTGCCCGACGTCGTCGAGGGCGTGCTCGACGCGGGCGGCCCCGGCGTCGACCCGCCCGACCGGCTCCTCGAGTTCATCGGCGCCGGCCCCAATCAGTGGACGGCGTGCGAGGGGGCGCTCAAGGTGCGCGAAACCGCCTACGTGGCGAGCGAGGGCCTCTCTGTGGAGCAGTATCTGCACGGGCCGTCGGTGGCCCTGCGGGAGGACGACGCGCTCGTCGCGCTGAACGGCGGCGGGCCGGGCGAGGAGCGGCTGCTCGAGGTGGCCCGGCTCGCGGAGGTGTGCGGGGTCCGCGTGTACACGATCGCGGCCACCTACCCGTCCGAGCAGCTCTCGATCTTCCCGCTCACGGCCGCGGTGCAGCGGATCGCGCTCGACTGCGCCGAGGCGCTCGGCACCGATCCGGACAGCTTCGGACGGGATCTGCCCGGGCGGGCGGCCGCGCTCGACGCGGTCGAGCT
>DASQXS010000193.1:0-6353 GCA_035639615.1 Gaiellales bacterium | reverse complement strand
CGGCTCCGCGACGCGGTCGCCCTCGGCTGCACGCTGATCGCCACCGAGACCGGCGAGCGTGTCCAGGACGGGCCCAACACCTCGTACCGCAACATCGTCCGCTACGGATTCGAGGAGGCGTACGTGCGCCCGAACTACGCCTCGCCGCCGGATGATGAAGTGGCGTGAGGGCGCACCCGCATCGTGTTGAGCATCGCGACGACCGCCCGTCTCACTGACTTGGGTGCGTCGCGGCCCAGTACGACACGGATCTGGAGGTATCGGCCGTGGGAGTGAAAGAGGACCGTATACGCGCGGACTCCGAGGCACTCGAGCGGCCCCTGCAGCGGCCGAGATGGATTGCTCGCGACCTCGGCGGTATGCCGCGGGCGTCGCCCGAGTCCTCGTAGAGTCAGAGAAGTCCACCGTCGCGTGGCTCAGCACGGATCGCATGTGTCGGCGCACATCGCCCGCCCGTGTGGGTGCGCGTCCCGCCGGATCAGCCCGTCCGCCGCCTGAGCGTCGCCGCGCCGAGCGCGAGCCCGAGCAGCGTCACGCCGATGACGACGGCCAGATCGCGGGCCGCCGTCGAGTCGAACGAGCCCTGCGCCGTCACCCGCTCGAGGCTGTCGTAGGCGTAGGTCAGCGGCATCACGTCGGAGGCCGCCTGGAGGAGGGAGGCCATCTGGTCGCGGGGGACGAAGAGGCCGCAGAGCAGGAGCTGCGGGAAGACGAGGGCGGGCAGAAACTGCACCGCCTGGAACTCGGTGCGGGCGAACGCGCTCACAAACAGGCCGAGCGCCGTCCCGAGGATCGCGTTCGAGACGGCGAGCCCGAGCACCGCGCCCTTCGAGCCCGCCACGTCGAGGTCGAGCAGCCCGAACGCGACGGCCGACGCGAGCGTCGCCTGGACGGCGGCCACGGTACCGAACGCGATGCCGTATCCGGCGAGGAGATCGAGCTTGGCCACTGGCATCGTCATCAGCCGCTCAAGCGTGCCCGTCGTCCGCTCACGCAGCATGGTGATCGAGGTGACGAGAAACATGGTGATGAACGGGAACAGGCCGAGCAGCGGCCCGCCGATGCGCCCGAACGTCCCGGGCACGCCGTCGAGCACGTACTTGAGCAGCGTCTCGAGGACGCATGGGACGACCAGGATGAGCACGACCGTGCGCGGGTCGCGGCGAAGCTGGCGGAGGACGCGGGCGGCCGTGGCGAGCGTGATCCGCCTGCTCATGCCGGGACCTGGCCGCGCTCGACGAGTCGCAGGAAGGCGGCGTCCAGGTCGTCGGCGCCCGTGTCCTCGCGGAGCTCTGCCGGCGTGCCGGCCGCCAGGATGCGCCCGCCGCGCATGAGGAGCAGCCGGTCGCAGCGGTCGGCCTCGTCCATGACGTGGCTCGAGACGAGGAGCGCCGTATCGGAGCGAGCGAGCTCGTGGAACGTCTCCCACAGGTCGCGCCGGAGCACGGGGTCGAGGCCAACCGTCGGCTCATCCAGGACGAGCAGCGGCGGCTTGTTCAGAAGCGCGGTGGCCAGGCCGACCCGAGCCTGCTGGCCGCCCGAGAGCTGGGCGACGATCCTGGCGGCGAATGCGCCGAGGCCGACGGTCTCGATGACCGTGTCGATCCGTTCCGGTGTCGTTCCGAGCACACTCGCGAAGTAGCGCAGGTTCTCACGGACGGTGAGATCGGCGTAGACGGACGGCGCCTGGGTGACGTAGCCGACCTGGGATCGCAGGGGCGGCGATCCGGCCGGTCTTCCGAGCACGGTGACGTCGCCTTCCTCGATGATCTGGACGCCCATGATCGCCCGCATGAGGGTCGTTTTCCCGCAGCCGGACGGCCCGAGGAGGCCGGTGATCTGGCCGCCGGCGACGTCGAGGTCGACGCCGTGGAGCACCTCCGCCCCTCCGCGGACGACCGTGAGGCCGCGGATGCGGATAGCTGAGTCGGCGGCGCCGGACATGCCCGGGCGACTCTAGTCCGGTGGGGGGCGAACTCCTGCCGGGGGCGGGCGGCCGAGCCAGCGCCGTTCCGTGTGCCAGCGGCGCATCGTACGGAGGCTGGGTGGGCTCGCCGGCCCGCCGCGGTGGCGGTTTCGCAGACGGTGGATGACCGGTTCGGGCGCAACGCCTGTCGCGAAGAGCGCTTCTGCCTCGCGGCGCAGCTCCGGCCACGCGTACGAGCCGGGCCGCGGCCGGGGATGACCGCGCTGTGCGTCGAGATGCGCGCGAAGCGCGCGGTGGCGGTGGACAGTAAGGCAGCCGTGTGCCCTCCACAGCCGCTCAAGCGTGAGCACGAAATCCCGCCCGCCACGCTGTGTCTGGAACGCGTGAGAGGCGTGCCCTTGGCAGAGGTGCACGCTCACCCCGTAGCCGAGGTGCACGGGCTGCGTCTTGCCCCTCGTGCGCTCGACGCAGATGGCGCACACGGGCTGCTTGGTCGGAACTCGCCGCTGCTTGTACAACGTCGGGAGGTAGATGAACGGCATGCGACCAGTGTCGCCGGTGAGATGTCGCGTGTGTGGAACGGGGTGTGTCGAGAGTGTCGGGAAACGCAATTGGCATCGCACGGACGGCCGAATGGCTCGCGCGGCCAACCGAAATGGCACGAGCGTGACGGCCAAATAGCCGCCGCCTCGGAGCCGACCGGGCTCACCGGTCACGGACGGCAATGGCCGCAGCGCTCAGTCCACCGGTCGCGCCCCCTGGGGACAGCTACGAGCCGACGCCGGATCGCTGCCGGCGCACCGCAGCGACCCCGGCGGCTCCGGCCACCGCGACGGCGACGAGCGCGAGCGCCGCAGCTGCAATCCCGGGCCCGCTGTCGGTGCTGCTCGTGCGGCTCGCGGCGGATGGCCGGCTCGGGAAGACCCGGAGGATCTTCGTGAACGGCCGGTCGTGCCACGGGGTTCCGGGGTATGCGCCCGTGAACACCGCGCCGCGTGGATCGCAAGGGATGCACCAGAACCCGACGGTCCAGTCACCGGATGCCCTGCGGGAACCGTGAACGACACGCGCGCGACGCCGCTTCGATCCTGGCGGAGAGGGCCGAGCGGCTCCCACGCCGGGTCGCGCGGGCGCCCCCCGGACCGCTGATGACGAGGCGACTTTGCGTGGGACATCGGTACGAGGTAGAGCCAGACGCCGGAGAGCCGTGGCCACCGCCACGGCTTCCCATCCGACGATCCGAGAACGCCTCCGACTCGATCGTCGGGTGTGCGGATGCTGTGCGGAACACGAGGAACATGTCCGCCTGGGCGACCGCGGCGGACCCGAGCCAGGTCCTTACGACTGGCGAGCGCCACCCGAGGCTCGGAACAGAAGCGGCTGCTCGTCGGCAGCGTCTTTGTCGCCATCCTCCTCGTCGCCGTTCGGAGGAACCCCCGCTCGGCCTGACCCTGCCACGGCCTGGGCGCCCGCGTTCCTCGGCGCGCGAGCGACGACTAAAGGAAAATCCCTTCGTCCGGGTCGTGGAGGTTGATGACGTCGGCAGAGACGAGATTCGTCGGGGCAGCGGTGGCGGAGGTCGATCGAGCCGATGTCGAGTGCCTGATCGAGCGCGTCTACCGGGACCAGTTCACGGCGTTCGTGCGCGTCGCCGGCGCCATCGTCGGGAACCATGACCAGGCCTTCGATGCCGTTCAGGATGGTTTCGCTCGGGCGCTCGCGGGCGCCGGTGGGTTCCGCCGGGAGGGATCGCTGGAAGGTTGGGTGTGGCAAGTGGTCGTGAATGAGGCCAGGCGCGCCAGGTCACGACGGCGCCAGGTCGCGACAATCACCGACCAGGAGCCCGCAGGGCAGATCCCCGAGGATGTCAGTTGGCTTCGGCGCGTGGTAGCCGGCATGCCGGAGCGGCAGCGACTGGTCTTGTTCCTGCGCTACTACGCAGACTTGGACTACGAGTCCATCGCCGCGGCGCTGAACATTGCGTCGGGCACGGTGGCGGCCACTCTCAGCCAGGCCCACGCGAATCTGCTTCGAAGGTTGGAGGAGGTTGGCGATGCAGTCTGATCCTCGAGTCCGCGAGGTGCTCTTGCGCCTTGAGCCCTCGGCCCTGGATGTCGCACCGGACTGGGAGGATGTGGCCGAACGTGCGCGGCGGATGCGTCGCACGAGCGGCGTCGGACGTGCGTTGGCCTTCGTCCAGGCGAGGGGCAATCTCACGCGCGGCCTACTTATCGCGGCGGCGATCAGTGTTATCGGCGTCGGAGCGGCTGGAGCGGCCCACCTGTTGACGGGAACAGGCTCTCTATTTCACCGCCACTACCCCGTCGGTCGTCACCTCGCACAGGTGCGATACGGGCACGGATCGGCGCCGGCGCAGCTGCAGCATGCAGTCGGAACCGGCTCGCCGTGGAATCTCTCCAGATGGCACGAGGACGTATTGCCCGGCCGCGGGCGCTACCTCGCATCGGTGAGGCTGGCGCACACGGCCTACGAGTATTACGCATGGCCGATGCGCCACCGGCACGGATATTGCGTCTTTGGCCCGAACCCGAAGCCGAGGCTCGTCGCCACGCAGCAGTTCTGCGCCTACGAGACGGGGTTGCCGACACCATGGGTGAACCGGCCACCGCCGTTCAAGTACACCCACCACCGAGACAAGCCGCGAGTGTCTGGCGCGATCGACTCGCCGCTGGTGGCCCAGGTGAGTGAGCCGATCAATGGATTCTTCGGCGATCCCTTCTCCGTCGATCGGCCGGAGTCAGTCTTCACGGTGATCGGCATGGTTCCCGAGGATGCCCTCAGCGTCGAGATCCGGCTCCAGGACGGCGCTTCCGTTCCGGCGAGCATCAACCGGCCGTTCTTCTTCGCCGTGATCCAGGGTCCGCAGACTCGCGGCGGTCAGCGGCCCGTGGCCGTCACGGCCGTCGGCGAGGACGGAGACGAGGTTGCCTCCCAGCGCCTCCACCCCGCGGCGTTCGACGCCGAGCAGTACGCACTTGCTCAGGCATTGAACGTTGTTGCCGGCCTCACCGACGACTTCATCTCGAGCAACTCGGCGATCAAGACCGACGCCAGCGCCTACACCTATCACACGGATTACCTGACGACGGCGAGCCGTGTCGCAAAGGTGTTTGGGGGTTCGCCGTCTGCATATCCGAAGATCGCAGTCGTGGTCGTGTTCAAAGGTCCGATCACCGTCGCCGCGCGGCAGCCGTGCGTCAACGCATCGCGGCACTGCATGCTTCCGGCCGGGCACTACGCATGGATGGCGCTGGTCATGCCGCCCGTCATCCGCCACCTTCCAGCGAGCTTCGGCTCCGGCGCCGAGACACTGAACGAGTACTACCCGCGGCCGAGGCGGTTCCGACACCTTGATCAGGCGATCCGCCTCCTCAAGCTCGCTCCACTCCATGGCCCGCCGCCGAACTTCGCGCCACTCGGGCCTTGGAAGTCCGAGGTGGGGGTGTTTCACCCCGAGAAGACCGCATTGCCGTGACGCGAACCCCGTGAACCTCGCCGGAGCGCGAGGCGCTCGCGGAGCCGGTAGACTCACCGCGGTGGGCGTCTTCTCGGTGATCTTCCGTGGCCGCGCGCTCGCGCGGCCGACGCGCCCGGCTTGCTGACGGGCAGCACTTCCTTCGCAGCCCCCGACTCGCCGCGGAGATCGTTGCCGCGGCCGGAGTCGGCCCCGCCGACCTGATCCTCGAGATCGGCGCCGGCACCGGCCGGCTGACCCAGGCTTTGCGCCGGGCCGGCTGCCGCACCCAGGCCGTCGAGGTCGACGCCGCGATGGCCGCGGGCCTCCGCCGCCGCTTTGCCGCCGACGCCCGCACGAGCGTCGTCGAAGCGGACATCCTCTCGCTGCGGCTTCCGGAGGAGCCGTACCGCGCCTTCGGGAACATCCCCTTCGGGATCACGACGCCGATCCTGCGCCGGCTGCTCGACGATCCCGGCTCGCCGCTCCGCGGCGCCGACCTGATCGTTCAGGACGGCCTCGCCCGCAAGCGCACCTCGGTACGGCCTTGCTCCATGCTCGCCCTGTCGTGGCTTCCGTGGTGGCGACTCGAGCTCGAGCGGCGGCTGCCCGCAGCCTGCTTCGCCCCGCCGCCGGCCGTCGACGCCGCCGTGCTCGCGATCCGCCGGCGCGACCCCGCGCTCCTCCCGGCGACCTCCGCCGGCGCCTACCGCGCGCTCCTGCGGACGGCGTTCAGCGGCGGGAACCGGCCGCTTCGCCGAACGGCTCGGATCGCGCCGCGCATGTGGAAGCGCCTCGCCCGCGACCGCGGTCTTCCGCTGGACGCGAGGCCGCAGCACCTCGACGTCTGGGACTGGGTCGCCCTGTTCGAGGCCCAGGCCCGTCGCTAGCCCGACCCGGCGAGGCAGAGCTCACGGAACAGGCCGGCGGCGGCCGGTTCCGGGCCGGCGG
>DASQXS010000192.1:0-4572 GCA_035639615.1 Gaiellales bacterium | reverse complement strand
CACGAGGGGGATGATGGAGCAGCTCGGCTTCCGCAGCCCCGCCGCCATGGCCGTGCTCGCGGGGCTGAGCGAGTTCCTCGGCGGCATCGGGCTCGCCCTCGGCCTCTTCACGCCGTTCGCCGCCATCGCCATCACGGTCGTGATGCTGAACGCCATCTTCACCGTGCACGTGCAGAACGGGTTCTGGAACTCGAACGGCGGGCTCGAGTATCCGCTGACGATGGCCGCCGTCGCCGTCGGCGTCTCGGCGATCGGGCCCGGAAACGGATCGCTCGACGCTGCGTTCGGGATCGACGGCAGCCTCTCCGGCAACTGGTGGGCGGTGATTGTCGCGCTCGCCGCGGTGGTCGTCTCGACGGCGACGATCACGGCGGGACGGCACGGCCACGAGATGCCCGGGCATCCTGCCCACTGAGGGCCTCGTCAGTCGTACTCGAAGAATCCCGCTCCGCTCTTCCGCCCGAGCTTGCCCGCCTTGACCATGCGGACGAGCGACGGCGGAGGGGCGAAGCGGGGCTCGCGGTAGGCGTCCCAGAGCGCCTCCGACGCGTGGACGTGGACGTCCGCGCCGATCAGGTCGATCAGCCGCAGCGGGCCGATCGGCCAGTTCAGGCCGGCCGTCATAGCCTCGTCGAGGTCGTCCGCGGAGATGCCTCCCTGCTCGTAGAGCCGGACGCAGTCGTTCAGGAGCGGGATGAGGATGCGGTTGACGATGAAGCCCGGCCGGTCGGGGCAGACCACGGGGCGTTTCTCGATCGCCTCGGCGAACGCGCGCACCCGGTCGGCGACGCGCCGGGCGGTGCCGTCGGGGACGATGACCTCGACCAGCGGCAGCACGGGCGCGGGGTTGAAGAAGTGCATGCCGACGACGCGCTCGGGTGTGGACGTCGCCGCGGCGATCTCGGTGATCGAGAGGGCGGACGTGTTGGTGGCGAGGATGGCCTGCGGCGAGCAGATCCCCTCGAGCTCCGAGAAGAGGACGCGCTTCGCCGAGATGTCCTCGACGATCGCCTCGATCACGAGGTCGCACCCTGCCAGCGCCTCGAGCTCGGTCGTGCCGGCGACACGGCCGAGCGCTGCCTCGCGCTCGGCGGCGGTCATCCGGCCGCGCTCGACGTGCCGGTCGTAGCCGGCCCCGATGCGGGCGAGCCCGGCCTGGACGAGCTCGGCGGAGACCTCGCGGGCGACGACGTCGTGGCCGTGGTGCGCGACCACCTGGGCGATCCCGGCGCCCATCGTGCCGAGGCCGACGACGCCGACGGTCTGGATCCCGTGCTCCATCGCCCTCAGCCTACCGGCTGGCTCGCCGGCGGAGCATTCGCCGCGCGCGCAATTCCGGGGTCAGGCACGGAATTGCGGTGCCATACCTCTACCGGTCTCACATTCCAGTGATCGACCAGCGGTGGGGTGCGGTCTAGAACAGGAGGCCGGTTTGGGCGGGTGTGGTGGTCGTGTCGATCGGGGTGCCGGCGTGGCTGGCGATCGACGAGTCGGGCGCGTATGTGGCGGTGCTGGGGGTGGAGACGGTGGTCGTGCTGCCGCTGTTCAGAGTGCCAAGGGTGAGCGTGAGCTGGAGCGTGACGGGATTCCACGCGATGGTCGAGTTCGTCCAGGTCGCTGAGGTGCCGTCGGTGATGGCGGCGCTCGGCAGACCAGTGATCTGGCCGAGGTGGAAGGTGCCGCCGCAGGCGGCGGTGACGCCCGTCACGGTGAGCGTTCCGGTGCCGCCGCTGGTCGAGTAGGTGATCGTGGCGCCGGTGAGCGCTTGAGCGAGAGAGTCGTTCGTCCACGTGCTGCACAGCGTCGCCACGCTGAGCTGATGTGAGTACGTGATCGTGACGGCGTCGCCCGTGTCCGGTTTGTGTGCCGTGGCCAGAGTCCCGTTGGCGATTGAAAGATCAGTCGCTTGTGGGGCGATTCGGATGCTGGCAGAGGCCTGACTCCCGCCGGCGCCGACGGCGTAGACGGTGTGTACGCCTTCGCTGGTACCGGAGGGGATGGTGATGGTGACGGAGGCGGAGCCGGACGAGCCGATGGTTGACGGCGAGCCGGAAAGCACGGTCCCGGTGGTGGGATCATCCAGTCGGAATTCGAGCCCCTCACTATCGAGGAAGGCGCTGGCGGTGCCGGAAAGCGTCTGCGGGAGGGCCGAGAAGGTGGTCTGCGAGCTGAGGGTAAGCGAGGGTGCAGCGACGGTAGCCGTAGAGCTCGCGGAACTGGTGGCACCGCTCCACGCGGCGAACGTCGGGGTCACCGTGTAGCGCCAGTTTCCCGGAGCGACGCCTGGCTCCGTGCAGGTGATGGTCCCCGCCGATCCGGTGAGCGAGACGCCGCAGGCGCCAGCGGGCGTGACGCCGCTTCCGCCTGCGGCGGGCAACCGCTGGAGCCGGTAGCCGCCGGATCCCAGGCTGCCGAGCAGCGCGCCGGTGAAGGTGACCTGGGAGACGGTCACGGTCACGTCACGGCTCGACGCCGAGACAGTGGGAGCGGTGCCGCTGGGCACCGTCTCCGAGACCACCGATCCTGAACCGGTCTGGGCGACCGCATGCCACGCTGCGCCGGCATTTGCGGGCGCCGCCAGTGCGATCACAGCGGCCCAGGCCCCGAGCAAGCGTCCGTTCATGCGCGTACAGCCCGTGTCGTGTAGCGGAACGCGAACCGCGCCCCCTGACACGCGTCAGCCACCCCGGCTGGCATGACCACCGGGACCACGACGATCGCCGACCGGCGGGGACGGATCCTCGGCCCCCGCGGCGGTGGCACACCCACACGAAGCGACCGCCGCCCGCCAACGCACCCAGCCCGCGTCGTCCTCGCACGAACAGTTATCCGCAGGTTGCGCACACGGATCGAGAACCGCTCCCGGTTTTCCAGGATGATCCGGAGCCGGCCCCGCGCTCCCGGGTAAAGCCCTCGCAGAGGACGACTACGGATCACAAGCGCGGGGCGCGCACTGTGGCTGCTCGCATGTCCGAAGGCGACGACGGCGGCCGCTGCAATAACGCCACACACCGGGACCACGAGGGCGACGCGGCCGATGATACGACGACGAGTCGAGGCGAACAACGGAGCCCACGCAGCCTGCCGCTCAACCGCCGGCCTAGGCGCTACTTGCCCCGGAAAGCGACAGCGGCACCGTGAACGTCGCGCCCTGACAGGCGTCAACCGCCGCGTTGCTCATAGACACCGCGTTCGTCAACGTCGGCGTCGCCGTCCCGGAGGCCGGCACCCGCACCGACAACCCGGTCCCGGCGGACGCGTTGAACGTCACTACCGACGCATCGCAGCCGCTATGACCGGCATCGACGGTGATCGACTGCCCGACCGTCTGGGCAATGGTCGTCACTGTCACCGCGTACGGGTTGGGATTCGACAACTGCACCGTCAGATCGACGCTGCCTGTCGGGTAAAGGCCAGTCGCGCTCGCCGGTGTTGAGATCGCAAGCCCCTGCGCCCTCGTCGCCGTCGCCACCCCAGAGCCGCTCCCTGTTGCAGACCACGCAGCGTACGCACTCGCCGCGACAACCGCTGTTGCGGCTAGACACAATCCGACTAAACGCTTATTCCGACGCAACGACACCAGGCTTCCCGACTTCGAGGCACGAAGGACAACAACGACACACGCCGCACCCGGTGATCGTCGCGATTTTCCGCCCCATGATCACCCGATCGGGTGAGCGCAGACTGACACCCGTCGGCCGCCGGGCCGCGCGCCTCCTGGCTTACCTCTTCCTCACCAGCCTGGGCGGGATGTAGCGGTCCGACCCCGCAATTGCGTGCCTGACCCCGCAATTGCGTTCACAGCTGCTTCTCGAGCCACGCGAACGTCGGCTCGTCGAAGCCGGGATGCGCCTCCAGGCCGACCTGGCGGTATCCGAGCCCCTCGAAGAAGACCCGGTTCTCGGGCAGGGACACCCGCACGCCGAGACGGACGCGCTCGCGCCCGGCGCGGAGGGCCGATTCCTCGACGGCGGCGACGAGGCCGGCGCCGAGGCCGTGGCCGCGGTACGCCGGCAGCACGGCGAGCCGGCCTAGGTAGACGTAATCCTCCTGCGGATGGTGGTAGACGCAGGCCACGATCCGCCGTCGCACCTCGGTCACCATGAAGCCGCCGTCGCGCATGAGCTCGCGGACGGCGTCACGGTCCATGCCGAGGGCGCCGGACGGCGGCTCGAGGATGCCGCGATACTGGGCGAACGCCTTGCGGATCACCCGCGCGATCGCGGCCGCGTCGGCCGAGGTCGCTGCTCGAATGGGCATCCGGCGCTCGGGCAGGAGGATCGCCTGATTCGGCACGCCTCTCAGCGTACACTGCCGCCCTGATGCCGGAGGCTGTGATCCTGTCGGCGGTGCGCACGCCCATCGGCCGGTACGGCGGGGGCCTGGCCGGCGTCCGCCCGGATGACCTGGCCGCGATCGCCGTGGCAGCGGCGATCGAGCGGGCGGCCGTCCCGCCGGGCGAGATCGAGGACGTCTACCTGGGCTGCGCCAACCAGGCCGGCGAGGACAACCGCAACGTCGCCCGGATGGGGGCACTGCTTGCGGGGCTGCCCGTGGAGGTCCCGGGCGTGA
>DASQXS010000191.1:0-5167 GCA_035639615.1 Gaiellales bacterium | reverse complement strand
GGCGAAGTCGTCCACGTCGACGAGACACGACTCGGTGTCGATGCCCGCTTGCCGGACGGTCACCCCTCGGTCGCTCGCCGCCAGCATCCAGGGGGCGACGTTGGCGTCGTGGTCGAGTCCCGTTACGAGGATCTCATCGCCCGGGCCGAGGCCACGGCAGAGGATCCGCGATGCGTGCATGGTGAGCGTCGTCATGTTCGCGCCGAAGACGATCTCGGCCGGCGACGCACCCAGGAACGCTGCTGCCTCTGCCCGCGCCTCATCGAGCATCCGGTCGCTGGCGACCGAGGTCGCAAACGGCCCGCCGAGGTTCGCGTTGGCGTCGCGATAGTAGTCAGCCACCGCGTCGTAGACGGACTGGTGGACCTGGGTGCCGCCGGGGTTGTCGAGGAAGACGCGGCCGTCGCGGATGGACGGGAACTCCATCCGGATCGCGGCTGGGTCGATGGTGGGGGCGATTCGGCTCATGGCGGAAATCGTAGACTGCGCGCATGAAGCTCGTGATCCTCGGCGGCGGTCCCGCCGGCTACGCCGCCGCCGCGACGGCCGCCCACATGGGGGCGGACGTCACCCTCGTCGAGGAGCTGTCGCTGGGCGGGAACTGCACGATGACCGACGCCGTCCCGTCGAAGACGCTCCTCACCACCGCCGACTCCATGCTCGAGGTGGCCCGGGCCGAGTCGAACGGGCTCGACTTCGTCCAGGGCTATCCGTCCGTGAACCTGCGCCGCACCCTGGCCAGGGCGCGGGCCGTCGCGCTCCACCAGAGCCGCGGCGTGCGCGAGCGAATGGACGGCATGAACGTGAAGGTGCTGCCCGGACGCGGCCGGCTCACCAGCCAGACGACTCTCATTGCCAACGTCGATGAGAGGGATCACGAGCTCGAGTTCGACGCCCTCCTCGTCTGCACGGGCGCCTCGCCGTTCCTGCCGCCGTTCGCCCATCCCGACGGCGGCCGCGTCCTCACCACCCGGCAGGTGTTCGAGCTGCGCGACCTGCCCGAGCACCTGGTGGTGCTTGGGGCCGGCCCCACCGGCTGTGAGTTCGCCGACTTCTTCTCACGGTGCGGGTCGCGGGTCACGCTCGTCTCGGCCCGCGACCAGATCCTCCCGAACGACGACCCCGATCTGGCCGAGGTGCTGGAGGAGGTGTTCCTGCGCCGCGGCATGGACGTGATCAAGAACGGCAGAGCGGCGGCGCTCGACTGCGAGGACGACGACGTGGTGCGGCTCGTGCTCGAGGACGGCCGTGACCTGACCTGCTCGCACCTGCTCCTCTGCATCGGCATGCGGCCGAACACGCAGGGGCTCGGCCTCGAGGTCGCCGGCGTCGAGTTCGGCGACCGCGGCACGCTGCCCGTGGATGACTTCTGCCGCACGTCGGTCGGCCACATCTACGCCTGCGGCGACGTCACCGGCCAGGTGATGCTCGCCAACACGGCCGCGCTCCACGGCCGCACCGCTGCGCTGCACGCGCTCGGGATCGACATCGAGCCGGTGAGCTACACCGGCGTCGCCTGGTGCGTCTTCACCCGGCCCGAGATCGCGAAGGCGGGGATCTCGGAGCGCCAGGCCCGGATCGACGATGTACCGGTGAGCGTCACCAAGCACCTGATTCGCGCCAACCCGCGGGCGGTGATGGAGGGCGAGACCGACGGGATGATCAAGCTCCTCTCCGACCCGGACGACGGCACGATCCTGGGCGGCGCCATGGTCGGCTTCCGCGCCTCGGAGGTGATCACCGCCGTGGCGCTCGCAGTGCACGCCCGCCTGTCGGTGCAGGTGCTGGCCGAGACGGCGGCGGTCAACCCGTCCATGTCCGAGAGCCTGCAGCGGGCGGCGGAGAAGGCCGCCGAGGGCATGCTGGGCGTCTCCCGCGTCACGCTCACCAGCTAGCGCAATTCCGGGGTCAGGCACGCAATTGCGGGGTCAGGCACGCAATTGCGGTGCCAGGCCTCGCGCGGGGCTCACAGCTCGATCCGAAGTCCCGGCCGGGCGATCTCCACCGGCCCGGAGTACTCCGCCTTGGCCCGCTCCAGCACCAGCTCGTCGCCGTTCTCGGCCGGGACGTGGGTCAAGAGCAGGCGGCTGACGCCGGCGCGGGCCGCCTCGCGGCCGGCCTCGGCGGCGTCCATGTGGCCGCGCTCGGTCGAGTCGCCGGTCGCGTCGCGGAGCGAGGCCTCGCACAGGAAGAGGTCGGCGCCGTGGGCGAACCGCGCCAGCCGCTCGGTGGGGGCGGTGTCTGCGGAGTAGGCGATGGTGGCGCCACCCGCGTCGATCTTGATCGAGTAGCACGTCGTGTAGTGCAGGCTGGGGGCGAACGAGAACCGCAGGTCGGCGAGGCGCAGGTCGAGGTCCGGGTCGTACTCCGTGACGTCCCAGGCCGCCTCGAACGTCTCGACCGACCCGTCCCACACCGCCGCCACCCGGTCGAGCACGCTTCGGCCCCCGGGCGGCAGGTGAAGCGCAGCTCGGGGCCGGTCATGCCAGGAGCCGTACCGGTAGGCGTAGTGCAGCGGGACGAGGTCGAACCAATGGTCGGCGTGAAAATGGCTGATGATGATGTCCGTGAGCGGCCCCGGATCGTTCGCGCGAAGCTCCGCCGCGATCCCCGATCCGCAGTCCATCAGCACCCGGGCGCGGGGGCTCTCGATCAGGTAGCCGCTCGCGGCCTGGCCGGGGTTGGGCCACGCCGGGCTGCCCCCGAGCACGGTCAGCGCCAGGCCCACCTTAGATCCCCATCGCGTGGTAGCCCGAGTCGACGTAGAGCGTCGTTCCGGTGACCATCGACGCCATTGGGCTGCACAGGTAGAGCGCCGCCTGGCCGACGTCGCCCGCCTCGATGTTGCGGCGAAGCGGTGAGCGCTCCTCGATGATCCCCTCCATCTCCTTGAAGCCGGCGATGCCCGCCGACGCCAGCGTCCGCACCGGGCCGGCCGAGATGGCGTTCACGCGGATCGCGGCAGGCCCAAGCTCGTGCGCCAGGTAGCGCACCGAGCACTCGAGGGCGGCCTTGGCCGTCGCCATGATGTTGTACCCCGGGAAGGCGCGCTCGCTGGCCATGTAGGTCATCGTGACGATCGAGCCGCCGCCGCGCGGGGCCATCAGCTGCTCGGCCCGCCTGGCCATCGCGATCAGCGAGTAGGCGGAGATGTCGAGCGCCGTCCGGAAGGCCTCGCGGGACGTGTCGATGAAGCGGTCGGTGAAGGTCTCCTGGGGCGCGAAGGCGATCGAGTGCACCAGCACGTCCATGCCGCCCGCGCGCTCGCCGACCTCGGAGAAGGCGCGGTCGATGCTCTCGTCCGATGAGACGTCGCACTCGACCACGACGTCGGAATCCGCCTCGGCGGCGAGCTTTCGCACCGAGCCCTCGAGCCGCTCGCCCTGGTACGTGAAGGCCAGCCGGGCGCCGGCGCCGTGGAGCGCCTGCGCGATCGCCCACGCGATCGAGCGCCTGTTGGCGACGCCCGCCACGAGCGCCACCTGTCCGTCGAGCATTCCGTCCGTCACCGGGCCCCCTCTCGATTGGCGCCGCTGACCCTAGCAGGGGCAGGAATCGCGGGTTTCGGCCCGTACCTCTTGCTCGGATGACCCGGGCGCAGAAGATCGCCGTCGGCCTCTCCGGCGGCCTGTTCGTGGTCCTCGGCGTCCTCGCCGCCTTCCTCGTCGGCCGGGACTCGAGCTCGGGTACCGGGCAGCCGGCGCCGGCAGGCTCGGCGTCGACCGGCGGCACCGGCTCGACCGGGCCGGAATCGCAGTCGCAGCCCAAGCCTCCGGCGACTGTGGCCGCCGTCGCCTACGGCGGCGGCCCGGTGACGGGCGGATGGCGCACGCGGATCGCGATCACGTTCGCGGGGGCTGCGCCCAAGCTGACCGCTGCTCCCGGGCCGGGAGCCGGAACCTACCGGCTCACGTTCGGACGCAGGGTGAGGCTGCCGCAATCCGTGCTCCAGGCGGCCTCCGCCGACGCCACCACCTACCTCATGTCCCCGACCTGGAACGGCTCGGCCCAGACGCTCGATGTCGCCGTCACCGGCCTCGCCGACGCGATCACGGCCACCGCCGCGGGCAGCGCTGGGAACACCGCCTACTTCGACGTCGTCCGCCCCGCCGTCGAGACGAGCCACGACTGCCTGACGCTCGAGAAGCCCGCCCCGTACACGGGCATTTTCGGCACGACGGCGGCGCAGGGCACGGAGTCCGCCTTCGAGGGCGTCTTCACCCTCGTCGTCCGGGGCGGCGGCCGCCAGACGAAGAAGGTCGTGCACGCCGCCGGGACGCCGAGCTCGTTCTTCCGCACCGACATCGAGCCGCCGCTCGAGCGCCAGCCGGTCGCGGGGACCGTCGTCGCCTACCAACTCTCGGCCAAGGACGGGACGCCGCAGTGCGTTCTGCAGATCCCGGTCTGGCTCTCCCCCGGTGGCTGAGACGGCGAAACCCCCAGAGCACCTGCGCTTCCACGCGCCCTACGCCCACCTATTGCGGCCGTTCGGCCCCGGCGGGTTCGGCGCGGTCGCCGAGCGGATCGCCCGCTTCTTCGGGACGCCCTACTACCTGATCGGCCAGACCGCGATCGTGGCCGCGTGGATCCTTGTGAACGCCACCCACCTGGTTCGCTTCGACCTCTACCCGTTCATCCTGCTCAACCTGGCGTTCTCGCTCCAGGCGGCGTACGCGGCCCCGCTCATCCTCCTGGCACAGACCCGCCAGGCTGACCGCGACCGCGTCATGTCAGACGCCGACGCTCGCCATCGCGAGGCGCTCACGAAGCAGCTGCGCGACCTGCTCGAGCTGAACACGCACCTGACCGAGCAGATCGACGAGCTGACGAAGGAGATTCACGGCACGGTCGTCCGCCCCGAGGAGGGCGGACGACGGTGATCCGATCCGCGCCGGTTTAGGCCGGCTGCTTGGCGCCGCTGGGATCCTTGACGATCCGGATGTACGGCTTGGGTGCCTCCCACTCGCCGAAGAGCTGCTTGGCTTCCTCGTCGGAGACGGAGCCGGCGATGATGACGTCCTCGCCGTGCTGCCAGTTGACCGGCGTCGACACCTTGTGGGTGGCGGTCAGCTGGAGCGAGTCGATCACGCGCAGCACCTCGTCGAAGTTGCGGCCGGTCGTCATCGGGTAGACGAGGATCAGCTTGATCTTCTTGTCCGGCCCGACC
>DASQXS010000190.1:0-4833 GCA_035639615.1 Gaiellales bacterium | reverse complement strand
GAGCTGGAACCGCGCCCGAGAGGTGGCCATCCTCCGCACGTCCCGGCGCCAGCGCGCAAGGTCCCGCGCCAGGCGCGGTGCCGTCTCGTTCGCCTTCCAGAAGCCGGGGCTGACCGAGAAGTAGTACCCGCCGTGCGAGCTCGCGGCGCCGACGGGAGCGTATTGGTGCCACCCGTTCGCCCGACTCGCGCACGCGCGAAAGCCGTGGAAGATCTTGAGCACGAGGTACGCGCCCACGGTGTTGGCCTGCTTCCAGCGGTCCGCCATGTCGCATGCGTCACCGCTGTCGGCGTACACGAAGACCACGAAGCGACCGTTGAGGCGAAGGAACGCAGGCTGGTTTCCGTAGTTGTCGCGGATGTAGGTCAGGTCGGCGCGAAGCTGGGTCACGCTCGGGTTCCCCTTCGCCTCGGCCTCGTAGTAGATCGACCAGCGAAACGGGCTGTGGAACTTGGCCGTGACGCGCAGGAGGCGGCGGAGCCGAGCATCGGTCAGGCTGCCGCGGCCGAACCAGGAGACGATCCCGGCCTGGATCCGCGCCCAGCGCATCGCGCGGATATGCCTGCGGATGACCGCCGCCGAGGTCGAGTTGTAGAAGCCGAGGCTCGGCGTGTCGTGCGGGCGCTGGCCGCCGACGGTCCAGGTCTGCGGGTACCACGGGTAGTAGAACGCGGCGCGGAGCGGCAGGCTCGGCTGCGCAGACTGCGACCGCCGCGCTGCCGGCGCTTCGTGGATGGCCGCGAGCAAGAGGCCGACGAACACCGCAGCGAGCACGGCGAAGCCGGCGATCTTGAGGGGGGCCCGACCCGGAATGCGCCAGATCCTAGTCGACCGACGGTCGGCGGTCAGCGGGTTGCCGCTAGCGGCGCGCCCAGCCGGCGGCGAGCCGCCGCGCTCGGCCGTACGACGCGACCGCGAGATCGACCACCGGGACGACGACGAGCCAGAGCAGGACTGAGATCAGGACGGACAGTCCGAGGACAACCCAGGTGAGCGCTGCAAGCGGCAGGCGGCTGAACCTCACAAAACGGCCGGCGCGGCCTGGCGGGGGGTCGAGCCGGCGCACGCCGATCTTACGCTCTTGGGTCACGTTCGTCACCGCAGTGAGCGGTGCGGGTCGAGTGACAGTTGTCTCTGTCATGTTCGACCTCAGTTTGACCCCCTTCCCCTACCCTGGGGGT
Organism: Gaiellales bacterium; assembly: GCA_035639615.1. Taxonomy (GTDB): domain Bacteria; phylum Actinomycetota; class Thermoleophilia; order Gaiellales; family JAICJC01; genus JAICJC01. The sequence continues at coordinate 3,652 of DASQXS010000190.1, read as the reverse complement.
GAACAGCGCGAAACGTTCCGGTAACGAAGCGGTTTCGCGCGTGCTCACCCCCGGGACGGACCGTTGCGTGCACCTCAGGGGAGCAGGTTGAAGGCCTGAGCCATGCTCGTCGTGCCGCTGTCGCCGGCGTGAGCCAGGTACGTGTTGATCCCCAGCAGCTGCTCGGTGGTCTTCAGCAGCGAGTAGTGGTTGAACGCCGTGCTCGAGCGCGTCCCCGGCACAGTGGAGGGGCTGACGACGATCGCCGGGATCTGGTTGCCGGCCGAGCCGTCGTTCTCGTCCCAGGTGAGGATGAGCGCGGTCCGGCCTGCCTGGTACGCCGGGCTCGCGAAGATCAGCGGCAGCCAGTTCTGCAGCCACGCGTCGCCCGTCGCGACCGAGCAGTCGTGCGTGTCGTTGCAGAGGTTCGGCGTGATGAACGCGTAGCTCGGGAGCGTGTTGTTGTTCAGGTCGTTGCGCAGATTGCCGCTCGTGGTCGTCCCGAGCGGAACATCCCAGCCGTTGCAGTCGGTGCGGATGCCGGTGTAGTACGGCGCCGGATCGTGCTTGACGGCGTACTGGCCGCTCGAGGACAGTGGGCAGTTGCCCGGTGCGCTCTCCTCGTAGTCGCGCCACGTCTTCCCGGCGGCTCTCACCTGGCTGTAGATGCTCGGAACGGCCAGCGGGTGCGAGCCGGGGCCGTTGTCGTCGGCGATTCCCCAGTAGTCGCCCGAGGTCGCGGCAATGTAGTTCGGGAGCGACGGGTGCGTGGTGGCGTGGTAGTTCGTAGCCAGGCCACAGGAGTTCGCAAGGGAGTTCTCGTACGGCGCGTTGCTCGAGCCGATGACCGACGAGTACGCCTTGTTCTCCATCCACACCCAGATCACGTGGTCGTAGCCGGCCGGCGGAGCCGACGCCGTCCCGCACGGGCCCGTGGGCGGCGGAGGCGGGGGCGGCGGAGGCGGGCAGGCCGCGGTGGACGCTGCGAGCGTCTATCGGGTGGACGTGTTCCCGGCGTCGTCGTATGCCTCCACGCCGAGCGTGTAGCTCGTGCCGCAGGTCAGGCCGGTAATCGCCTGCGACGTCCCTGTCGGTGTGCCGACGTTGGACGAGCCGACGTAGACCCGGTAGCCGGCGACGCCGACGTTGTCGTTCGACGCGGTCCAGGAAAGGGTCAGGCCCGTCCCGGTGACGTTGCTCGTCGCGAGGTTCGACGGCGGGGACGGTGGAGTGCCGTCGCCGTTGCCGGCGCCGTCGTTGTGGAGCGTGTCGAGATACGCGCCGAACCCGCTCGACGTCGACCACTCGTTCGCACTCTCGGCCGCTGTGCCCTCCCCCCACTCGTTGAAGGTCGTCACGAGCTGCCACGGTGCGTTCGACGCGACCATGTCGCGGACGTTCTGCGACCAGCGGGCGAGATCCCGGGTCAAGCGAGGGCTCGACTCGTCGGCCTTCCAGAAGCCGGGGCTGATCGAATACGAGTAGCCGGCCTGCGAGTCGGCGGCCGTCGCCGGCGCGTACTGGTGCCAACTGTCCGGCTGATTTGCGCACGTGCGATACCCGGAGAACACCTTCAGCACGACGTAGGCGTTGACGGTGTTGGCCTGGTGCCAGCGATCGGCCATCCCGCAGGCGTCGGCGGCGCCCGCGTAGACGAACACGACGAAGCGTCCGTTCACGCGGAGGTAGGCGGGGTTGTTGCCGTAGTGGTCTCGGATGTAGGTCAGGTCCGACGTGATCTGGGCGGAGGTGGGGTCGCCTTGACCCTCGGGCTCGTAGTAGACGGCCCAGCGGAGCCTCGAGCCCAGGTTCTGCGTCGTCGAGAGCAGGAGCGGCAGGCGGTTGTCGGTCACGGTTCCCTGTCCCCACCAGGACGAGATCCCGACCTGGATCTTCCCGTACTCCATCGCCTGCACGTGCTGCTGGATGACGGCGGTCGAGCTCGAGTCGTAGTAGCCGAGGCTTGGCGTGTAGTGCGGGTAGTGGCCGTTGACCGTCCAGGTCTGCGGGTACCACGGGTAGTAGAAGGCGGCGCGGATCGGGAAGGACGGCTGAATGTCGGCCGGCCCTGCGACGGGCGCGGTCGGAGCCGAGATTGCCGTGCTCGATCCGGCCATGTTCGTGGCGGTGACGGAGACGCGGAGCGTCGAGCCGAGGTCGAGGACGGTCGGCGAGTATGTCGAGTACACGCCGGAGACAATGTCCAGGCAGTTCGCGCCAGCGTTGTCGCAGCGGCGCCACTGGTAGGCGAAGGTGATGGGAGGCGTCCCGCCCCAGCTGCCCGTGCTCGCGGTCAGCGTCTCGCCCTCCTGCGCCACGCCCGTGATCGTGGGCACGTCGGTTGAAACCGGCGGGTTGCCGGCGACCAGGGCGGTCGCGCTGGAGTCCGCGGCCCCCTGCCCGGCAACGTTCGTGGCGGTCACTTCCACCTTGAGCTTCGATCCGACGTCTCCGGGGCCGACCACGTACGTCGAGGCCGTCGCGCCGGCGACGTTGCTGCACGTCGTCTCGGCCGCGTCACACCGGCGCCACTGGTACGCGTCGACCATCGGCGTCGTGCCGTTCCAGACCCCCGGGTCGGCAGCGAGCGTCTGGCCGTCGACCGGGGTGCCCGAGACCGCCGGCGGGGTCACGTTCGAGGGCGGTACCGCGGGCGGAGGCGGCGGCGGAGGCGGTGGCGGAGGCGGCGGAGGTGGCGGAGGTGGCGGCGGAGGTGGCGGAGGTGGCGGAGGTGGCGGTGGCGGCGGGGGCGATCCGGAGGCGACGACGACGGCCGTTGGGTCGGAGGTCACGGAGGCACTGCCGTACTGATTGCTCGCCGTCACCTGGACTTGCAGCCTGGACCCCACGTCGGCTCCGCCTACCGTGTAGCTGCTGGAAGTCGCCCCCGATACGTTCTTGCAATGTGTGCCGCTCGAGTTACACCGGCGCCACTGGTACGCGTACGGCGGTCCTGCGTTGACCCATGTTCCGGGGCTCGCGACAAGAGTCTGCCCAGACGCCGCCGTGCCCGAGATGGTCGGCAGCGAGGTATTCCGGGGGCAGCTCGTACTGTTGGAGCACGCGCGCCGAGCCGAGGCGGCCGGGGTGATCGCGAGAACGGCAACCGCGACTACTGCGACGGCGAAAACTACGGCAATGCGGCGAAAAACACTCATCGGCGGCGTCCTTGGGCGGCATGGTTGCCTGCCTATGGGTGACTCTTTCGGCAGCTCGGCCGATGTACTTGACCCCTGCTCGAGGTGTCGCGGCGCCCCGCCCCGACCACACCCCCCGGAACGCAGGCCTCATCTCACCTTCGACGAATGAGCAGCCGAATGAACATGTTCGAGGACGATTCCGGCATTCCTACGCAGGTCTCGCCCGAGCTCGTGCTCGTTTCTCCACCCGATGTCGCCCGCGCAGCGCGCGAGGCGTTGGAGCCGCGGTCCCGGCCTCGAGTCGAGCCGCCGGCGGAGCCGAAACCGGATCCGCCGGTCGCGCAGGCACCGGTGCCGCCGGCGAGGCGATCCCGTCCGCGCGTGCTCCTGGCCGCCGCGGCGCTCGTGCTGGTCGGAGGCGGCTTTCTCGCCGGTCGCCAACTCTCCGGCCAGCGCCGGGCACCGACCGCGAGCCCGGCGGCGAGCCAGACCGAAGAACGGGCGGGTGCTCCGACGACTGTTCGTTCGGTCAG
>DASQXS010000189.1:0-26539 GCA_035639615.1 Gaiellales bacterium | reverse complement strand
GTGGGGGCGAGCGCTCACGGCGCCGCCGTGGGAGGGCCCGCCGGTCTGGCACCACGGCGACCTCGACGCTCGTAACTGGCTCGTGCGTGACGGCCGCATCAGCGGAGTGATCGACTGGGGCTCGATGGGCGTCGGCGATCCGGCATGCGACGTGATGGTGGCGTGGAAGCTCCACTCGAGCGCCGCCCGTGACGCGTTCCGCGAGGCGCTCCCGACGGACGACGCGACGTGGAGGCGCGCTCGCGGCTGGGCCCTCTCGCAAGCGGTGGCAGCGCTCGCCTATTACACGCCCGAGAACAACCCGGCCCTCTACCGCGAGGCGGAGCGCTGGCTCGAGCTGGCGTTGTCGGAGCCAGGCGACGTCCCCGTCGATTGAGAGCGGGCCTTCAGGCACCAGGCCGCGGCCGTTCAGGCCGGCCGGGGAGTCGCACGTCTACCGCCAGGGGATGGATGCGCGTGCGTCCGGGGCCGCCCGCTGGCGCCGGCCGCGGTACCAGACCACCGCGAGCGCCAGGGGCGTCAGCGCCAGCGGGAGCCCCACGACCGCAATCGGGACGAGGATCCACGTCTCGGGCAGGCGGGCGTTGCCGGGATTGCCCGCGTGCGGCGCCAGGTCGGGCTCCGCAGTGATGCTCGGCGCCGAGCCCACCGGCGAGAACTGCGCTGTGGGAGCCATCGACGCCATGAGCCAGCGCCCGCCGATCCGGCGCACCTCCGTCGTGAACACGATCGGGCCCACGTCACTTCCGGCCCGGGGGTGGAGCATGAGGTCGAAGACGATGTCACCGGGCTTCACGGACAGCGGGCGGATGCCGAACCCGGACGGCCGCACCGGATAGGGGACGACGGGAAGCATGCCGCTGTCCCACTGCGCCCGGGTCACGCCCTCGCGCATTGACGGCGCCGCGAGCCGGAAGACGGAGGCGGGATCCTTCCGCGCCACGGCGGCCGGCACGAAGCGGTCGAGGAGCGCCCTGATCTCGCGTAGGTCCTTGGGCGGGATGGCCGTGTCGGCGGCGCTGGCGGGCGCCGGCGCCGCCAGGAGGACAGCTGCTGCGGCCACCGATGCGATCCGCGCCAGTCGTCCCATCCCCCGTAGCTTGCCATGACCGCATCCGGGGCCCGGTAATCACCGCTTTGCGGTATACACGTGCGAACAGGCGTCGCGTACGCTCCGTGACCACATGAACCGGGAATCCGGTCATCCGGAGGGGGGCGGGCGCCGTGCGCGCAACGCGCTCGGCGTGCTCATCGCGCTGCTCGCCGCCGTGCTCGGGATCGCGATCTTCGCTGCCGAGCGCATCGCCACGAGCACGGACACGTACGTCGATCGCGCCGTGACGGCGACCGCCTACGCCGACGACATCCTGCTCGAGGTCGCGAGCGAGCAGACGGGCGTGCGCAGCTACTTCGTCACCCGCCAGACCTTCAGCCTGCAGGCCTACCAGGCGGGGAGGAGGACGGCCCTCGAGGACCTGAACCACCTGCAGGGCTTCGTCGCCGAGCGGCCGTCGCTCGCGCCGCTCGTGCAGGCGGCCCGGTCTCAGCTCGAGGCCGTGCACCGCTCCTTCCAGCAGGAGATCAATCTCGTGCGGAACGGTCACATCGTGCGCGCCCAGGCCGCCGCCGGCGGAGCCCAGGTCCAGCTCAGGGCTCTGCGTCGCACCATCGGCCGCATCCACGGCGACGTGGGCCGCTTCGTCGCCGGAGCGCGCGAGTCGCAGCGGCGGACGTACCTGATCTCGCTGACCGCGCTGCTCGGCTTCGGGGTGGCGGCGCTCCTCGCCGGCTGCTGGCTCTTCCTGCGCGTCCCCGAGCGGATGCGCGAGCTCGAGACATCGCGCCGGCGGGTGCTCGACGAGCTGCTGCGCGCTGAGGAGCTTGAGCGGGGCCGGATCGCCGCCGAGCTGCACGACGACACGATCCAGGCGATGACGGCCGCGCTCATGACCGTGGACCGGCTCTCGAGCGCCGCTCGGGCCGGTGACACCGACCGCGTCGCGGAGGTGCTGCCGGCGACCCGCACGATGCTCGCGGACGCGGTCGAGCGCGCCCGCAGGCTGACGTTCGAGCTTCATCCGCCCCTGCTCGAGGCGAGCGGGCTCGGGGTCGCCCTGACCGACCTGATCAAGCGGGCGACCGAGGACGAGGGGCTCGAGACCGTGGTCGACGTCGATCTGGGCCGGTATCCCTTCGTCGTGGAGGACCTGGCGTACAGGATCGTGCGCGAGGCGGTGGCGAACGCGCGCAGGCGCACCGGCGCGACCCGTCTCGAGGTGGACGTGCGCGAGCACCGCGGGGCGATCCACGGCCGGGTCTGGGACAACGGGGTGGGGGCCGTGCCCGCGCCCGGTCGCGATCGCGATCCCCTCCGGCTCGACCTCGGCCTCGATGCGCTTGCCGAGCGGGCCCGGCTTGCGGACGGCGACCTGGCGGTGCGCACGGCGCCCGGCGGCGGCACCCTGGTCGCGTTCTGGCTGCCTTTGGTCGACTCGCCGTCGGTGGCGGACCCCGAGCCCGCCGCGACGGTTTAACCGCGGGGGAACCCTGAACCGCGCGGGACGAAACGTTCGTCGCTGCATGAAACTCGTCACAACGTCACTCCTTCCCGCCCCCAAGAAGGGTTAGGAGCGGCATACTCTGTCGCCGTGAGCGGCGACGCCGAGGACCGGATCCGGGCCGACCGCATCGCCAAGGTGGAGGCGATGCGGGCCGCCGGCGTCGATCCCTATCCCGCCCGCACGCCCCCGCGCGCGCCCGTCGAGGAGGTGCGGACGCGGTTCGGGACGATCGAGGCGGGCGCCGAGACCGGCGAGTCGCTGGCGCTGGCCGGCCGCATCGCGGCTCGCCGCGGCCACGGAAAGGCGATGTTCCTTGACCTCGCCGACCGCACGGGCAGGCTCCAGCTCCACGCGACGGTGGACGTGCTCGGCGAGGAGGCCTACGGACGCCTCGCGGAGACCGACCTCGGCGACGTGATCGCGGCCGAGGGCGACGTCTTCGCGAGCCGGCGCGGCGAGCTCACGCTCCGGGTTCACAGGTGGGCGATGCTGGCAAAGTGCCTGCGGCCGCTGCCAGAGAAGTGGCATGGCCTCTCCGACGTGGAGCTGCGCCACCGCCACCGGTACCTCGACCTGATCGTGAACGAGGACTCCCGCCGGGTGGCGCTCGCCCGCTCACGTTTGGTGACGGCAATCCGCGCCGTGCTCGACGGCGACGGGTTCGTCGAGGTGGAGACGCCGATCCTGCAGCCCATCTACGGCGGCGCCGCGGCGCGGCCGTTCACGACCTACTACAACGAGTTCGAGCGCGACTTCTACCTGCGGATCGCCGACGAGCTCTACCTGAAGCGGCTGATCGTGGGCGGCCTCGAGCGCGTCTACGAGATCGCCAAGGACTTCCGCAACGAGGGCGTGTCGTTCAAGGCCAACCCGGAGTTCACCATGCTCGAGTGGTACGAGGCGTACGCCGACTTCGCCGCTGCGATGGATCGCGTCGAGCTGGTGGTGGCGGCGGCCGGCGCGGCGGCCGGCTGCGAGCGCGATCTCTCCCCGCCGTGGGAGCGGCGCCCGCTGCGCGAGGCCATCATGGATCATGCCGGGATCGACCCGATGGCGGACCGCAACCGCGACCGGCTGGTGGCGTTCATGCGCGAGCGGGGCATCGACACCTCGGCCGACCGGACCTGGGCGCACGCGGTCGACCACCTGCTGTCCTCGTTCGTCGAGCCGGAGCTCGAGCGACCCACGTTCCTGACGCATTACCCGATCGAGCTGTCGCCGTTCGCGAAGCGCTCGCCCGACGACCCGGAGCTGGTGGAGCGATTCGAGGTCTTCTGCGCGGGGATGGAGATCGCAAACGGCTACACCGAGCTGAACGATCCCGCCGACCAGCGGGCCCGCTTCGAGGAGGCCGGACAGGTCGACGAGGACTATGTGCGCGCGCTCGAGTACGGCATGCCGCCCACCGCGGGCGTGGGCATCGGCATCGACCGCCTGACGATGGTCATCACCGGCGCCCGCTCGATCCGCGAGGTCATCCTCTTTCCGACGCTGCGCGAGCGGGCCTGATGGGTAAGGTCTTCGACCAGATCGACGACCGCCTGGCCGGCTGGATCGGGGAGCAGGCGCTCTTCTTCGTCGCCACCGCGCCCCTCGCCGGCGGCCACGTCAACTGCTCGCCGAAGGGCCCGATCGAGAGCCTGCGCGTTCTCGGCCCCCGCCGGGTCGCCTACCTCGACCTGGTCGGCTCGGGCGCCGAGACGATCGCGCACCTGCGCGAGAACGGGCGGATCGTGATCATGCTGTGCGCGTTCGCCGGGCCTCCGCGCATCCTGCGCCTGCACGGCCGCGGCCGGGTGGTCGAGCCCGGCGACCCGAACTTCGAGGAGCTGGCCGGCGGGTTCGCCCTGCCCGAGACGACGACGGCCGGGCCGGCGCGGCGCTCTGTCGTCGTCGTCGACGTCGACCGCATCGCCGATTCCTGCGGCTACGGCGTGCCGCTCATGGAGCCCGCCGGCACCCGTCCGCAGCAGCCGCTTTGGGTGGAGCGGAAGCTGGCCCAGGGCGGGCCGGGGGCGATCGCCGCCTACGTCGCCGAGCGCAACACCCGCTCGATCGACGGCCTGGCGGCGCTCCGTTTCGAGGACGCGGGCTCCTGAGACGGCACGTATCGCTCTACGGCCCCGGACAGTCGCGCTTCGCGCGTTGTCTCGAGCAGCGCGAGCTGCGCCGGCCCGACCTCGTCTCGCGCGAGCTGCGGCGGCGGCTCCTCAGCACGCTCGAGGGCCGCGTGATCGAGATCGGCTGCGGCGACGGGCGCGCCTTCGAGCACTACCCGCCGGCCGTGGAGGCGGTGCTGGCGGTCGAGCCGGACCCCACCGCGCGGTCCGCCGCTCTGCAGCGCGCCGCGCAGGCCGCGGTCCACGTCGAGGTGGTCGCCGGAGTCGCGGGCCGGCTGCCGGCCGCGAGCGGGACGTTCGACGCCGCAGTCGCGGTATGGGTGCTCTGCAGCGTGCCCGACCCGGCCGCCGCCCTCGGCGAGATCCGCCGCGTCCTCGCGCCCGGAGGCCGGCTGCACGTGTTCGAACACGTCCGGTCGCGTCACGTCCTCTTCCGCGGCGTCCAGCGCGTGGTCGACTCGGTCTACTGGACGCGCGCGCTGGGCGGCTGCCGAACGACCCGCGACACGGAGGCAGCGATCCGCGCCGGCGGGTTCCGCTTCGACTGGCTCGAGCGCGGGTTCCACTCGTCGTCACTCCTCACCATGACATCCGCCCCGTACATCCTCGGCGTCGCGGTGCGCGACGGTGCATAGAAGGAGTCTGACTCCTGCTATTCAGCCGGGTCGTGCGCGGCGAGGAAGTCGCGCATGAGCGGCATGTAGACATCGGGCCGCTCGGCGAAGCAGAGGTGGGAGGCGTCGGGGATGATCTCGAGCCGGCTCCCCGGGATGCGCGCGTGCACCTCGCGCAGGTGGACGGGGCGGCACTCGTCGTACTCGCCGCCAGTGACGAGCGTCGGAACCCGGATCTCGCCGAGGCGGTCCATGATGTCCCAGTCGCGGAGCGTGCCGATGATGCGAAACTCGCTCGGCCCCGCCATGTAGTGGTAGATGGGCCTGGCCAGCTTGTCGAACGTGCGCACGACGTAGTCGGGCCACGGGTCGAGCCGGCACACGTGGCGGTGGTAGAACGGCTGCATCGCCTCCTCGTACTCGGGCGAGAGCATCCTGTCCTCCGCCTCGAGCCGCTCGATCTCCTCCCGCTCGGATGCCGGCATCTCGTCCAGGAGCTCCTGGCAGATCTCGTTCCAGCGCCGGCACGAGGCCGGGCTGCCGGCCGTCACGAGCGTCGCCGGCGGCCGGTTGCGGTCGAGCACGTACTGCATCGCCAGCATCCCGCCCCACGAGCTTCCGAACAGGTGCATCCGGTCGAGCCCGAGGGCGTCGCGAACGGCGTCCACCTCAGCCATGAAGCGCTCGACGGTCCAGAGCGAGCGATCGTCGGGCTTGTCCGATTCGCCGCAGCCGAGCTGGTCGTAGAGGACGACGCGGCGGCCGTCCGCCAGCGCCTCGAGCGGCGTCAGATAGTCGTGCGGCGCGCCGGGCCCGCCGTGGAGGCAGAGGAGGGGAAGGCCGGGGCCGTCGCCGACCGATCGGTACCACACCCGGCCGCCGGGTGCGTCGACGAACCCCTCGTCGACCCTCACGAGGCGGTGACGCGAACGGCCTCGTCCTCGCCGGCGACGCCGTACAGGTCCTGACCCGGGTCGTAGCTCACGAAGTCCACGTCCATCACGTCCTCGCGCTCGGAGAGAGCGATCGCCGCCGCCGCCGGCGGGTCGTGGGCCTCGATCTCGTCGACCCGGCCGGTCGGGACGTACGCCACTCCCAGCGGCGGCCCATCGGCCTCGACGACGCGGTAGTGCTCAACGGTGTAGCGCACCCGCGGATGGTTGCGCATTTCAGCGCCGGTGTCCACTTTGACGTGGGGGAATCCATGCTTCCCCCACGGGCCCCTCCTTCCGGCTGAGCCGGATCGCGCCCGGGCGGCGCTCGGCCATGTCGTCGGAGGCGACTACGCCGTCGAGCACCGGCTCGCCGCCTACACCGTCCCCTATCTCACTGCCGGGGCGGTGTAGCCTGGCGCCTTCGAAGAGACCCGAGGAGGCCCCTATGGAGATCCAGGTTCGCCACACCCCGTCGTTCGCCGTCGTCCGCTGCGCCATGGCGGGCGGCGAGGCCGTCCGGGCCGAGGCTGGCGCGATGATGGCGACATCGGACGGCGTCGTCGTCGACGCCAAGATGCAGGGCGGGCTCATGAAGTCGCTGCGGCGAAGCGTGCTCGGCGGCGAGTCGCTCTTCATCACCACCTACACGGCTCCCGCTCAGGGCGGATGGGTCGACTGCGCCGCCAACCTGCCCGGCGACGCGGTCGTGAAGACGGTCACCGACGGCTCGGCGATCAACCTCTCGCGTGGGTCGTTCCTGTGCGCCGAGTCGAGCGTCGAGATCGACACCCAGTGGGGCGGGTTCAGGAACCTCTTCGGCGGTGAGGGCGGGTTCCTCGTGCGCGCGTCCGGCGCCGGCGACGTGGTCGCCTCCTGCTACGGCGCGCTCGACCGGGTCGTGCTCGCGGCCGGCGAGAGGGTCGTCGTGGACTCGGGGCACATGGTGGCCTACGACGACACGGTGCAGATGACCCTTCGGCGCGTGGCCGGGACGATGACGGCGATGAAGAGCGGTGAGGGCCTCGTGTTCGAGTTCACCGGCCCGGGCGAGGTGCTCACCCAGACCCGCAACCCGTCCGCCCTCATCTCGTGGCTAACAACTGTCCTTCCGTTCTCGAGACAGTAGCGCTCAAGGCCGCGGCCGCTGCGGCCGATTAGGGGGCCACCACGAGCACACGTTGGGGAAGAAGGGCGGGTGATATAGTGCTTGCCGGTTCACTCCCCAACCGGGGCCCAGGCGACCGAATCCGGCCGCTTGACGCCTCGGGTAGAGGCATTTCACAAAGCATGATTCGAAGAACTCGCAGCGAAAGGGGGCACGGAGATGTTTGAGCGGTTCACGGAGCGTGCCCGTCAGGTCGTCGTGCTGGCGCAGGACGAGGCGCGCACCCTCAAGCACAACTACATCGGCACAGAGCACATCCTGCTCGGCCTTCTCCGCGAGGAGGAGGGTCTCGCCGCCCGTGTCCTCGACACGCTGGACATCACCGTGGAAGAGGTGCGCGCGCAGGTGGCGCGGATCGTCGGCCAGGGCGACGAGGTGACGACCGGCCAGATCCCGTTCACGCCTCGGGCGAAGAAGGTGCTGGAGTTGGCGCTGCGCGAGGCGCTGTCGCTGGGCCACAACTACATCGGCACCGAGCACATCCTGCTCGGTCTTGTGCGCGAGAACGAGGGCGTGGCGGCGCGGATCCTGCTCGACTTCGACGCGGACGCCGAGCGGATCCGAAACGAGATCATCCGCATGCTGTCCGGCCCCGGACGCCGCCAGGGCGCGGGTGCTGGCGCGGCCGAGAAGGGCCAGAAGAGCTCGAAGCTGCTCGACCAGTTCGGGCGCAACCTGACCAAGCTGGCCACCGAGGGCAAGCTCGACCCGGTCGTCGGCCGCATGAACGAGATCGAGCGGGTCATGCAGATACTTTCCCGCCGCACCAAGAACAACCCTGTGCTGATCGGCGAGCCCGGCGTCGGCAAGACCGCCGTCGTCGAGGGGCTGGCCCAGCGGATCGCATCCAACCAGGTGCCAGAGCTGCTCAAGGGCAAGCAGATCTACACGCTCGACCTGGCCGCGCTCGTCGCCGGGTCGAAGTACCGCGGCGAGTTCGAGGAGCGCCTCAAGAAGGTGATGAAGGAGATCGGCCAGCGCGGCGACATCATCCTCTTCATCGACGAGCTGCATAACCTGGTCGGCGCGGGCGCGGCCGAGGGGGCGATCGACGCCGCCTCGATCCTGAAGCCGGCGCTGGCCCGCGGCGAGCTGCAGACCATCGGCGCGACCACGCTCGACGAGTACCGCAAGTACCTCGAGCGCGACTCGGCCCTCGAGCGCCGCTTCCAGCAGATCAAGGTCGACGAGCCGTCCATCGAGGACACCGTCCAGATCCTGCGCGGGCTGCGCGACCGCTACGAGGCCCATCACCGGGTCGGGATCACCGACGAGGCGCTCCAGGCCGCGGCCGAGCTGTCGAGCCGGTACATCCAGGAGCGGCACCTCCCCGACAAGGCGATCGACCTCATCGACGAAGCCGCCTCGCGCATGCGCATCAAGCTGATGACGGCTCCGCCGGTCCACAAGGAGCTCGACGACGAGATCGAGACGGTGCGCAAGGAGAAGGAGTCGGCGATCGAATCGCAGGAGTTCGAGAAGGCCGCCAACCTCCGCGACAAGGAGCGCAAGCTGGCGCTCAAGAAGCGCGAGATGGAGGACAACTGGAAGTCCTCCGGCGAGGCCGAGCAGGCCCAGATCGGCGAGGAGGAGATCGCCGACATCGTCTCGATGTGGACGGGCATCCCGGTCTTCAAGCTGACTGAGGCGGAATCGCAGCGCCTGATCCGCATGGAGGAGGAGCTGCACAAGCGCATGATCGGGCAGGACGTGGCCATCCAGGCCGTGTCCAAGGCGATCAGGCGCGGGCGCGCCGGGATCAAGGATCCCAAGCGACCCACCGGCTCGTTCATCTTCCTGGGCCCGTCGGGCGTCGGCAAGACCGAGCTCGCGCGGACGCTCGCCGAGTTCCTCTTCGGGGACGAGGACGCGATGATCCAGGTCGACATGTCGGAGTACATGGAGAAGCACGCCGTGTCGCGGCTGGTCGGCTCCCCGCCGGGCTACATCGGCTACGACGAGGGCGGCCAGCTGACCGAGGCCGTGCGCCGCAAGCCGTACTCGGTCGTGCTGCTGGACGAGATCGAGAAGGCGCATCCCGACGTCTTCAACATCCTGCTCCAGATGCTGGAGGAGGGCCGTCTGACCGACGCCCAGGGCCGGCACGTGGACTTCCGCAACACGATCGTGATCATGACGTCGAACATCGGCGCGTCCTCGATCGCCAAGAACACCTCACTCGGGTTCACCGTCGAGGAGTCCGAGACCGGCGTGTCGTACGACGATATGAAGAACCGGATCATGGGTGACGTGAAGAAGGTGTTCCGGCCCGAGCTCCTGAACCGCATCGACGAGGTCATCGTCTTCCAGAAGCTGACCAAGGAGGAGATCAAGCAGATCGTCGATCTCCTGATGAAGCGGCTGCGGGAGCAGATGAAGGTGCACGAGGTGGCCGTCGAGCTGACCGACTCGGCCAAGGAGTTCATGGTCGAGAAGGGCTACGACCCGACGATGGGCGCGCGGCCGCTGCGCCGGGCTATCCAGCGCTACATCGAGGATCCTCTGGCCGACTTCGTCCTCGGCCGCAGCCTCGAGTCAGGCTCGACCGTGCTGGTCGACCACAAGGACGGGGACGAGGAGGTCTCGCTGCAGATGATCGAGCCCGTCGAGGTCCCCGACGCTCCGCCGGAGGATCTCGTGCCCACGCCCGCCGACGAGGCGAAGCCCGAGGGCGAGGGCGGCGAGGAGCCCGATCCGCCGGCCGAGTCCTCCGAGTAGGACGGCCGGCAACCGATCGCAGACACGAGGGGCGCCCCACCGGGGCGCCCCTCGTTCGTTCGTGCATAAACGGAGTCAGACTCGTCTGATGCACAGTCCGCCGCGGCAAGGCTCCACCGTGCACCCGGCTGTCCATGGCACCCCTTGAATCAGAGGAGTCTGACTCCGTTTATGCACCCGCCGGCTACGTGACGGTGAGGGTGCCCTTCATGCCTGCGGCCTCGTGGCCGGGGACGGAGCAGTAGAACGTGTAGGTGCCGGGCTTCAGGTCGTCCACCACGACCGTGGAGACGCCGCCGTCCTGGACGACGTTTCCCTTGACGTCGACGCCGTTGCCCTTGAGCGAGATGTCGTGCCCCAGGCCCTGCGGGTTCTTCGACTTGAGCTCGACCTTGCCGGCCGCCACCGACGCGGACGTCTTGACGTAGGCGAGCCCGCTCGACGCGACATCGATCTCGACGACGTTCGCCCCTGCGGCGCTCGCCGACGAGCCGCCACCGCCGGAGGACCCGCCGCCTCCACACGCGCCCAGCACCAGGGCGGCGGCGGCGACCACCACGAGTTTGCCGGCCGAGGATCCCATGAGGCGGCCCAGCCTACCACCCCCGCCGCTCTCGGGCGTCATCCGCGGCCGCTGTCACAATGGGGCGTCCGTGGCTCGGACGCTCGTCGCATTCACCTGCACCGCCTGCGGGCACCAGGCGCCAAAATGGCTGGGCCGCTGCCCGGCCTGCGGGGAGTGGAACACGCTCGTCGAGGAGGCGGCCGCGCGGCCGGCCGCAAACGGACGCGCCCGCCCGGTCCCGGTCTCCGCTCTGGCGGACGTCGACGCGATCGACGCGGCGCGGATGCCGACCGGGATCGGCGAGCTCGACCGCGTGCTGGGCGGCGGACTCGTGCCGGGCTCGCTCGTGCTGATCGGCGGCGAGCCGGGCGTGGGGAAGAGCTCGCTCCTTCTCCAGGCGCTCGCCGCGTGCGCCGCCGCCGGCCGCCGCGCGCTCCTCGTGTCCGGAGAGGAGTCGCCCGCCCAGGTGCGCCTGCGCGCGGACCGGCTGGGCGCCGTCGAGGGCGTCGCCGTCCTCGCCGAGACCGACCTCGACACCGTGGCCGAGACGATCGTCCGCGAGGCGCCGGACGTGTGCGTGATCGACTCGGTTCAGACCCTCCACACCGGCGACCTCGCGTCCGCGCCGGGTTCGGTGGCGCAGGTGCGCGAGGCTGCCGACCGCCTGCTCCGGCTCGCCAAGCCGCGCGGGGTGGCGATCGTCCTCGTCGGCCACGTCACCAAGGACGGCGCCGTCGCCGGCCCGCGCGTGCTCGAGCACCTGGTCGACGCTGTGCTCCAGTTCGAGGGCGACCGCTACCGCCACCTGCGGGTACTGCGGGCGGTGAAGAACCGCTTCGGCTCGACCGACGAGATCGGGATCTTCGAGATGACGGGCGCCGGCCTCGTCACCGTGGCCGATCCCTCGGCGGCGCTCGCCGAGGACGGCGCGCCCGGGCCCGGGTCGATGCTGCTCCCGGCCGTCGAGGGAACGCGGCCGATCCTGCTCGAGGTGCAGGCGCTGGTCGCGCCCTCCGACCTCGCGCTGCCCCGCCGGCAGGCAACCGGGTTCGACCGCACCCGCCTCAGCATGATCACCGCGGTGCTCGGCCGCCACGCCGGGGTCGCGCTCGGCTCGTCCGACGTGTTCGTGAACGTCGCCGGGGGCGTGCGCATCGTCGAGCCGGCGGCCGATCTGGCGGTCGCGCTCGCCATCGTCTCCTCGCACCGCGGCCGCCCAGCCCCCGAGCGCATGGCGTGCTTCGGCGAGCTCGGGCTCACCGGCCGACTGCGCCCGGTCCCCCACACCGGCCCTCGCCTTGCCGAGGCGGCGAAGCTGGGAGTGACGCAGGTCGTGGCCCCGGCCGCCACGGCCGCGCCGGCAGGGCTGGCCGTGCGCTGCGCTGATACCCTGGGGGCGGCGATCGGCCTGGCTCTGGGCTGATCGGTCCCTGCCATGAGCGAGCTCGTACCCGACGTCCGCACCGACGAGAAGATGCTGGAGGCGCTTCGCCGGATCGCGCCCGGCACGACCATGCGCCAGGGGATCAACGACATCCTCCGCGGCGATCTCGGCGCGCTGATCGTGATCGGCGAGCCTGCCGAGCTGTCGTTCCTCTTTTCGGGCGGCATCCGCCTCGACCAGGCGTTCTCGCCATACCTCCTCTACGAGCTCGCCAAGATGGACGGCGCCGTCATCCTGAACGCGATGGCGACGCGGATCGTGTACGCGAACGTCCAGCTGATGCCCGACCCGACGATCCCGTCGGCGGAGACCGGCACACGCCACCGCACAGCCGAGCGCGTCGCCAAGCAGACCGGCGCGCTCGTGATCTCCATCTCGCAGCAGCGCGACGTGGTCACGCTCTACGTGGGCGACGCCCGCTACCAGCTGGAGGAGATCTCGGACGTCCTCGCCAAGACCAATCAGGCGGTGACGACGCTCGAGACCTACCGGACGCGCTTCGACCAGGTCTCGACGCGGCTCACGGCCCTCGAGTTCCAGGGTGCTGTGATGCTCGACGACGTGCTGGTGGCGCTGCAGCGGGCCGAGATGACCTCGCGCATGCGCTCCGAGATCGAGCGCAACGTCGTCGAGCTCGGCGTGGAGGGGCGGCTGATCAAGATCCAGCTCGACGAGATGTCCGAGTGGGTCCCCGGCGACGAGGTCGCCATGGTGCGCGACTACTGCTTGGAAGAGGTGACCGGCGGCTTCCGTCAGGCGCTCGCCAAGCTGCACGCGCTCCCCGACTCCCAGCTCCTCGAGCTCGAGTCGCTGGCAGAGGTGCTCGGCTACCCGCGTACCGTCTCGCCGGTCGACCACGCGGTGACGCCGCGCGGCTACCGCGTGCTCGCCAAGATCCCGCGCCTGCCGGAGGGCGTGATCGCCCACGTGGTGGCCCACTTCGGGACGCTCGAGGCGTTCGTGCGCGCGAGCCAGAACGAGCTGGAGGAAGTCGACGGGGTGGGCACGGTCAGGGCGCGTGAGATCCGCGAGGGCCTGCGCCGGCTCCAGGAGCAGAACCTCGTCGACCGCTACCTGAATCTGTAATTCACGTCCTCCGGTGTTTCGTATGTTTGCCGTAGGTTATTTGCACTTCCAGCAGTATAAGTTGATCGTTTGGCCCTCGCGTGGCCCCGTCTGATAGAATTTTCACTCCGGAGAGAGGCTTGCGGCGGCCCTCCGGCATTCCGGCGAGGAGGTCGAGCGACACTTGTACGACGTTGGTGAGAAGGTCGTGTACCCCCATCATGGGGCGGGCACGATCGTCAGCAGGGACACCCGGCAGGTCGGTGATCAGGAACGCGAGTACCTGACCATCAAGATCCTCCACAACGATATGACCGTGACGATCCCCCTCGACAGCGCGGATCGCGTTGGCCTGCGCAAGGTCATCGCCGAGGAGACTGTCGACGAGGTGATCGAGGTGCTCCAGGGCGACGGCACGAAGATGCCCAAGAACTGGAACCGGCGGTTCAAGCACAATCGCGACAAGATGAAAACCGGCGATATCTTCGAGATGGCCGAGGTCGTCCGAAACCTGGCCCAGCGCGACCAGGAGAAGGGGTTGTCGACGGGCGAGAAGCAGATGTTCTCGAAGGCCAAGCGCATCCTGGCGTCCGAGCTCATGTACGCGAAGAACATGGACGAGGACGAGGCGCGCGAGTTCCTGGAGGAGGTGCTCGAGGAGATCGGCGAGGCGCGCCGGGCGCGCGCGTAGCCACACAACGTTCCCCTGCCCGAGCCGCGGAGGCCGTGCGGCCGAACCGCACCCCGGGCGAGATCGCGTTTCCGAGGAAGGAGCGGACGATGGTGGTGTCAACCAGGATCGTCTTGTCCCTCTTGGGAGTGCTCGGTGCCATCCAGGCGGGGTTGTCCTACAACCTCATAGACCGTTATTCGGCCTCATACGCCTACCCCGCCTTCGCCGTCATCGTCTTCCTGGCCTTCGCCGTCGGCTGGATGGTCGGTGGACTGGCAGGGAAGAGCTTGGTACGCGGGTTCAAGAGGGTCGAGCGGGCTGCCCAGACCCGCAGTGCCGGCGAGTTGACGGTGGCCGCGCTCGGGCTCCTGGTCGGGCTGCTCGTATCGGCGCTGCTGTGGTTCCCGGTGCACACGCTGCCGTACATCGGGAACTGGGTCATCCTGCCCCTGTTCCTGGTGGTGGGGTACCTGTTCGCCTACGTCGCCGCCAAGAAGCACCGCGGCATCCTGCGGCTCGTCGGCGTCCACCAGGTGGCGGAACCCGGCGTGCCGAGCCCGGTGCCGTCCGTGTCGACGCTCGTCGACACGAGCGCCATCATCGACGGCCGCATCGCGGATATCGTCCGCACCGGCTTCCTGCGCGGCGAGCTCGTCGTCCCCGAGTTCGTGCTGAAGGAGCTCCAGCAGGTGGCCGATTCGGTCGACCCGCTGAAGCGCGCCCGCGGCCGGCGCGGGCTGGAGGTGGTGCAGGGACTCCGCTCCGAGGTAACGGTGGCGACGCCGGACGTCGACTTCCCCGACCTGCCCGACGTCGACGCCAAGCTCCTGAAGCTGGCCAAGCAGCGCGATCTGCGCATCCTGACCACCGACTACAACCTGAACCGGCTCGCCAAGATCCAGGACGTGGTCGTCCTGAACGTGAACGAGCTCGCCAACGCGCTGAAGCCGGCGGTGCTCCCGGGCGAGCGGCTCGAGATCCGACTCATCCGCGAGGGCAAGGAGTACGACCAGGGAGTCGGGTATCTCGACGACGGGACGATGGTCGTCGTCGAGGGCGGCCGCCGCCGGGTCGGGGACACGGTGGACGTCCAGGTGACCTCGGTCCTGCAGTCGCCCTCGGGGAAGATGATCTTCACCCGCATCGGGGACGACGCCGCGGGCGGATGACGGCCGGTCCGGTCTGGGCCGTCGTGGTGGCCGCCGGCGCCGGCCGGCGGCTGGGCGGCGAGCGCCCGAAGGCGTTCGCGAAGCTGGGCGGCCGCCCGCTTCTGGCATACGCGGTCGAGCTTCTCGAGGACCACCCCGCCGTCGAGCGCATCGTGCTCGTCGTGCCGGAGGGCTGGGAGGAGCCGGCCACGCTGCTCGCCGACGAGCTGGTCGCCGGCAAGGTCGCGGCCGCCGTCGCGGGCGGCGACGCGCGGGCGCTCTCCGTGGCGGCGGGCCTCGCCGAGGTGCGTGGCGACGCCGCCGTGATCGCCGTCCACGACGCCGCCCGCCCATTCGCCTCGGCCGCGCTCCTTGACCGCGTCCTGGCCGGCCTCGCGGAGGCCGACGGGGCCGTGCCGGGGGTCCCCCTCACCGACACGGTGAAGCGAGTGAGGGGCGGGCGCGTCGAGGAGACGCTCGAGCGGGCCGATCTGTGCGCGGTCCAGACCCCGCAGGCCTTTCGGGCGGACGCGTTGAGACGGGCCTACGACCGCCCGGCCGGCGAGCTCGCCTCCGCGACCGACTGCGCGCAGCTCGTCGAGCGGGCGGGCGGCCGGGTGGCGGTGGTGCCGGGGGATCCCGCCAACATGAAGATCACCGACGCCGCCGACCTCCACCGGGCCGAGGAGCTGGTGGGCGGCTGATCCTCGACTACCACATGCATCTGGTCGACGACGACGACCCCTACACCGACGAGGCCCTCGGGCTCGGGCGGGTCGAGAGATACGTCGCCGCGGCCCGGGCGGCAGGCGTCGACGAGATCGGCTTCACCGACCACGTGTCCCGCTTCGCGCAGGCTTCGGGATGGTTCGACCATCCCGTGTGGCAGGCCGACGCGGTGGCCGACCTCGGCGCCTACCACGCCGCGGTCGCCGCCGCGGGCGACGCCGGACTTCCCGTCAAGGTTGGCCTCGAGGTCGACTATCTCGCCGGCGCCGAGGAGGCGATCAGAGCGACGGTCGCAGGCTACGACTGGGACTACCTGCTCGGCTCGGTGCACTGGGTCTCGGGGCTCGCCGTCGACTCGGAACGGGCGTCGATCTGGGAGCGGATGGAGGTCGCCGACGTCTGGGCCCGGTACGCAGAGGCGGTCTCCGCCGCCGCGCTCTCCGGCATCTACGACTCCATGGCGCACCCGGACCTCGCCAAGGTGTTCGGCCACCGGCCCGAGCAGCGGCCGTCCCACCTCTACGAGGGCATCGCCGACGCGTTCGCGGCCGCAGGCGTGTGCGCGGAGGTGTCGACCGCCGGGATCCGGAACACCCCGTTCGCCGAGCTCTACCCCGACCCGCTGCTGCTCGACATGCTGCACGCCCGCGGCGTGCCCGTCACCCTCGCGTCGGATGCCCACTGCCCCGCCGATGTCGGCCGTGACTTTGACCGCGCCCGTGCTGCGCTGCACGAGGCCGGCTACCGCACCATCACCCGGTTCGACCGCCGCGAGCGGCGCCAGGTGGCGTTCGCATGAGCGCCGACCTGCGCGTGGGGATCGGGGTCGACGCGCACGCCTTCGCCGACGGCCGCCGGCTCGTGCTGGCCGGGGTCGAGATCCCGTCCGGCCGCGGCCTCGCCGGCCACTCGGATGCCGACCTCGTCTGCCACGCGGCCGTCGATGCCCTGCTGGGCGCCGCGGGGATGGAGGACATCGGCCATCTCTTCCCCTCCGACGACGCCGCGCTCGCCGGCGCGGCCAGCGTGGAGCTCCTGCGGCAGGCGTGGGAGCGGGTGCGGGCCGCGGGGTGGGAGCTCGTGAACCTGGACGCGGTCGTGATCATGGAGGCGCCGCGGCTGGCGCCGCACCGGGCGGCGATGCGCGAATCGCTCGCGGCGGCGCTCGGCGCCGATCCGGACCGGGTGACGGTGCGGGCGACCACGACGGACGGGCTCGGCTTCACCGGTCGCGGCGAGGGCGCTGCGTGCCATGCCGTGGCGCTCCTGCGGAGGGCCGTGTGACCGGGCCGGCCGTGGTGTCGTTCGACCTGGACGAGACGCTGTGGGCATTCATGCCGATGATGGACGGGGCGCTCAGGCGCACGATCGAGCTCCTCGAGGAGCGCGTTCCGGCGCTCGCGGGACAGCTGACCGTTGACATCCTGCACGCGCGCCGGGCCGGGCTCGACGCCGAGCTCGAGGGCACCTACGAGGAGCTCAGGATGGAGTCGTTCCGGCGCGCCCTCCACGACTGCGGTGTGGACGACCCCCGCCTGCCTCGGTGGATGGTCGACGTCTGGATGGCCGAGCGGGTGACGTCGGTCGAGCTGCATCCCGACGTCGAGCCGGAGATGGAGGCGCTCGCCCGGGCCGGCCACGTCCTCGGCGCGATCACGAACGGCAACTTCCCGGTGGACCGGCTGCCGGTCGCCCGCCGCTTCGCGTTCATCGTCCACGCCGAGCGGGTGGGCGAGCCGAAGCCGGCCGCCGCGCCGTTCCTGCACGCCGCCGAGCTGTGCGGCGGCGACTCGGCGCGGTGGGTGCACGCCGGCGACAACCTCGAGACCGACGTGGCCGGCGCGCAGGCGTGCGGCATGAAGTCCGTGTGGATCAACCGGGCCGGTCTGCCTCTGCCCGAGGGCTACGCCCCCGACGCCGAGCTGCCCTCGCTCACGGGTCTGACCGCACTCGTGGCCGCGCTGGTCTGACCCGGCAGCGCGATCCATCCCGCGGCCACCTCGGCCAGCCCGTCGCGCACGAGCGAGACGAGCGCCTCGGCGTCGGCGCCCGCCTCCGGGATCGGGCCCGCCGTCGCCACCGCCCGAAGGAGCCGCGCCCGCCGCTGCCGGAAGGAGCCCTCGAAGCGCGACTGGCGCCGAAGCGGCGGGTACGTCCGCCCCCGCGAGGGGCAGGCCGCAGCGATCGGGCAGGCGCCGCAGCGCGGGCGCCGGGCCAGGCACACCTCCCGGCCGAGGTCGAAGAGGGCCTGGTTCCAGGCATAGGCGTGACCGCGCGGCGGGTCGACCGTCCGTCCAGGGAACGCCCGCTCGAGGACGCGACGGGCGTTCGTATCGGGAGCGGCCACCTGAGCGCCGAAGGCGAAGCATGCGATCGCCGCGGCCGTGTAGGGGCCGATGCCGGGCAGCCGCCGCAGCTCGTCCAACGAGCGGGGGAATCCGCCGAGGGCCACCACCTCGCGGGCGCAGCGGTGAAGCAGTACCGCCCGGCGGTTGTATCCCAGCCCGCTCCACTCGGCGATTGCGTCAGCGGCGGGCGCCGCCGCGAGCGCCGCGATGGTCGGCCACCGTCGCAGCCACGCCTCGTAGCGCGGGACGACCCGCGTCACCTGCGTCTGATGGAGCATCACCTCCGAGACGAGGATCGCGTAGGGGTCGTGAGTGCGGCGCCACGGGAGGTCCCTCTTGGTCTGGCTGTACCACGCCAAGACCGCGTCCTGCATCGCCTCCACGCTCATCGCCGGCATGGGGGCACGCTACCGGCCCGGGCGGCTCTTGCGACCATCCGCCGGGCTATCTCTCAGCGAGAGCCGCGGCTGGTGCCGGTCTGCTCGACTTGAAGTCGGCCCGCCCGAGCGGGAGCGTCGGAGCCGGCGCAGGCGCGTGAGGTGGAGGGATGATCAGAGCTCGCATGACCGTAGTAGTCATGGGTTGGGGCGGTAGTGCTTGGTGCGGGAGCAGGCAGCGCTCAGGCCAGTACCACGACCAGCCTGAAGACACGCTCTGCACCGACACCCACCTCCGGCTCTACGCACCCTCGCCGGGCTACCTGAAGAACCCGGTGCTCGGCCGTTACGTCATCGCCACCGCACACCTCGACAAACGCGAGTGTGGCTCATCGCGCACCTACGGCTGGAACGAGACCGCCGCGGCGAACGTCGCGGCCCGCGCAGCCACCGTCTGGGGGAGAAACGCTGTGCAGGCGGACGCCGTCGCCACGACTTCGACAACGACGCCGACTCAAGGTCTCCTGACTACCTCGGGGCGCGGCGGCCCCGCCGCGATCCGCTCCTCCACCTGCCGCATCCGCTCCGCGGAGTTGTGGGGCATCTCCCAGCGCGTCTCCAGCCACCACGTCGCCCCTGCCTCCGCCCACGGGCGCACGATCTCGCGCGCCTGCTCGGGATCCGCCGCAGGCGTCTCGCCTTCCGAGATCACGTCGAATCCGTCACCAACTCCGTGCTCGGCGAGCCATGCGCGCAGCTCGCGCAGCTGCCCGGGCGTCTCCTCGACGCCCGCGTACTGCGGGACGATGCCGTCACAGCGGAGCACGCGGCGCATCGACTTCGGACGCGGCCAGACGCCCACGACCCAGGTCGGGATGCGCTCCTGGACCGGCCGGCCCACCTCGATCAGATCGTCACGCGCGCAGCTGTACCGGTAGTGCATGCCGTCGAACGACTGCCGCCCCGTCCACAGCTCGCGGATCAGGTCGATGCCCTCATCCAGCATCGCTGCCCGCTCGCGGAGGTCCACCGCCTCACCCGTGTCCGGCAGGTCGGTCGCGATCGCTCCCAGCCCGACCGTCAGGATGGCCCGTCCGGCCGAGATCTGGTCGAGCGTCACGACCTGGCTTGCCACCTTCCAGGGGCGCCGCCACGGCAACGGGGTCAGGAGCGTCCCCAGCCGCACACGCTCGGTACGGGCTGCGATCGCCGTCAGGAGGCCCCACGCGTCGACGCCGTACGCCGCCTCCCACACGAACACACCGTCCCACCCCGCCCGCTCCGCGAGCTGCGCCTGGGCAAACTGGTCGGTCGCCGTCCCGCCGGGGAGGATCACACCGCATTTCATTTGCGGATCCTCACGATAGCGGCCTCGCTGACAGCGGCTGCGCGGCTCCCTGATCCTGCCAATTGCATCCGTTCCGATACCGACCGGTGAAAGGGCGGTGAGGATGCTTGACAGCTTCTTGGACCTGAGCTTAAGTGCTTGCAAGGCACGTACCGGCGGACGAAGGTCGGGAATTCGGAACCGCCGGACGGCTCGGATGGTGTCGGCCTAACGGCACCGTTGCGGGCCGCGAACCCCTGGTCGCGGAGGCGCTAAGCGGCTTGACCGCCTGCGCGTCTCCGGCTACCTCCATCTTATCCAAGTTTGCCCATAGATTTTGAGGAGAACTATGGCCGCATCTGAACATCTGACGCTCGAACGCCGGCGGCGACCCCGCACTGCGGTGGAGTCAGTCGCAATCGTCGGGCTCGGCTACGTCGGGCTGCCGACAGCGCTCTCGCTCCACCGCGCCGGCGCGCGGGTGATCGGGATCGACGTCTCGGCCGAGCGGCTGAAGCTCGTCCGCCGGCGCATGGTCGACCTGACGAGCGCCGACCATGGCCGCCTGGAGCAGGCGCTCGCCGACCCGGGCCGGTTTCACCTCACCCGCCGCGCCGCCGCGGCGGCCGAGGCGGATGCCGTCATCGTCTGCGTCCCCACGCCGATCGACCGCCACCACGTCCCCGACCTGCGCGCGCTCGAGGCGGCGGCGCGGACCGTGTCCCAGAACGCCCGGCCGGGCCAGGTGATCATCCTCACCTCGACGGCCTACGTCGGCTCGACGCGGCAGCTGATCGTCGAGCCGCTCCGCCGGCGCGGGCTCGTCGCGGGCATCGACGTCTGCGTGGCGTTCTCGCCGGAGCGGATCGACCCGGCCAACGACGCCTACCCGCAGGAGCTCGTGCCGCGGGTCATCGGCGCGGTCTCCGACCGGTGCGCCGACCGGGCCGAGGCGGTGATCCGCCTCGTCGCTCCGGCGACGACGCGCGTCTCCTCGCCGGAGGCGGCGGAGATGACCAAGCTCTACGAGAACGTCTTCCGGGCGGTCAACATCTCGCTTGCCAACGAGCTCGCGGACGCATGCAGGGAGCTCGAGCTCTCCCCGCGCGAGGTCATCGACGCGGCGGCGACCAAGCCGTTCGGCTTCATGCCCTTTCGACCCGGACCCGGCGTCGGCGGCCACTGCATCCCCTGCGACCCGCACTACCTGATCTGGCAGCTGCGCGCGCGAAAGGTGCACCTGCCCCTCGTCGAGCAGGCGATGACGGCGATCGCCCTGCGCCCGGCCCACGTCGTGGCTCGGGCGGCCGAGGTGATGTCCCACGTCCATCACCGCGGCCTCAAGGATGCCCGCGTCCTCATCGTCGGGGTGGCCTATAAGCCAGGCGTGGCCGACATCCGCGAGTCCTCGGCGCTCGCGCTCCTGGCGGGCCTGCGCCGGGGCGGCGCCGACGTCTCGTACTACGACCCGCTGGTGCCGGTGGTCGAGACGGACACCGGGCCGCTGATCTCCGTCGCCGGGCCGCCCTACGCCGCCGGGTACGACCTCGTCATCGCCCACACCGTGCATCCCGACGTCGATCACGGGTTCCTCGACGACGCCTGGCCGCTGCTCGACTGCACCTACTCCGTCGGCGCCCGCCGGATCGAGCTGTGATCGAGGCGTCGACGACGCCGGCCGCGGCGCCCACGGCCCCGCCGGAGGTCGTGGCGGCGCCGCGGCCCGGACCGGCGGAGCTCGTCTCGCCGGCCGCGTGGCTGTGGCTTCGGGTCGGCCTCGTGCTCGCCTGCCTCAGCCCCGTGACCCTGCTCCTCGGCCTCCGGCTGGCCCACCTCCGCGTCGACCCGCTGCTCGGAATCTATGGCGTGGTCGTCCTTACCACGACGTCCGTGGTCATGTTCGTGGCGTTCGCCTTCTACCGCGACCCGGCGACCGCGCCGGCGCCGGCCGCCGGCGAGCGGCCGCTCGTGTCGGTGCTCATGGCCTGCAGGGACGACCTCGACATCGTCGAGCGCTGCGTCGGCTCCGTGCTCGCATCGTCGTACCGGCCGCTCGAGCTGATCGTGGTCGACGATGGGTCAACCGACGGGTCGCGCGAGCTCCTGATCGAGCTCGTCGAGGCCTCGGCCGGGTTCCGGCTGATCCTGAACGACGAGTCCGTGGGCAAGAAGCGGGCCCTCGTGCGCGGGGCCGAGCGCGCCCACGGCGACATCTTCGTCTTCACCGACTCGGACTGCGTGCTCGACCGGGACGCGATCGGGCAGCTGGTACGGGCGTTCCAGGCCGATCCGGCTCTCGGCGGAGTGTCGGGGCACGCACGGGCGCTGAACGGCGACCGCAACCTGCTGACGCGGGTGCAGGACGTCTGGTACGACGGCCAGTTCGGCGTCTGGAAGGCGGCCGAGTCCGTGTTTGGCGCGGTCAGCTGCGTGTCGGGGCCGCTCGCCGGCTTCCGCCGCGAGGCCATCCTGAACTACCTTCCGGCCTGGGCCGAGGACTCGTTCCTGGGCCAGGAGTTCCGGTTCGCCACCGACCGCCAGCTCACCGGCTACGTGCTCGGCCAGATGCAGATCGGCGAGCGGCTGAAGGAGCGGCACCGGGCCCACCCGCTCGTCCGCGATGTCGACCACCCGCCGCGCCCCTGGCGAGTCTGCTACGTCCGCTCGGCGCAGGTGTGGACGGCCGTGCCGCACACCCTCGGCCGGCTCTTCCGCCAGCAGGCCCGTTGGAAGAAGTCCTTCATCCGCAACCTCTTCTTCACCGGCACGTTCTACTGGCGGCGGGGGCCGGTGCCGGCCGGCCTCTTCTACTCGCATGCCCTGTTCGTGATGGCGACCCCGGTCATGGCGGCGCGGCACCTGGTCTACCTGCCGCTGCGGGGCGCGTGGTTCCTGTGCGCCCTGTACCTGTGCGGCATCGGCGTCAAGGGGTCGATCTGGGCGGTCGCCTACCGCGTCCAGAACCCCGGCGACGGCCGGTGGGTGTACCGGCCGCTCATGAGCCTCATGTCGGCCGCGCTCTTCTCGATGCTCCTCGTGTACTCGTCGCTCACGCTGCGGAGCCAGGTATGGGCCAGAGGCTGATGGGGGCGGCCGCGCAGGCCGCCGTGCTCGCGCTCGCCGTCGCCCTCTACGTCCTCGTGGTGACGCGCGGGCACATCCCCCGGGTGGGCTGGTGACCGCGCGGATGCTCGCCGGCGGCGGGGTGCGCCTGCTCGGCGTCGGGCTGGCTCTGGCAGGCGTCGCCGTCCCGGCCGCCGGCTACTGGCACGCCAGCCGGCCGCGCACGTACGGGCTGTGGCCGCAGGTCGACGTGCCCATCCCGCCGCTGCGGGCGCGGCCCGTGTCCCTCGGATACCGGCACGGCGTCATCGTGCTCTGCTACCACGACCTCTCTCCCCAGCCGCACAACGTCTACACCGTGACCCCGGCGGCGTTCGCCGCCCAGATGGGTGCGTTGCGGGCGCTCGGCTACCACACGATCAGCCTCGACCGGATGGTCGCCTACGTCGCCGGGCGGCAGGTCGCCCTGCCCAGAAAGCCGGTCCTCGTCACGTTCGACGACGGCGCCAAGGGCGTCTGGATCTACGCCGAACCGGTGCTCCGCCGGCTGCGCATACAGGCCGCGGTCATGCTGATCACCGGCGATGTCTCGCAGCACCAGCCGTACTACCTCGACTGGGCCGAGGTGGCGGCCCTGCAGGCGAGCGGCCGGTTCGAGTTCGGCGATCACACCCGCGCCGGCCACGGCCTGATCCCGGCCGGCACAGGGCGGATGGGTCCGTTCCTCACCGAGCGCGAGTGGCTTCCCGCCCGCCACCGCCTCGAGACCCTGGACGAATACCGCCGCCGCGTTGTCGGCGACCTCGACGGCTCGCTCGCCGACTTTCGTGCGCACGGCCTTCCCCGCCCGCACGCGTTCGCCTACCCGTTCTCGGCCTACCGCATCCCCACGAACGACCCGGCTGTCCCGCCCCTCCTCGACCGCATCCTCGTCGACCGGTTCCTCGTTCGGTTCGACAACACGACCTCGGTATCGCGGGTCGTGCCGGGGATGCTGAGCCCGCTTCCCCGAGTGGAGGTGTTCCACGGCATGACCGCCGACCAGCTGATCGCAGCCCTGAACGGCGCCGTCCGCGCGCCCATCGCCCGCCGCCCGACCACCCGGACGCCGGCCACGTTCGACCCCGGGAGCGGCTGGTAGATGTGCGGCATCATCGGCTACGTCGGGCTGGGCGCGGCCAAGCCGCGGATCCTGGCCGGGCTCGGGCGGCTGGAGCACCGCGGCTACGACTCCGCCGGGATCGCCGTCTCCCACCGCGGCGAGGTGCGGGTCGCCCGGGCGGTCGGCAACCTGGCGGCGCTGCGCGGGCACGCCGGCTCCATCCCGGAGGAGGCGACCACCGGCATCGGCCACACCCGCTGGGCGACGCACGGCCGCCCGACCGTCGAGAACGCCCATCCGCTGCGCGGGTGCGACGGCCGTCTGGCGGTCGCCATGAACGGGATCGTCGAGAACTTCCACGAGCTCCGGCTCGAGCTCGGCGCCCGCGGCCACCGCTTCCGGTCGCAGACCGACGCCGAGGTGATCGCCCACCTGGTCGAGGAGCATGACCACGGCGATCTCGTCGAGGCGGTCGCGGCCGCCTGCGGCGCCCTCTCCGGTCACTTCGCGTTCGTCGTCTGCCACCGCGACCACCCCCACGAGGTCGCCGGCGCGCGCCGGGCCTGCCCGCTCGTCGCCGGCCTCGGCGGCGAGGGCACCCTCCTCTCCTCGATGAGCGCCGCCCTCACGGGCATGGCCGAGTCGGTCGTCCCGCTCGAGGACGGCGAGATCGTGCGGGCGACGCCGGCCGGGATCGAGGTCTACGACGAGCACGGCGGCCGGGTCGTCCGCGCCGCCCGCCCGATCGAGGCCGGCGAGGAGGTCGGGCACGACGGCCACGGCTCGTTCATGCGCAAGGAGATCTTCGAGCAGCCGCAGGCCGTGCGCCGCACGCTCGACGGCGCCGCGGAGCTCCCCGTTCTCCGCCCCTCCCGGCTCGCCGGGATCGAGCGGATCATCATCGTCGGCTGCGGCACCGCCTACCACGCCGGGCTCTGCGGCGCCGCCATGATCGAGGAGTGGGCGGGCCTCCCCTGCCACGTCCAGATCGCCTCGGAGTGGCGCTACCGGCGCCGGTTCCTCCCACCCGGCACGGTGGTGGTGGCGGTGTCGCAGTCCGGCGAGACGGCCGACACGCTCGCCGCCGCCCAGGCCGCACGGGCGGACGGCGTGCCCGTGGTGGCGCTCACCAACGTTGCCGAGAGCCAGCTCGCGCGGGAGGCGGACGAGCTCCTCCTGACGCGAGCGGGATGGGAGGCCGGCGTCGCCGCCACCAAGACGTTCACCGCCCAGGTGGCGCTCCTCGCGGCGCTCGCGCTTCGGCTCGCCGCCGCCCGCGGCGCGGAGGTCGGGGCCGCCGAGGCGGCGCTCGGCGGGGTCGACGGGCAGATCGCCCGCTTCCTCTCGTCCGACCATCCGACAGGCGAGATAGCCGCGCGGCTGTGCGAGCGCGAGTTCTTCCTCTACCTCGGCCGCCAGACCGGCCTTCCGGTCGCGCTCGAGGGCGCGCTCAAGCTGAAGGAGCTGGCCGACGTCCCGGCCGACGCCTACGCGGCCGGCGAGATGAAGCACGGCCCGATCGCCCTCCTCTCCGACGAGACGCCGGTGGTGGTCGTCGCCACCGACTCGAACGTGTACGACAAGGTGATCTCGAACATCGCCGAGGTGCGGGCGCGCGGCGCCTCGGTGGTGGCGATCGCGTCCGACCGGAACGAGGAGATCCAGCACCACGCCGACGACGTGATCTACGTGCCGCGCGTCGACCCGCTGCTAGCGCCGGTCGTGGCGGTGCTGCCGTTGCAGCTCTTCGCCCACGACGTCGCCGCCCGCCGCGGCCTCGACGTCGACCGGCCCCGCAATCTCGCAAAGACGGTGACCGTCGAGTGACGGCGACCCTCGGAAAGGGTGGACGATGATGAGAAGGACTCTGGCGCTCGCGATCGCGCTCCTGCCCGCGCTCGCGCTTGGACACCCGGCGGACTCGGGGGCGCAGGTCGCCCCGGTGATCGTGTCGATCACGTTCGACGACGGCGTCGCCGACCAGACCGCGGCCGGCCCGATCCTGGCCGCCCACGGGATGGACGCCACCTTCTTCATCATCTCCGGCCGGGTCGGGACGTCCGGATACATGAGCCTCGCGGACATCTCCACGCTCGCCGCCGGCGGAAACGAGATCGGCGACCACACCGTGGGCCACCTGAACCTCACGAACGTGAGCCCGGACGAGGCGGCGCGGCAGGTGTGCAACGCCCGCGTGCAGCTCGAGAGCTGGGGGTTTCACGTGTGGGACTTCGCCTACCCGCAGGGCGGCACCAGCGCCCAGCTCGAGCAGATCGTGCAGGGCTGTAACCTGAACTCGGCCCGGGTGGTCGGAAACATCGTCTCGCCGGGCGACTGCTTCGGCTGCCCGTACGCGGACACGACGCCGCCGGCCGACCCGTACGCCGTCGCGACGCCGGACTCGATCAAGGCCGGGAACAGCCTGCTCGACCTCGAGACTTACGTCACCCAGGCGCAGGAGCACGGCGGCGGCTGGGTCCCGCTCGTCTTCCATCACGTCTGCGACGGGTGCGACCCCTACTCCGTCTCGCCGGCGGTCTTCTCCAAGTTCCTGGACTGGCTCCAGGCGCAGGCGGGAGGCGGCG
>DASQXS010000188.1:0-8285 GCA_035639615.1 Gaiellales bacterium | reverse complement strand
TAGTGAACCTATTGGCGCGACCGAGGACACCGCAGCAGTCGCAAGGCTCTGCCTTGCGACGTTCGGGAGCGATCTGCTACCCAGCAGATCGCGGACGCGCTTTGCAGCCGCCAGCCTGTCAAGGCGCCCGCCTTGACAGGTGTCGCGAGCAGCGTGCTACGCAAGCAGGCTGCGAGAGCGGCGAACGTTGCCGGGCGATCCACTCGCGTCAGGCGGCGCGCCGCGTCCGCGCAGGCGAGACCGACGTCCCGCCGTGGCTGCGGACGAGCTCGGCGACGACCTGGGCAAGGCGGGCGCCGGCCGCGGTGGCGTAGGAGCCCGGGTAGAGCCGGCGGTAGAGGGGCAGGAGATCGGCCCGGTATCCCGTAAGCCACGGCATGAACACCTCTCGCACGCCCGGGCGCAGGTGAAGCAGGATCGGGCTCACCGACACGGCGCCGGCGGCGATGCACCCGGCGACGACGTCCTCGAGATGCTCCCGGGCGTCCGACAGGCCGGGCAGCACCGGGGCGATCAGGACACCGCACGGGATGCCGGCGTCGTTCAGCCGACGGACGGCGTCGAGCCGCTGTCGCGGCGGCGGCGTGCCCGGCTCGCTCGCCCGCCAGACGTCCTCGTCGAGCGTCCCCACGGACAGGTTGCAGCGGACATCGGTCCGCTCCGCCGCCGCCTGAAGGACGTCGAGGTCGCGGACGATCATCGGCGACTTGGTGAGGATCGAGAACTCGTTTCCGGCCTCGCCGAGCGCCTCGATGATGCCGCGCGTCAGCCGGTAGCGGCCCTCGGCCGGCTGGTAGGGGTCGGTGTTGGTGCCCATGGCGATGTGGTCGCCGGCCCAGCGCGGCTCGCGCAGCTCCCGGCGGAGCTTCTCGACCGCGTTCACCTTGACGATGATGCGGCGCTCGAAGTCCTCGCCGGCGTTCATGCCCAGGAACTCGTGCGTCGGCCGGGCGAAGCAGTAGGTGCAGGCGTGCGCGCAGCCGCGGTAGGCGTTGATCGTGAAGCGAAACGGCATCCGCGACGCCTCCGGCACGCGGTTCACGATCCGCTTCGCCCGCACGTGCAGGTATTCGACGGCGTGCAGCGTCCTGCCGTCGCCGAATCCGTCGGGCTCGGGGAAGAGGGTCGGCTGGCTGATCTCCATCACCCGCGAGTATAGCGAACGTATGTTCGGTTGCTCCCGCACCGTCCTCGTCGCCGCAGCCGTCGTCCTCGCCGCCGGTGCGGCCGCCGCGCCCGCGGCGGCGCTCGGGACACGGACGGTGTTCGTCTCGAGCTCGCAGGAGTTCAACCGGGCGGCCCTGGCGATGCGCGATAGCGGCGGGAGGATCGTGCTCCTCCCGCACGACTATGCCGACCCGCTCTTTCTGACCCGGCGCTCGGCTCACCCGCTCACCGTGGTGGGTACCCAGGGCGCCCGCGTCCAGACGATCGACGTGATCCACGCCCAGCGCATCCGCTTCGAGCGCCTGCGGATCGGGCCGGTCACCGGCGACGCGGGGATGGAGGTGTGGCGGTCGACCCAGATCGTGCTCGACCGGTTGACGGTCTCGGCGCGACACACCCGGTTCCGGGTGGAGGTGAACCTCGATCACTCGAACGACGTCCAGGTGCAGAGGAGCGACTTCTCCCACTGCGGCGACCGGTCGCCGGAATGGTCGCTCTGCCTGCTCCCGAACCGCGCCAGCCACGTGGTCGTGGAAGACAACCGGTTCCACGACTGCCGGGGATGCGACTTCATCCACGGCCGGGCCGGGAAGGGGCTCACCATCCGGGACAACCGGTTCGCCCGCGCCCTGCCGTGTCACCACGGATGGGAGAAATGCCACCACCAGGACATGATCGAGCTCTTCGCCGCAGACGGCCTCCTCGTCGCCCGGAACAGGTTCGGCCTCTACCACCGCGGCGGCGCGCAGCTCTACATGACCGGCCTCGTCGATCACGTCCGCGTCGTCAACAACCTCTTCCACCGCAGGGACTCGCGCGTCCCCGGCGTCCACTCGCGCGTTGGCATCCTCATCGGCACGCGGGCCACGCCGAACCTGCCCCGCGATGTCGAGGTGGTCAACAACACGATCCTGGCGGGCACCGGGCGGCGCGGCCAGGCGCCCTCCTCGATCGTGGTCAGCCCCTATTACCGGTTCCAGCCGGTCGACATGCGGCCGCTCATCGCGAACAACGTCCTCGCGCGCGCCACCGACCCGTCGCTCATGTGCCTCGGGGTGCGCTCGGTGCGAAACGTCGTCATCCGCGGCGCCGCCTGCTCGCCGTCCGACGCGGCGGGGCTGGCCTATCTCGATCCGCACGGGCGGCCCACCTCCGCATCGTTCCTGCTCATCGACCAGGCCGACCCCGCACTCGCGCCGGCGGCCGACCTGATCGGGCAGTTGCGCGACAGCGCGCCGGACATCGGCGCATTCGAGTACGTGCCGCGTTGATCGCGGGGGGACCCATGGTTCTGGACGTGGGGGAACCCATGGTTCCCCCACGGACCCCTTCCTTCCGGATGAGTCGGTCAGCGATCGCCCTCCGGCGAGAGCGCGGTCTCGCCTCCGCTGCGGATGCTGAGATCGACCTTGAAACCGCCGTGGCACGACGCGTTCGCCATCGCGTGAGCCTCGTCGCAATGGCGCGACGATCGCCTCCAAGGGATAGGTTCGGGCCATGCTCTTCCCGCGGCGGACATGGGCGGGCATCGAAGACGGCTCGATCACGCTCGCCTTCCGGCGGTGGGAGCGGCCTCGGGCGCGTCCCGGGGCGCGGCACCGCACGCCCGCCGGCGTGATCGAGATCGATGCGGTGGAGGTCGTCGACCCGGACGAGATCACCGACGCGGACGCGCGCCGGGCCGGCGCCTCGGGTCGCCGCGAGCTTCTCGCCAGGGTGCCCCGGCGGGCGGGCGACGTCTACCGGGTCGCCTTCCACTTCGCCGGGGAGGATCCGCGCATCGCGCTCCGCCGTGCCCGCCACCTGGCGGACGCC
This sequence comes from Gaiellales bacterium, assembly GCA_035639615.1. GTDB lineage: Bacteria > Actinomycetota > Thermoleophilia > Gaiellales > JAICJC01 > JAICJC01. The sequence continues at coordinate 5,303 of DASQXS010000188.1, read as the reverse complement.
GAGTGGGCCGAACTGGCGTCCCGGCTCGACAGGCTCGACCGCATGAGCCGGCACGGGCCCTGGACGCGCGAGACGCTGCGCCTGATCCGCGACCGCCCCGAGGTCGCGGCGGCCGACCTGGCGGCGGAGGTCGGCCGGGAGCGGCTGCCCTTCAAGGCCGACGTCCGCAAGCTGAAGGAGCTCGGGCTCACGGAGAGCCTTCGGCCCGGGTACCGGCTCTCGCCCCGCGGCGCCGGGCTGCTCGACTACCTCAAGATGATTGAGTCCCAGCCGCAGCCCACCAGCTTCGGCCAACCCACCACAGACTGACGGCCAGGCGCGCAGGATTGGGACTCAATCATCTTTACCCGAACAGCGAGCCGCTCGCCGTCCGGGCGAGGTCGATCACCGGCGAGGGGATGATCCCGACGACGAGCACCGCGAGCGCGGTCGCCAGCGTAGCGCCGGCGTTCAGGGCGTAGCCGGCCGAGGGCGCCGCGGCGGGGACCTCGGCGTCACGGTCGAAGAGGGCGAACGGCACCCGCAGGTAGTACACGAGCCCGACGACCGTCGCGGCGACGCCGGCGATGGCGAGGTAGGTCTGGCCGTTCGAGACGGCGGCGCTAAAGATGTAGAGCTTGCCGAGGAAGCCGCCGGTGGGCGGGAATCCGGCCAGCGAGAGCATGAACACCACCATCGCCATCGAGAGCACCGGCCGGCGGTAGCCCCAGCCGGCGAAGTCGCGGATCTCGACCGGGCGGCCCAGCTCGCGCTCCCGGATCGCGACCAGGGCGAACGCGCCGACGTTCATCGCCGCGTAGACGACCAGGTAGTAGAGGAGCGCGCGTCCGCCGAGCGCGCTGTGCGCCGCGACCGCGGTGAGGAGGAAGCCGGAGTGGGCGACCGTGGAGTACGCCAGCATCCGCTTCACGTTGTCCTGGCGGAGGGCGCCCAGGTTCCCGGCGATGAAGCAGGCGAAGACGAGCCCGGCGATCCCGATCTGCCAGACGCCGGACTCGCGCGGGAACGCGGTCACGAGCACCCGGAACGCGATCACGAGCGCCACGACCTTGGTGGCGGCGGACATGAACGCCGTCACGGCGGTCGGGGCGCCCTCGTACGCGTCCGGCGTCCACATGTGGAACGGCGCGGCGTTGGCCTTGAAGCCGAGCCCGACGAGGACGAGCGCGATGCCGGCCAGGAGCAGGACGCCGTGGGCATCGCCGTGGGCGAGCGCGGCGCGGATGCGGTCGAACTCGAGCTGTCCGGTGGCGCCGTAGGCGAGCGCCGATCCGTAGAGCAGGAAGGCCGCGCCGACCGAGCCGACGATCAGGTATTTCAGCCCGCCCTCCAGCGAGAGCAGGTCGTCGGTCTCGATCGCGACCAGGACGTAGAGGCAGATCGAGAAGAGCTCGAGGGCCACGAACGCGGTGACGAAGCTGTTCGAGACCGCGAGCAGCGACATCCCCGCGCACGCCGAGAGCAGGAGGGCGTGGTACTCGACGCCGCGCTCGCCCAGGTGGCGCATGCCGAAGGCGACGCACACCGCCAGGAGGCCCGACAGGAAGATGAGCATCCGCGCGCCCTGGCCGAACGCGTCGATCCGAAGCGTGTGGTCGAACGAGAGCCGGGCCGTGTCCTCGAACTGGGCCGCGGCGACCGCCGTGGCGGCGATCAGGGCGGCGGCCGCCGCGGCCGCCGAGAGCCGCCGGGCCGGCTCACCCGGCAGGAACACCGCCACCACGAGAAGCGCCGACGCCGTGCCGAGGAGGATGATCTCCGGCGCGACCGCCGAGAACGAGATCGGGATCTGGATCATGAGATGCGGTCCATGACGCCGAAGGGGTACGCGGTCAGGGCGAGCAGGATCAGGATCAGCGGCGCGGCGATGGCGAGCTCGCCGGGGCGCAGGTCCGGCATGTCCGCCGGCACCTGTTCGCCGCTCGCCTCATGCGCCAGCGCCGAGTACCAGCGCAGCATGTACATCGCGGCGAGCACGATCCCGGACGCGGCCGCCGCGCCGAGGAGCGCCGCCTGCGTGTACGCGCCGATCAGGATGTAGAGCTCGGAGACGAAGACGCTCGAGCCGGGGACGGCCAGCGCCCAGAGCGCGGCGATCAGGAACACGGTCGACATGACCGGGCGCGAGTTCGCGAGCCCGCCCAGCGAGCGGAAGAGATCCGTGCCGGTGCGCGCCTCAACGATGCCGACGAGCAGGAACGCCGCCAGCGACACCACCCCGTGGTTCACCATCTGGAGGATCGCGCCGGTCGTGCCGTTCGTGTTGAACGCGAAGATTCCGATCACGATCAGGTTCATCTGGGCGAGGCTGGAGTAGGCGACCACGCCGCGGGCGTCGGCCTGGCGGAACGCGACGATCGAGCCGTAGAGCAGACCTGCGAGGGCCAGCCCCAGGAGCAGCCAGCGCCAGTCGTGGGCGGTGCTCGGAAAGAGCGGGACGGCGAACCGCAGGAGCCCGTAGGCGCCGGCCTTGGAGACGACGCCGGAGAGGAGGGCGGTCACCTCGGGCGACGACTCCCGGTAGGCGGGAGGCAGCCAGCCGTGGAGCGGGAAGAGCGGGGCCTTGATGCAGAACGCGGCCGCAAACGCCAGGAAGAGCCAGGTCGACTCGTGCGGGTGCGCGACGAGCGCCGGCAGGTCGAAGGTGCCGGCGGTGACGCCCAGCGTCGCGATCGCGACCAGCATCGCCAGCGACCCGATCAGCGTGTAGACGACGAACTGGATCGTCGCCGCCCGCCGGCCGGCGCCGCCCCATACGCCCATGAGGACGTAGAGCGGGATCATCATGATCTCCCAGCCGACGTAGAAGAGCACGAGGTCCTGGGCGGTGAAGAGGAGCGCCAGCGCGAACTCGAGCAGCAGCAGGAGCCCCAGGTACGCGCGCGGCCGGGGGCGGTCGGCGCGGATGGCGAACCCGATCGCCGCGGCGATGCCGACGGCTGTGAGGAGCACCATGAAGAGCGAGAGGCCGTCCATGCCGACGTGGTAGCGCACGGCCGCGTTCAGGCCGAAGTCCGAGATCCACCTCGTGTTCTGGACGTACTGCTCGCCGCCGCCCGTGTCGAAGCCGATCAGCGCGACCGCGCCGAGCACGCACTCGGCGAGCGCGACGGCGAGCGCGAGCGCGCCCGCGGGGCGCCGGCCGAGCGGCGCGAGCGCCAGGACGATCGCCCCGGCCAGCGGCAGGAAGATGACGGCAGTCGTCACAGGGACGCCTTCCCGAGGAAGTAGGCCGCAAGCACGGCGGCGCCCGCCGCGAGGGCGGTGGCGTAGATGCGAACGACGCCGGTCTGTGCGGCGGTGGCAGCGCGGCTGAGCGCGCGGACGAAGTAGGCGACGAGCGCGATCGAGCCCCACACGATCCAGCGCTCGACGAACCGGTAGAGCGTCGTGGCGGTGAAGGCGGCGGGCAGGTAGGCGATGCGGTCGTAGAGCGCATCCCAGTAGAACTTGTTCTCCGCCAGGACGGCGCCGGCGGCGAGCGGCCGCTTGAGCGCCGCGATCCGCGCCGGCCGGGCGTAGAGCCACCACACCAGCCCGGCGCCGGCGAGCCCGGCGCCCCACGAGATCGCCGTCGTCAGGACGTCCTCGATCACGCTGGGCTCGATCGTCGGCGCGACCGCCCGGACCCAGCTGGCGAGCTGGTCCTTCGCGCCGAAGCCGACCGCGACGAAGCCGGACAGGAGCGCGCCGGCGGCGAGGGCGACGACGGGCCAGAACATCGTCCGCGGCGCCTCGCCGTGGGACGTGTCGTGGAGGTGGACGGACGCGAACTGCGACCGTCCGCCGTAGAACGTGAGCCGCATGAGCCGGGTGGCGTAGACGCCGGTCAGGAACGCGCCGGCCAGGCCCCCGACCCAGACGATCGTCGCGGCAGTGCCGCCCTTGTCGAGCGCCGCGGACAGGATCTCGTCCTTGGAGAGCGGCCAGAAGCCGATGAGCGCGACCGTCCCGACCCACATGAGCCATGTGGTCTTGGGGAGGGCCGAGCGCAGGCCGCCCATCCGGCGCACGTCCTGCTCGCCGTGGAGGGCGTGGATGACGATGCCCGCGCCGAGGAAGAGGAGCGCCTTGAAGAACGCGTGGGTCAGGAGGTGGTACATGCCGGTGGCGTAGGCGCCGATGCCGACGGCCGTGAACATGTACCCGATCTGGCTCATCGTCGAGTAGGCGATGATCCGCTTGATGTCGGTCTGGACGAGAGCGATCGCCCCGGCCATGAGGAGCGTCGCCACCCCGGTGAGGGCGACGAGCGCCTGGATATCCGGCGCGTTCTCGAAGAGGACGTGCGTCCGCGCGACGAGATAGACGCCGGCGGTCACCATGGTGGCGGCATGGATCAGGGCCGAGACCGGCGTCGGGCCCTCCATCGCGTCGGGGAGCCAGGTATGGAGCGGGATCTGGGCGGACTTGGCGACGGCGCCGACGAGAAGCAGGAACGCCACCCAGTTGGCGGTGCTCGAGCCCTTCGCCCAGGTGGCGCCGGCCTGGTCGAAGACATCGTGATAGTCGACCGTGCCGAGGTCGCGCACCATGATGAAGATGGCGATGGCGATGCCGACGTCGCCGACCGCGTTCATCACGAACGCCTTCTTGGCGGCGTCCACCGGGTCGGTGCGCTCGTGCCAGAACCCGATCAGGAGATAGGAGGAGAGGCCGACGAGTCCCCACCCGGCCAGGAGCACGACGAAGTTCGCCGCCATGACCAGGAGCAGCATCGAAAACAGGAACAGGTCCATGTAGACGAAGAAGCGCCGCTCCTTCTCGTCCCCGTCCATGTAGCCGATCGAGTACAGAACGATCAGCGCGCCGACGCCGGAGACGATCAGCATCTCGACCACCGAGAGCGGGTCGACCAGGATGTCGAGCGGGACGCGGAGGCTGCCCGACGTCGCCCACGTGTAGAGCGTGAAGACGTGGTCGCGGGCGCCCTCGTGGTGGAACTTGGCCTCGTGGTGGAGCTTGTAGGCGACCACGAGCGCCGCGGCGAAGCTCACGAGCGCGAACCCGGTGCCGGCCCATGCAGCCGCCCGGCGCGGGATGCGCGACCCGGCGAGCGTCAGCGCCGCGACCCCGGCAAGCGGGGCGAAGAGGCAGATCCAGGCGAGCGTCTCCATCAGTGGCGCAGCCCTCGCAGGGAGTCGACGTCGAGGTCGGCCTTACGCCGGGCCATCGCCACGACCAGGCCGAGGCCGACGACCACCTCGGAGGCGGCGACGGCCATGACGACGAGGGCGAACACCTGCCCCGACTGCTGGCCGGCGTAGCGGGCGAACGAGATGAGCGCCAGGTTGGACGCGTTC
>DASQXS010000187.1:0-18937 GCA_035639615.1 Gaiellales bacterium | reverse complement strand
GTCGCCTGCGCGGCGCCCTGCCCGCATCCCGCCAGGAAGGCGGCCGCGAGAACCATCACACCGCGCATGGCGCCGAGGCTAGGCCGGCCGGGCGGCGATAGCGTCACGGTCGCGTGACGGTCCAGTGACAGCCGCTCTCATGCGGCTCTCAACCGCGGCGGGCGACACTGCCGCGATGTCCCGGGGCGCCCCTGCTGACATGCGATCCTCCGCCTGACCCCCCACCGATCCGGAGGTACCCATGCCGCAGGGAGTGAGCATCGCGCACGTGGACGACATCCCCGCCGTCGCCGGTCAGTCGTACGTGGAGGGGGAGTGGAGGCCGGTTCGGGCCCATCTCGGCATCGACGCGTTCGGCACGAACGCCTACACGGCCGATGCCGGGCAGGTCGTGATCGAGGAGCACAACGAGCTGGACGAGTCCGATCCCGATTCCAGCCACCGCGAGCTCTACGTGGTGCTGCGGGGACGGGCCGAGTTCACGCTCGCCGGCGAGCGGGTCGACGCCGCTGCCGGGACGCTGGTCTACATCCACGACCCGGCGGTCGTGCGGCGGGCCGTCGCCCGTGAGGACGACACCGCTGTCCTCGCCGTCGGCGCCCCGGCCGGGAGGCCGTTCACGGTCTCCGAATGGGAGGCCGGCTGGACCGCTACGGGGTGACGACCACCTTGAGCGCCTCGCCGCGACGAATGCGCGGAAAGGCCTCGGGCGTCTCGTTGAGCGACACGACGTCGGTGACGACGCCGCGGATGTTGGCGGTGTTGCGCTCGAGCATGTCGAGCGCCTGCACCTGGTCGCGGTAGCGGGAGGCGTAGCTTCCGAGCACGGCCACCTCGCGGTAGTGGAGCACGTTCGAGGGGAAGGCGATCGTGGTCGTCCCCTTGGGGAGGCCGCCGAAGAAGAGCACGCGCCCGCGCGGGGCGGCCATCTCCATCGCCTGCTCCTGGGCATGCGCGTTCGAGCAGGCGACGATCACCCGGTCGGCGCCGTCGCCCGTCTCGGCCCGGATGTGCTCGACCGGGTCGAGGCCCGACGTGTCGACGTAGCTGACGCGGTCGTCCCTGAGCACGGCCCGGGCCAGGTCGAGCCGCTGCGCCTCCGTTTCGAGCAGGTGCACGGTGTCGGCGCCCTGCGCCAGGGCGAGGGCGACGTGGGCCGTCCCGACGGGGCCCGCGCCGATCACGACCACGTGCTGGTCGAGGCCGATCCCGAGGTCCTTGTGCCCGCAGATCGCGTCGGAGAGCGGGTCGGCGAACGTCGCGTGGACCGGGTCGAGCCCCTCGGGCACGCGGAAGCAGTTCTTGAGGGCGACCTCGGGCACGGCCACGAGCTCGGCGTACGCGCCCTGATAGTCGAACCCCATGAGGCCGCCGGACTGGCAGAGATGCTCGTTCCCGGACCGGCACAGGGTGCAGGCGCCGCAGTAGAGCGTCGAGATCACGTGGACGACGTCGCCAACGTCCGCGCGGAGCTGTCCGTTCGCGTGTGGCCCGATCTCGAGCACCTCACCGCAGATCTCGTGCCCGAGGACCGCGCCCGGCTCGATCCGGCGGTCGCCGTTGTAGAACGTGCGCACGTCGGTGCCGCAGATCCCGCACGCGACGACGCGCAGGAGCGCCCCGTCGGCCGGGCATGCCGGATCCGGGACCTCGCCGAGGTCCATTCGCCCGGGCTCGCGCCAGATCGCCGCTCGCATCGCCGGGCGATCTTATCGGGCGAGGGGATCGTCGCCGACGGTGAACTCGACCGGCGTCCGGCCCGTGGCGTCGTCGACGATCGCAACCCACGGTTGGTGGACGCATCCCGCTGCTCCCGGCCCGTGAGCCGGCGCGCAGGCGTACGGCCAGACGACGACCCACGCGCGCCTCGGCCGGCCGCGCCACGAGAAGCGTCCGAACGCCGCTTCGACGCCGTGGGCGCTTCCAGGCGGCCGGCCGGCTGCGTCGATGGCCTGCGAGCGCGTCATGCGCGGGCGGGCGTTGGTCGGGGCGATCGTGAATCCCGCGCTCCGCCAGGTGTAATCGACCCGTGGCTCGCCGCCGCCGTCCAATCCGGCGCAGGCGCCGGCAAGGAGGACGACGACGAGCACCAACGGGCGCATGCGAATCAGACCGGCGGCGCGCCGTCCCGGTTCCGCGCGCACGGGGCACGGTCACCCCATGCTACGGCCGCGCAATTCCGGGGTCAGGCACGCAATTGCGGTGCCACACCTCGCCGGGAGGGGCGACCGGGCGGGCGCGACGAGGTCTGACCCTGCAATTGCGTGCCTGGCCCTGCAATTGCGTGCCTGACCCCGCGGTTGCGTTCGCGTATGCTCAGGCCGTTGGCTGGAGCAGGCGTCACCGCGATCCAGGGCCAGGGAGGGTTGGCCGACCTGTATGCCGCAGAGCGGCAGCAGAAGGACAACCTGTGCGGATGCTTCTGGGCCGCGCTCGTCCTCCGCGCCGCCGGCATTGACGCCGACCAGGACGCGGTCGCCGTCGCCGCCGGGGCGATCCTGCCCGGCGGTGATCCGCGCACGCATGTCCCGCCTGGGGCGAGCCCGCGCACTGACTACCGGGTCGAGCTCCCCGTCGACGGCACGCCGGGCGTCGCCGGGACGGCCGCGCCCGCGCTGGCCCGGGCGATCGAGCGGCTCGCGGGCGGCTCGCTCGCCGCCCTCCCGGTCGCCGGGCCGTGGACCGGGGAGAGCGTCGCCGCGCTTCTCGACGCGTCGCCGGCCGCGACGCTGATCGCGAACGTCCGCACGGGCCTCCTCTGGGGATCGCGGCCGGATCCCGGACTCGTCGTGGAGTACCTGGCCGGGAACGAGGTCGATCCGCCGCCCGCCGACTGGGACGTCGGCCACTTCGTCGGCCTGGCGAGCATCATCCGCGGCCCGGGCGCCTCGCTGGTCGTCGTCCGCGACACCTATCAGGAGCTCGGCCTCCGCGGCCACCACCTGCAGCCGCCCGACGCCGTTGCGGCGGCCCTCCGGCGGGACGACGGTCGCGAGGGCGGCGTTCTCGCCGTGTGCGCGCCCCCCACCGCGGCCGATCTCCGCGGCACGCTCGAGGCGCAGGGCTTCCAGCTCCGCCACTGGTCAAACGGCACACCCGATCCGGGAGAGGAGTGACTTCGATGGCTCAGACCGCCACCACCTCGGCCACCGACATCATCGAGGGTTGGCGCGCCGACGGCATCCGCTTCGTCCGCTTCGAGCTGCCCGACATGCACGGCACCAGCCGCTCGAAGATCGTGCCGATCGAGCAGGCGCCCGGGTACTGCGAGGAGGGGCTCAACATGTACGGCGGGGCGGCGGTCCTCGACTCTCGCTCCGACGTGGTGCCGGGCACGCTCTACCACGAGGAGATCGGCTACGGCGACCAGCGGCTCTTCCCCGACCCCGCGACGGGCGCCCCGGTGCCTTGGCTGGACGCAACCGCCCGCTTCATCTGCGACTCGCGGTTCGCCGACGGCGAGCCGCTGCGGGCGCTCCCGCGCTACGTCTTCCGCCGGCAGCTCGACCGCGCCCACGACCTCGGCTACGAGCCGGTGATGGGCTTCGAGCCCGAGTTCTACCTCCTGAACCCGGACGGCACCCCGCTCTTCTCCGGCTACCAGATCTTCAACTCGGTGCGGAACACGTACATCCCGCTGATCTCGGAGATCGTCGATCAGCTGAACGCGTTCGGGATCCAGATCATCACGGCGAACTGCGAGTACGCCGGATCGCAGTGGGAGATCAACTTCCGCCCTGGCTCCGGCATGGCCGGCCCCGACAACGCCTTCACCTTCAAGAACGCGGTGAAGCAGCTCGCTCACATGCACGGCCTGAACGCGACGTTCATGTCCAAGCCGTTCGCCGACTCGGCCGGCTCCGGGTGCCACACGCACGTCAGCCTGACCGACCTCGGCTCCGGCGAGAACGTCTTCGGCGACGACGGCGACCCGCAGGGGATGACCGCGACATGCCGCCAGTTCATGGCCGGCCAGCTGCGCCACGCCCGCGCGGTCTATGCCCTGCTCGCGCCGACGGTGAACTGCCTGAAGCGGCGCCGCCCGCACACCTTCAGCCCGTCCAACATCTCGTGGGGCCTCGAGGACCGGTCGGCGCTCCTTCGCATCAAGGGCGGCTCCGCCGGCACGCGCCACGTCGAGAACCGCGCCCCGACCGGCCTCTGCAACCCGTACCTCGTCGGGGCGGCGCTCCTCGCCGCCGGCCTGAACGGCGTGGAGGAGGAGCTCGAGCTGGAGCCGGCCGCGGCGACGCCGGCCGAGCAGGATCCTTCGAAGGCGCCGCTCCCGACGACGGTGCACGAGTCGCTCCAAGCGCTCGAGTCGGACGAGAAGCTGGTCGACGCGCTCGGCCGGGATTTCGTGACGGCCTACACAACGATGCGCAGGTACGAGCTGCAACGATTCGACGACCACGTCACCGACTGGGAGCGGCAGGAGTACATCGAGGTCTTCTGAGGAGGGATGCCATGACGGCCGAAGAGCGAGCACTTCGAAGCGAGCTCGGCGACCTGGCGGAAACCGAGCGCGGGCGGCAACTGCTTCAGCTTGCGCTGCGCGGGATCGACCGCGGCGAGGCCGAGCTGACGGCAGGATGCTGGACCGACCGCGGCATCGCCGGCTGCCTCTTCCAGCACGCCTACTGGCAGGGCGTACGCGAGGGTGTCTTCCCGGACGAGGGCCGGCCGGGCGACTGGATCGGCGGGTTCGTCGGCTCGGCCGGCTATGGCACGGTCCTGAATGCGATCGCCGCGTTCGACCTCCTGGCGAAGGGCCACCATGCCGATCACGAGCGGCGGCGGCTCCTGCCCGACCGCGTCGTCGTGCGCACCGGCGAGTGGCGGCGGGTGGTCGAGCGGATGCTCGTCGAGACGCTCGCCGACTCCGGAGCCCGGGCGCCGGATCGCAACCTCGCCCGAGCCTGAGCCGTCTGATCCCTCGCAACATGCGCGGACGGTGTTGCTATAGCTGCCGCAATGCTGTAAAAGTGGTGGTCTCTTCTTCTTCCCCGTCTCTCTTCGCGAAGGAGGTCACGTGGCAAGTGAACAGGGGGGCATGAGCCCCCACCACGAGGGGATGATCCCCGTGGAGAGCCTGGACGTCTCGCAGCGCGGCGACGTCCACAAGCTGCACGGCGGCGCGGTCGGGCTCTTGGGAGTTCTCTTCCTGACCGTGACGGGCGCGGCGCCGATCTCGGCCATGCTCTTCAACACGCCGCTCTCGGTCGGCTACGGGAACGGGATCGGGACGCCGGCCGGATTCGCGTTCGCCACCTTGATCCTGACCATCTTCTCGGTCGGTTACGTAGCGATGTCGCGCAAGGTGACGGCGGCCGGTGGGTTCTACAGCTTCATCAGCCACGGCCTCGGCCGCGAGCTCGGCATGGCGTCGGGGCTGGCGATGGTGGTGGCGTACTCGGTGTTCGAGGCGTCCCTCTGCGGCGGCTTCGCGTACTTCGCCGTGGCCAAGCTCGCGCAGTACGGCTACCACGTGTCCTGGTACTGGCCGGCGCTCTTCATGGTGGCCCTGATCAGCATCCTCGCGTACTTCGACGTCCATATCTCGGCGCGCGTGCTCGGCCTCGCGCTGATCAGCGAGGTCGCCTTCCTGCTGATCTTCGACCTGGTCGTCTTCGCCCAAGGCGGGGAAAATGTTCAGGCAGGAGCGATCAACCCGATCAACGCGTTCAAGGATCTGCCCGCGTCAGGCAGCGTCGCCGCCGGCGCGTGGGCCGTCGGCGTCTTCTTCGCATTCTGGTCGTGGGTGGGCTTCGAGATGGCGCCCAACTACGGAGAGGAGTCCAAGGATCCAAAGCGGATCGTCCCGCGCGCGATGTACATCTCCGTGATCGGCCTCGGGGTCTTCTACACGATTACCTCCTGGGCAGCCCTTTCGGGCTACGTCAGCACGCACGCCGCCGCTGTTCAGGCGACGACCAATGCGTACCTGTTCTTCCTGGCACCCGCCAAGCAGTTCGGCAACGAGTTCCTGCGCGATGCTCTGAGCTACCTCATCATCACCGGCTCGTTCGCGTGCGGGATGGCGTTCCACAACACGACCGCACGCTACTTCTACTCGCTTGGCCGCGAGAAGGTGCTTCCGGCTCAGCTCGGCCGGACGCATGAGAAGCACAAGAGCCCGTTCATCGCCTCGACGACGCAGTCGGTAATCGCGGGGTTGATCGTGATCGCGTTCGCGCTCTTCGCGACCACGGCGGCCGGATCCGACTCGGCCACGTCGATCGCGTACGTGCAGCTCTACGGACTGATGGCGTTCATGGGCGTGGTGCTGATCCTGTTCATCCAGGCGCTCGTGTCGGTGGCGATCTGGAACTACTTCCGGACGCACCACCCATCCGAGCACCACATCTGGAACCACACCCTGGCGCCGCTGATCTCGGTGATCGGCCAGGCTGTGGTGCTGTTCATCGCGATCAGGAAAATCGACTTCCTCGGAGCCGGCTACCACTACGCGTGGTACCTGGTGATCATCGACGTGCTCGTGTTCGCCGGCGGGATTGCATACGCGCTGTTCCTGAAGTCGGCCAACCGGGCCAAGTACGAGACCATCGGCCGGATGGTGCACGAGGGCCTCTAGCCCGACCCTGCTGAGAGGGGCGCCCGCGCACGCGGGCGCCCCTCTCGCGTTTAATGCGCGGTCATGCCCGGCCGCGTCGAGGACAAGGTGTGCGTCGTCACGGGCGCTGCGGCGGGCATCGGGCTGGCGGTCGCCCGCCGCCTGCACGCGGAGGGCGGCCGCGTCGTCCTCGCGGATATCGACGCCGCCGGCGTCAGGGAGGCGGCCGCGGAGCTGCCCGGGAGCGAGGCATTCACCGCCGACGTGACCGACTCGGCGTCGGTCGAGGCGCTCTACGCCTTCGCCCGCGAGCGCTTCGGCTCGGTCGACGTCTGCCACAATAACGCCGGCGTCCTGCTCGCCGAGGACACCGACCCGCCTGCGACCGACCTCGACGTCTGGCACCGGATCATCTCCGTCGACCTGACGGGCGTCTTCGTCTGCCTGAAGCACCAGATCCCGCACATGCTCGAGACGGGCGGCGGGTCGATCGTCAACATGAGCTCGATGGTCGCGCTGATGGGCTCGGCAACACCGCAGACCGCCTACGCGGCCGCGAAGGGGGGCGTCCTCGCGATGACGCGTGAGGTGGCGGTCACATACGCCCGAAGCGGCATCCGCTGCAACGCGCTCTGCCCCGGCCCCGTCGATACGCCGCTCTTCCGAAACGCGCTCGCCGCCGACGAGGGCGGGCTGGAACGGCGGATGGTGCACATCCCGATGGGCCGGCTGGGGACGTTCGACGACATGGCGAACGCGGTGCTGCACTTGGCGAGCGACGAGTCCGCCTGGACGACGGGCCAGGCCTTCGTTGTCGACGGCGGCATCACGGTCGCCTACACGACACCGTGAAGCGGGCGGACGTCGCCGTCGTCGGGGCGGGGCTCTTCGGCACCTCGCTCGCCTGCAAATTGGCGCGGGCTGGGATGCGGGTCGAGCTCTACGACCGGGCGACGCCGGGCGCTGGCGACACCGGCCGCTCCTTCGGGATGGTGCGCGCGCACTACTCGAACGAGGTGACGGTGCGGCTGGCGAAGCGCGGGATCGAGCTCCTGGCCGGCGATCCGCGGTCGGCGTACGTGCGCACCGGGTACCTCCTCCCGGTCGCCGAGGCGGATCGGGCCGCGTGCGCGGCGAACGTGGAGCTGGGCCGCTCGCTGGGCGTCGCGACCGCGCTCGTCGAGCCGGACGAGATCGCACACCTCGAGCCACGGCTCCGGACGGACGGCATTGCCGTGGCGGCGTACGAGCGAGACGGCGGGGTGGTCGATCCTGGCCGGATGACCTTGGCGTCGTTCGCGGAGGCGGTCTCCCTGGGCGTCGACGTCCACCTCGGAAGTCAGGTGGTCGGTGTCGAGAGCCTTGACGCGCGGACCGTCGTCGTCGCTGCGGGCGGTTGGTCGAAGCGGCTCTTGCTGGAGCTTCCCGTCGAGCTGCGCAGGATCGACGTCCTCCGCGTTGCGCCGATGCGAGTCTCGGTGGTCGTCTCGGACACCGTTACGAATGTGGTCGTGCGCCCAGGCGTCGGCGATGTCGCCTGGGCCGTGGCGTACTCGAAGCCCGAGGTCTATGCCGACCGCGACGATGCACCTGAGAACCCACGGCCGGAGTACCCGCAGACCGTGCGGACGGCGTTGGAGGAGCGCTACCACGACGCCTACAACCTGGCGTGGATCGACGGCTGGACCGGCGCCTACGACGCCACCCCCGACTGGAACCCGATCGTCGGCTTCGTCCGCGACGGCGTCTACGCGATCGCCGGCATGTCGGGGCACGGCCTCAAGCTCGCGCCGGCGATCGCGGAGTGCGTCGCCGCGGAGCTGGCCGGTACCGAGCCGCCGATCGACCTGCGGCCGCTCCGCTTCTCGCGCTTCGCCGAGGGCGATCTCCTCCGCCTCGCCTACGGGCCCAGCGCCCGGGCATAGCCGTCCGCGAGGGTCGGCCACGGCCCGGCGTCACCCCGAGCGCGGGCGCCACCTCGGGTACCCGCTTGACACCGTCGCTGCCCGGCGACCATGCTGCTGACGTGGACTCGACGTGTCAGCGCTGCGGCGAGCCGCTGCCCGAGGGAGCGCGCTTCTGCCCCGCCTGTGCAGCGCCGGTGCGCCGGGACGATGAGGAGTCCCGACGGGTTGTGACCGTGTTCTTCTCGGACGTGGTCGGATCGACGGCGCTGGGAGAGCGGGTGGATCCGGAGGTCATACGAGGGGTGATGAACCGATACTTCGCGAAGGTGTCGGCAGCCCTCGAGCGCCACGGTGGCCATCTGGAGAAGTTCATCGGCGATGCCGTTGTCGCCCTGTTCGGCGTTCCGGCTGCCCACGAGGACGATGCCCTACGCTGTGTGCGCGCGGCGGTCGAGGCTCGCGACGCCGTTCGTGCGCTCGGAGACGAGCTCGAATCCACTCTCGGCGTGCGGCTGGCGGTGCGCATCGGCGTGGCGACGGGCGAGGTGGTGATGGGCGCAGCACCGGGCGGCCGCCTCGTCGCGACCGGTGACGCGATGAACACCGCGGCACGGCTGGAGCAGGCCGCGCCCGTCGGGGAGATCCTGATCGGAGCCTCAACGCAGCGCCTCGTCCGCGGGTCGGTCGAGGTGGATGAAGTCGCGCCGCTGGAACTGAAGGGAAAGTCGAACCCGGTTGCAGCGTTCCGAGTGATTGCGCTGGGAGACGACCACGCCCGTGGCCGACAGCCGGGGGCTGCCCGTCTCGTGGGCCGCGTGCGGGAGCGGCGGATGCTGCAGGACGGGTTCGACCGCGCCGCGGAGGAGCGCTCTTGTCAGCTCGTGACCGTGCTCGGCACGGCCGGCGTGGGCAAGTCGCGCCTGGTCGGAGAGTTCCTCGCCGGGCTGCAGGAGACCACCGTCTGCGTAGGCCGCTGCCTCTCCTATGGCGAGGGCGTCACCTACTGGGCGCTCGCGGAGGCGGTGAAGGCCCTTGTCGGCGTCGGGGAGGACCACACGCCCGAGCAGGTGCACGCGAGGCTCGAGTCGTTTGTCGAGCCGGGAGTGGCCCGCGAGGTGGCCGAGGGAGTCGGCTCGCTCCTCGGCCTGGCGGGGGCAAGCGCCCGCGTCGAGGACGCGCGGGTGGCTCTGGGCCGGCTGTTCGAGGCCGCCGCTTCGCACCGGCCGCTCGTGGTGGTCTTGGACGACATCCACTGGGCGGAGCCGCCGCTCCTCGACCTGATCGACTACCTGGCCGACTGGCTGGACGAGGCACCGGTGCTCCTTGTGTGTATGGCCCGTCCCGAGCTCCTGGAGGAACGGCCCGGCTGGTCGGGCGGCAAGCTGAACGCAACGACACTCCTCTTGGAGCCGCTCTCGAGCGCCGACAGCGTGGCGCTCGTGCGCGAGCTCCTCGGCGCCGACGTCCCGGTCACGGTCGCTGAGCGGGTTGTCGAGGCGGCCGAGGGCAACCCGCTGTTCGTTGAGGAGCTCGTGGCGATGCTGGTGGACCAAGGCCACCTCCGTCGCAAGGACGGACGCGTCGAGGTCGTCGGCCCGATCGACCGCATCGACCTGCCGCCGACGATCCAGGCCCTCCTCACAGCGCGGCTCGACCGGCTCTCAAGCTTGGAGCGGGGCATGGTCCAGCGGGCATCCATCGAGGGACAGGTGTTCCACGTGGGGGCGCTCGAGGCGCTTGGCGCCGACCGGCAGGTGATCGCCTCCACCGTGCGGACGTTGGCACGCAAGCAGATGTTGCGGACGGATCGGCCGGCCCTGCCCGGCCAGGACGCCTACCGCTTTCGCCACCTCCTGATCCGCGAGGCGGCCTACCAACGTGTCACCAAGGAGGTGCGGGCGCGCTGGCACGAGGCCTTCGCCGATTGGCTGGAGGCGCTTGCCGGCGCGCGCGTGAGCGAGTACGAGGAGTTGGTCGCACACCACCTCGCCGTGGCCGCGCTCTACCGGCGCGAGATCGGATCCGCCGACGAGCCGGCGGCCGCGCTGGCGCGCAGGGCGGGGACGCTGTTTCGGAGGGCAGCCGACCGTGCGGCCGCCCAGGCTGACTTCCTGGCCGGGGCCGCCCTCCTCCGGCGCGTCGCGGTCCTCGGACGCGCGGACGATCCCGCCACGGCGATCGCGCTCGCCGACTGCGCGAGCTGGCTGGCGATGGCCGGACGCCCGGATGTGGCCGCTGCGACGTCGTCGGCGGCCGTCGCTGCGGCTCGCTCGAGCGGTGACCGAACGACCGAGCTGGTGTGCGAGGCCGTCCGCCGCATGATCGCAATCACCACGACCGGCCCACGCGCGGGCGAAGAGGAGGCGGCGCTCGATCATGCGCGCCGGGCGGCGGAGGAGAGCGAGAAGGCCGGCCGCTTCGGCGAGGCGGCCCGGCTCTGGTACGTCGTGTCGCGTTGGGAGGGCCATACGCTCCTGCGCTGCTCGCTCGCCCGGGAGGCGGCAGAGCGAACGCTCCGGCTCGCGCAGACCGTGGGGACGGCGTGGCTCGAGGCGTTCGGTGCCGTCGGTGGCGTGTTGTTCCTCATGCGCGGCAGGGGCCGCATCGCGGACGTGCTCGAGGCAGGCGAGGCGGCGTCGGGCACGTTCGGACGTGCGATCCGTGCGGACTACCTGGCGGACGCCGCGAGCCTGCTGGCCCAGCGCGGAGATGCCGACGCCGCCCTCGAGGCCCTCTCCGACATGGTCGCCGTCGCCGAGGAGTTGGGCTTCAAGCGGTACATCACGGACTGGATCAGGGGTGCCGTACTCGTCGACGCCGGCAGACCCGGGGATGCGATCGAGCCGCTCGGTGCTGCGGCGGCGGCAGCCGGCGCCGCCGGGGACGTCGGCTCGGCGGCCACCATCCTTGGGCTTCTCGCCCGCACGCTCGCCTGCGCTGGCCGCTCCGACGAGGCGCTGCGGCAAAGCATCGCGGCGCGGGCGCTGGCGTCGCCGTCGGATCGATGGAGTCAGCTACTCTGGCGCGGAGCAGCGCTACGCGCCTGCGCCGCCTCGGGTCGGCCGGCCGAGGCACTGACCCTCGCGGACGAGCTCGTGGCCCTTCTGGCACACATCGACTATCCGGGCATCGAGTTCCATGCACGCCTCGACGCGGCCGAGGGGTTCCGCGCCGCCGGCCACCTGGAACGTGCGCGGGCGCTCTTGCAGCGGGCGCTGGCCGACAGCGAGGAGCGCGAGGCTCGGGAGTTCGTACGTCAGGCCGCGATCGCGCTCGAAAGCGTCGGGACCGACGCGGCGGCACGCGCGGGAACGCGCTCGCCCACAGCCTGACTGGAACGAGCCCCTCGTGTCCCATCCCCTTCGCTGCCCTCAAATAGCCCGGGCTGCGGGACGCGCCCGGGCTCGGCAGCCGAGCCTGATGGGCCGCTGGCTACGGAGCCTCGGTGAGCACCTCGGCCACGAGCTCGGGCGAGATATTCCCGCCGGAGATGACGAGCGCGACGCCGGTCGATCCGCCGACGTCGATGCGGCCGGCGAGGAGGGCAGCAACGCCGACGGCGGCGCCCGGCTCGCAGGCGAGCTTGGCGCGCTCGTAGAGGAACCGCATCCCCTCGCGGATCTCGTCCTCCGACACGAGGACGATGTCCTCCACGAGCCGCGAGCACACCTCGAGCGCGATCGTCCCCGCCACCGGCGCCCGCAACGCGTCGGCGATCGTCGGCCCCGGCACCGCCGGCACCGGCTCGCCCGCATCAAGGGCCGCGCACATCGCCGCGGACAGCTCCGGCTCGACGCCGATCACCCGCGCCTCGGGGAGGAGCGCCTTCACCGCGGTGGCGATCCCGGCGATCAACCCGCCGCCGCCGATCGGGACGATGACTGTGTCGAGGCCGGGCACATCCTCCACGAGCTCGAGGCCGACGGTGCCCTGGCCCGCGATCACGAGCGGGTCGTCGTAGGGGTGCACGATCACCCGCCCGGTCTCGGCGCTGATCGCGTGCATCCGCTCGAGCGCCTCCATCGAGTCGGCCGACTCGAGGTCGACGGTCGCGCCATAGCCGCGGGTGGCGGCGACCTTGGCCGGGCTGGCGTCGGCCGGCATCAGGACGAGCGCGTCGACGCCATGGTCGCGGGCGGCGAGCGCGAGCGCCTGGGCGTGATTTCCGGCGGAGATGGCGATCGCGCCCCGCTCCCGTTCCTCGGCGGTGAAGGCGCGCAGCCGATTCATGGCGCCGCGCGGCTTGAACGCGCCGATGCGCTGGAAGAGCTCTGCCTTCAGCCAGACGGGTGCGCCGCACCGGCCGGCGAGCGTCGCCGAGGTCAGGGTCGGGGTGCGGTGGACGCGACCGGCAATTGCCTCGGCGGCGGCACGGACGTCCTCGATCGTCGGTGCGGCGGCGACGGCGTCGGAAGTCACGACGCCATGCTCGCACACCAGGACCGCTCGGCGTGAACCAACTGGGCGTGAAACAACTGGACCTGGTCCATCTGTTTCAGCCGTGAAACACCTGGACCTGGTCCCTCTGTTTCAAAACGAGTCCGATTCATGACGGAGTTGGCGCAGTTCCGTAACCTCAGGCCAGCGCACGTATCACCCACACGGCCAGCACGCGGGCGCAGCGCGCCACCTCCTCGAGCTGGACGTGCTCGTCCGGGGCGTGGGCGAGGTTCGGGTCGCCCGGGCCGTACAGCACCGTCGGCGTCCGGCCCGGGCCGATCAGGAGCCGCGCGTCCGCCCCGTATGGGACGCCGACGAAGGCCGGCAGGCGGCCCAGGACGTCGCGGGCGGCCTCGCCGACCGCCCAGGGCAGCGGGTGCTCCTGCGGCACCGCGGCCGAGGCGAAGCGGCCGCCCGTGATCTCGACGTCGGCGGGGTGGTCGCGGAGCCAGTCGTCGCCGGCGCAGGCGGCGGCGACGACCCGGCGCAGCTCCCCCTCGGCTTCCTCCAGCGTCTGGCCGACCCGGACGCCGTAGCGGCCCTCGGCGACCAGGCGGTCCGGGACCGTCGATGACCAGCTGCCGGCGGTGACACGGCCGATCGACGTCGGGTACGGCAGGCCAAGCTCACGCATGGCCCGCAACTCCTCCGCGGCGTTCCGCTCGCGCTCGTTCTCCTCGAGCGCGCGCACGATCGGCCACAGCTTCTCGAATGCCGAGACGCCCTCGCGGCGGAAGGCGGCATGGGCGCTTCGCCCCGTCACCGTCAGTGTGAACGTGATCGCGCCGGCCTGGGCGGTGACGATCTCGAGCCGCGTTGGCTCGGTGATGACTGCCCACTCGGCCGTGTACCCGGCGCGGATCGCCGCCAGCATCCCCGCCCCGCCGTCCTCCTCGCCCGGCACGGTCAGGAGCACGGCCTCGCCGGCGGGCTCGATCCCGACCTCCGCGAGCGCCCGGAGCGCGGCGAGCCCGGCGACGACGCCCGCCTTCATGTCGCACGCGCCGCGGCCGTAGAGCGCCCCGTCCGCCAGGCGGGGTTCGAACGGGGGCGACGACCACTGCAGCTCGTCGCCGGGCCCGACCACGTCGACGTGGCCGGCGATGAGGATGCGCCGTCCGTCTCCGCCGCCTAGCCTGCCCGCGACCACCGGGTGCGTGTCGCGGGCCACCTCGACGCCCGGGAAGTCGGGGTCACCGGCGACGTCGACCGCCGGCACGTCGACCCGCTCGACGGCGAGCCCGGCGGTCGTCATCCGAAGCGCCACTTCGGTCTGGACCTCGCCCTCGCTGCCGGTGAGGCTCGGCACGGCGACCAGCGCCGCGAGGTCGTCCGCGAGCCGGTCGCGGTCGACGGCGCCGACCACGGCGAGCTCGGACGGTGTCAGATTCCTCATCCGCGCAGGATCGGGCGGGTGATGCAGGTCGGCCCGCCCGACCCGTTGATGCACACCTCGCTCCCGGCGAACGTGTGCACCTCGCAGCCGCGGTCGAGGAGCGCGCGCTGGGTCTCCGGGTTCCCCTCGACCATGACGACAACGCCGGGGCGGACGGCGAGGACGTTGCAGCCCTGCGTCAGAAGCTCCTCCTCGGGCACCGGGACGAGCGAGACGCAACGCTCGCCGAGAAGCTCATACAGCCCCGCCGGGAGCTGGGGCAGGAAGACCACCGCCAGGTCGTCGGCCACCGGGGAGATCACCGACAAGAGGTGCAGGCAGTCGCCCGGTCCGGTGGCGTAGGGGACGTCGAAGACGTGCACCTCGCCGCCGACGAGGCTCGCCAGCCGCTCCGCACCGGCCCGGTTCGTGCGCAGCGAGCGGCCGATGCAGAAGACGTCGGGCCGAAGCCAGAAGGTGTCGCCGCCGTCGGCGCTCTCCGGCGCCTCGAGCCGTCCGACGACGGGGATGTCGTTCCCCTCGGCCCACGCGACGAGCGCGGCCTCCTCGCCCTGCCGGGTCGGCTTTCCCGACCGAAGCGCGATCATGCCGCGGTCGGTGACGACGGCGGGGTCGAACGTGTACGTGAGATCGGGACTTCCAGTCTCGGCGTCGAGCGCGTGAACGGTCACGCCGAGACCGGCCAGAAGCTCGCAGAAGGCGTCGTGCTGGCGCTGCGCCTCGGCGAGGTCGACCGGGTGCAGGAAGCCGTGGGCGGGGTTCTCGTGGGCGCGCCCGAACGCTGCGCCGGGCCGCTTCACGAGCACCTCGCGGAGCGGCGCGGTCATGCTCTGGGCGCCGTACGTGCGGGCGGCCGGCGCGGCGGATTCCGTCATGGGGTGGAGGCTACACTGCTCCCCGATATGCCGGACGACCACGATTACCGCGAGCAGTACAACGAGGCTGTGCGCCGTGCGGTCGCAGGCGACGTGGGCGTCTACCCCGACTTCGACCGCCACCGCCAGGAGACGGTGTGGCGGCTGCTCTCCGCCGACCGCCAGTCGCTCCTTCGGTTCTGCCAGCGCCAGGGCATCTCGGTCGGGCGGATGGACACGATGAAGACGCTCAAGAGCCCCAAGCCACTCTTCCAGCTGATTGCCGCCGGCCACGACGCGGACACCGTCGCCCGGTGGGTGCGGCGCGGGTGAGCCGCCGCCTGGTCGTCGTCGACTTCGACGGCACGATCACCGAGCGCGACACCCTCGACGAGATGTGCCGCCGATACGCGCCCGAGGCCTGGGCCGCCGCCGAGAACGACCTCGACACCCGCTCCATGACGTTGCGCGAGGTGATCCGGGCGGAGTTCGAGCCGATCCGCGGCGACCACGACACCATCGTCTCCGAGACGGTCGAGCGCAGCAGCGTCCGCCGCGGATTCGCCGGCTTCGTGCGCGCCGCCGAGCGCGCCGGCGACCGCGTCATCGTCGTCTCGAGCGGGTTCGAGTGCATCATCCGCCCGGTGCTCGAGCGGGAGGGCCTCGGCCACCTCGAGGTGATCGCTCACGACGTGCGGTTCACGGCGGAGGGCGGCGTCGTCGACTTCCGCCACGGCGAGATCTGCCCGGTCTGCGGGGAGGAGTGCAAGCGCTCGGTGGTGGAGGAGCTGCGCGACGGCGGCCCGGTGACGTACGTCGGCGACGGCTATTCGGACCGGTGCGCCGCCAAGGCCGCCGACCGCACCTTCGCCCGCCGCACCCTCGCCCAACACCTCGACCGCGAGGGCGTGCCCTACACCTGGTTCGACGACTTCGAGAGCATCCGCGCCGACCTGCTGGGGCCGGGCCCGGCCTAGGGCCCGGCCCCAGCTCGATCGCTGTCAGTCGCCGGCGTAGGTCGCCTCGATCGCCTCCAGCTCCTCCTCCGAACCCTGGCGAATCGGGCCTTTGAACCACCTCTTGGCGGAGATCAGCCACCACCCGCCGCAGAAGATCAACCACGCGCCCACCGTAAGCGGGGCATAGTTGACGTCGATCCAGTTGACGTTGATCAGGAAGTGCGATCCGGACACGGCCGCGTTCCCGGGGATGCCGTCCGGGAAGAACGGCAGCAGGAACAGGATGCAGATGAGGACGATCCAGCCGATCGCGAGGGGATCGATCCAGCGGTAATGCCGGCCGAGGTTCCAAGCTCCGCGCTCGAAGCTCTCGCCCTGCCGGTAGCGCAGGATGATGGGCAGCACGAACGCGATGTAGAGGCCGATAACCGCGATCGACGTGCCGACGGCGTAGCCGACGATCGGGTTCTTCAGCGTCGGCAGCATGAGCGCCCATGAGAGGATGCAGATCGCCCACACGGAGTTCACCGGCACGCGCTCACGCTTCGACACCTGGCGCCAGAGCTGGTGGCCGGGGATGGCGCGGTCGCGCGAGAAGGCGAACATCATCCGCGACGCCGAGGTGACCGATGCGAGTCCGCAGAAGAACTGGGCTACGCAGGCGATCAGGAGCAGGAACTCGGCCCACTTCGTGCTCATCGCGTTCTGCCAGATGTACTGGACGGCGAACGTGTACTGCAGCGCCGTGTTCTCCACGTTGCCCGGGATCGCGAACGTGACGGCGACGAGCAGGATGAACCCGAAGATGACCGACACCACCACCGACATCACCATGCCGATGGCGGCGGAGCGCGACGCGTTTCGTGTCTCCTCGCTCAGGTGCGCGGATGCGTCGAAGCCTGTGATCGTGTACTGCGCCATCAGGAGCCCGATGCCGAACGCGAACCAGAACACCGGGTTGGAGAAGTTATGACCTTGGAACCCGGAGAAGTTCTCCGTGTCCGTGAAGACGAAGCTGAGCGACTTGTGGTGGTCGGGGACGACGATCAGGACCCCGACGACGACGAGTACCCCGGCCATGTGCCACCAGGCGGAGATGTTGTTGATCCGTGCGAGGAGGCGGACTCCGAAGGTATTGATCAGACCGTGGAGGGCGACGATAACCGTGTAGGTCAGGAACACGTGCCCCTTCGAGAGTGAATACCCGAACTCCAGGTTCATCAGCGACGAGATGAACGTCGCGGCGCCGAAGTCGATCGCCGCGGTCACCGCGATCTGGCCGATCAGGTTGAACCAGCCCGTGAACCAGCCCCAGCCGGGCGTGCCCAGCTTGGACGACCAGAAATAGAGGCCGCCGGCAGTTGGGTATGTGGACGCGATCTCGCCCATCGCGAGCGAGACGAGCGTGCAGAACGCGCCGACGAGCAACCAGCCCCACGTGACGGCGATCGGGCCGCCCCAGCCGATCGCGAGGTAGTACGACGTGAGGCAGCCGGCGAGGATCGAGATGATGGTGAACGAGATCGCGAAATTCGAGAATCCTCCCCAGCCGCGCAGGAGCTCCTGGGCATAGCCCAGGCTGTGGAGCGTGCGCTCGTCCTCAGACAGGTGGGCCGTCTCGGTGACCGGTGATGGCGGTGGCGGCGGCGGCGCGCCGCTACCCGCGCCGGGATCGGTGCTCATGAACCCTCCTTCGGGGGTTGGCGTTGCGGACGAGCTTAAAGGGTCGAGCGGCTGTTTTGCAGGGCGACTTCGGCGAAGCGGGCGGCCATGTCGCGGCCGATCGCCTCGTGGGCCGGCAGGTGCCGGTCGACCGCGTCGAGGAACGCGGCGTGGTCGTAGCCGAATCGCTCGAGCTCCTGGGGCGCCGCGTCGAGCCAGGAGACCAGGATGTCGCGCGTCACCTCGATGTGGAACTGGGTGCCCCAGGCGGCCTCGCCGACCTTGATCGCCTGGGCGCAGACAGGCGTCCGCGCCATCGCCCGGGCTGGCCCCGCCGGCTCGCACGCGTAGTAGTGCCACTGCATTGCGGTGAACCGGGCGGGGAGGGCGGCGAGGACGGGATCGTCCGCGGCGTCGGGCGCCGTCTCCACCTCGTACCAGCCCACCTCCGCCGGCTCGCACCGGTAGACGCTGCCGCCGGCGACCTGGGTGAGGAGCTGCGCGCCCAGGCACAGGCCCATCGTCGGCACGCCGTCGCGGACGGCGGCGCGGAGCAGCTCGGCCTCGTCCACGAGCCAGGGGTGGATGTCCGTCTGGTGCGCGTCCGCCGTCCCGCCGCCCGAGACGATCGCCGCGTAACCGTCCGGCGCCGGCGGCAGCGCTTCACTGCTGGGATCGACGGTCACCACCTCGATGCCCCGCTCCTCGAGCGCGTCGACGAAGAGCCGGGCCGGCCCGGACTGCTCGTTCAGGATGTGGAGCGCCCGCGGGGTCAGGGCTCGCACCTGCCGCCGAGATGGTCTGCCAGGAACCGCTCGGCTTCGGCCTGGAACGCCATCGCGTTCTCCGGCTTCTTGAAGCCGTGGCCCTCGTCCTCGTACACGAGGTAGGTGTGCGGGATCCCGCGCTCCCGCAGCGCGGCCACGATCTGGTCGGACTCGCTCATCTTCACCCGCGGGTCGTTCGCGCCCTGCGCGATCAGGAGCGGGATCCGGATATCGCCGGCGCGGGAGAGCGGCGAGCGCTCCCACAGGAAGTCGCCGTCGCGCTCGGGGTCGCCGACGCGGCGGTGGAACTGCGAGGCGAGCGGCTTCCAGTACGGCGGGATCGTCTCGATCAGGGTGCGGAGGTTGGACGGGCCGACG
>DASQXS010000186.1:0-20634 GCA_035639615.1 Gaiellales bacterium | reverse complement strand
GCTGCTCGTCTGGGAGGTGGTGGATCTTGCTCGCCCTGCGATCAGCAAGTTCGGATTCGGCTTCCTCACGTCGAGCATCTGGAATGCGGTCCCGGACAAGTTCGGCGCGGCCGACCTGATCCTGGGAACGCTGATCACAGCGCTCGTCGCCCTCCTCATCGCCGTCCCCATCGCCATCGCCATCGGGCTCTTCCTGAGCGAGCTGGCGCCGAAGGCGCTGCGGACTCCGGTGGGCACCATGGTGGAGCTGCTGGCCGCGATCCCGAGCGTGGTGCTGGGGCTGTGGGGAATCCTCATCTTGGGCCCGTTTCTGAACGAGCACGTCGAGCCGTTCATGATCGACCACCTCGGATTCATCCCATTCCTGGACGGCTACCCGTCGCCGGTCGGACTCCTCCCTGCCTGCCTCATCCTGACGCTGATGGTCGTGCCGATCGTGGCGTCGATCAGCCGCGAGCTCTTCGCGAGCGTCCCAGGCGACCTGAAGCACGGCGCGATGGCGCTCGGCGCCACCCGCTGGGAGATGGTGCGTGGCGTCGCGATCCCGCAGGTGAGCGGGGGGCTCGTCGCCGCCGTGATGCTCGGGTTCGGCCGTGCCGTCGGTGAGGCCATCGCGGTGGCCCAGGTGATCGGCGGGTCGCTGACGCGCCCCGAGAACCTCTACGCGCCTGCCGACACGATGGCGAGCCGGCTCGCGGCCCAGTTCGCCGGCACCGCGACATCGCTGCAAAAGGCGTCGCTGGCGTACCTGGCCGTCATCCTGCTCGTCATCAGCCTCATCACGAACCTCGCCGCGCAGCTCATCGTGCGCCGGATCCAGCGAAAGCTGGGGCACGCGTGAGCGTCGGCGCTGCCGACTTCCTGGACGGGGGGCCGCGCGCGCGCAGGCGCAAGCTGCGCGGGCAGATCATGGAGGCCCTGGCCACCGCAGCGGCCCTCGTGGCCGCGGCCGTCCTCGCGATCGTGCTCATCACCATCGCCAAGCGCGCGCTGCCGGCGCTCAACGTCGACTTCTTCACCCACAACGCCGCGCCGTTCGGTGCCACAGGCGGAGGCATCGAGAACGCGATCGTGGGGACGGTGATCCTCACCGCCATCGCGACGGCGATCGCACTTCCGGCCGGCGTGCTGCTTGCGATCTTCAACACCGAGTTCGCGCCCCGGCGCCTCGCCGAGGCGATCGGCCTCACGCTGAACGTCCTCGCCGGTGTGCCGACGATCGTGATCGGGGTCTTCATCTTCGGCCTGGTGGTCGTGGGTCGGGGGCAGAGCGCGTTCGCGGGAGCGTTGGGGCTCGCAATCGTGATGCTGCCGCTGGTCGCCCGAGCGACGGAAGAGGTGCTCCGGCTCGTGCCGGCACACCTGCGCGAGGGCGGCATGGCGCTCGGGGCGACGCGGGCGCGCACCGTCCTCACCGTCATCCTGCCGACGACGGTCGGCGGGATCGTCACGGCGACGATCGTCGCCGTCGCGCGGGCGGCAGGCGAGACGGCGCCGCTCCTGTTCACGTCGTCGATCTTCGTCGGGACGGCCGTCAACACCGACCCCAGCCAGGCGATGGCGTCGATCCCGATCGTAATCTTCACGTACTCCGACCAGCCCGACCCGCATGCCCAGCAGCAGGCGTGGGCTGCCGCCCTGGTGCTCGTCGCCGTCGTCCTCGTCGGCAGCATCGTCGGCCGGTTGCTCTCGCTGCGCACCCGCCGGCAGATCGAGCAGGCGCGATGACCTCGACCCGGTTCTCCACATCTTCACCAAGGCGACACCGGGGCATAACCCCGGGGCCCGCCTCTCGCTGCGACCATCCCTTGAGACCATGTCGACCGTGAGCGACCCCGAAAACCGCATCGAGGACGAGGCCGCCGAGAGCGCGGCGGACGCCGTGCAGAGCCAGTCGCACGCCAAGCTGGGCGAGCTCGCCGCCAAGCACGCGCCCGTTCCGGAGGAGGAGCGCGAGCCGGTGCTGCGGCTGGACGGCGTCACTGTGTCCTACTCCGGCGCGCCGGCGGTCTGCGACGTCACCATGGACGTGTACAAGCGCCAGGTGACGGCGTTCATCGGTCCCTCGGGCTGCGGCAAGACGACGCTCCTTCGCAGCCTCAACCGGCTGAACGACCTCATCACCGGGGCAACCGTCGACGGGAAGATCACCTACCACGGCCACGACCTCTACGGCTCGAGCGTCGATCCCGTCGAGGTGCGCCGCCGGATCGGGATGGTGTTCCAGCGGCCGAACCCGTTCCCGAAGTCCATCTACGACAACGTCGCGTTCGGCCTTCGACTCCACGGCATGAAGGACCGGCTCGACGAACGGGTGGAGGAGGCGCTGCACAAAGCTGCGCTGTGGGACGAGGTGAAGGATCGGCTGAAGTCGAGCGCGCTCGCGCTCTCGGGCGGGCAGCAGCAGCGCCTGTGCATCGCCCGGGCGCTCGCCATCGAGCCGGAGATCGTCCTGATGGACGAACCGGCATCGGCACTCGACCCGATCGCAACGCTTCGCATCGAGGACCTGATCGGCGACTTGAAGCAGGACTACACGATCGTCATCGTCACCCACAACATGCAGCAGGCCGCGCGTGTGGCGGACATGACGGCCTTCTTCAGCGTGGACGTGAAGGACGGCGGCGCGCGCAACGGCGTTCTCGTCGAGTACGCCCCCACCGCCGATCTCTTCATCCGGCCGGCCGACGCGCGCACCGAGGCGTACGTCACCGGCAGGTTCGGTTGATCACCACCAATTCACCCATGGTGCACCGCCTGTATACCCCGGCGGCGACTGGGCCCGGGCACCATGGACGCATGATCACCGAGACGACATTCAGCGAGCAGGTCGAGGCGCTCGAGCGCGATGCGCTCAGCTTCGGCCGGGCGGTGGTGGAGGCGCTTGCGACCGCGGCGGCCGGGGGGCGGCCTGAGTGCGCGGTCTTCGAGCACGCCCGCGTCCGCCACGCAGCGGCGGCGCTCCTGCGCAGCCCGCAGGCCACCACCGCCGAGATCGGCCGCGTCCGCGCGGTGCAGGAGGCGGTCATGCACATCCGCCACATCGAGCGCGCCGTCTCGGCCGACGGATGGCGCGGCGACCCCGGCCGCCTGGCCGCGGGCCTGGCGCTCGCCCTGGACGTGTTCCAGCGCCGGGACATGGCCGGGCTGCGCGTCCTGGGGCGGATGATCGACGTGATCCTCGAGGACCCCGGGCTGGGGACGCGGGCCCGATGCGCCGGCCTGCACGTGCTGGCGATCGGCGAGGCGTGGCGGCTGGCGCTGCCGGAGGAGCACCCGCCCAGCTCGCCGCTCGTGCCGGCGGGGGTCGCGTAGGTGAACTCGCGCAGGCCGCCGAGCGTCCTCGTGGTCGAGGACGACCGCGTCATCGCGAGCTCCATCGGCGCGCACCTGCGCCACGCGGGGATGGCGGTGGAGTGCGTCGAGGACGGCGACCGCGCCCTGCGCAAGGTGCGCTTCGAGCGGCCCGATGCGGTCGTGCTGGATCTGATGCTCCCGGGGATGGACGGCTGGCAGGTGCTGCGCGAGCTCCGCGCCGGCGGGACCGAGTGCCCGGTCGTCGTCGTCAGCGCTCGGGCCTCGGAGCAGGACAAGGTGCAGGTCCTGAACATGGGCGCCGACGACTACGTGGCGAAGCCGTTCGGGATGGGCGAGCTCGTGGCCCGCGTCGAGGCTGTGCTCCGCCGCAGCCGCATCACCCCGCCGGTGGGGCGGCCGGAGAAGGTGCAGGTGCCGGGCCTCGAGATCGACCCCGACCTCCATCGCGTCCTCGTCGACGGCATGGACGCCGGCCTGACCCCGCTGGAGTTCCGGCTGCTCTCGGTGCTCACGGCCGAGAGCGGGCGGGTGCTGACGCGCGACCAGCTGCGGCAGCGCGTCTGGGGCGTCCCTCAGCGCAAGCGCGACCGGTCGGTGGACGTGTGCGTCCGAAAGCTCAGGTCGAAGATCGACCTGCGCTCGCGCACCCACACCTACATCCACACCCACCCCGGGGTGGGCTACCGGTTCGATCCGGTCCCCCGCTGACCTAACATCGCCGCCGGGCTCGCAGCCCAGACAGCGACCGAAGGGGGATACATGCCGGATGATGTGTTTCAGCCGCAGCTCGGCATGCCGCACCATTCCGGCTATGTGGTCGACAGCATCGAGGCCACGGTGGAGCGTCTCGTCGAGCACCTCGGCGCGGGGCCATTCTTCCTCGTCGAGAACGTGCCATTGGAGAATGTGCTCTCGCGTGGGGAGCCGGCGCAGTTGGCGCATGATTCCGCATTTGGCTTGTGCGGCGGCGCTCCGATCGAGTTGCTGCAGATCGCGCGCGCTGCGCCGGAGCGCGTCGAGGCGCGGTGGTCGGGCCCGCGGCCGCGAATCCACCACGTTGCCTACGCCCTGCCCCGGGCGGCGGCCGAGGATCTGCGCGGCTCGCTCGACGAGCGCGGTCTCCCGGAGTACCTGAGTGCCCAGCTCGGCGACGTCGACATGACCCTCCACGATGCCTCGGCCACTCTCGGCCACGACATCGAGATTCACGTCGACAGCCCAGCGTTGCGAGAGTTCTTCGAGACGGTCCGCGGCGGCGCCGAAGGATGGGACGGCTCGGAGCCGCTGCGTCCCGTGGCGGGCTGATTCCGCGAGGCCGCCGATCTCGAATGGAACCATCGGAGAAGGCTGAAGGTGCTTCTGGCGGCCGGTTCAGCCCGCTGCGATAGCATCAATATGTGAGCATGGAGCCCCAGGCGACGGCTCTGGCCGAGCCTGATGAGAGCGGCGCTGCGCTTGTCGACGAGCTCCTGTCCGAGCTCGACGCGGGCCGCACCGGGCCGCTCGCCGAGTTCGTGCGCGCGTACGTGCGCCGGGCCCCGCCGCCGCTTCGCGCCGAGTACACCGTCCCTGAGTTGGCCGCGCAGGTGCGGGACGTGTTCGCCTTCGCCGACGCCCGCGAGCCCGGCGCCCTCGCCGTCCGCGCCTACAACCCCGACCATGACGGGGACGGCTGGGCGGCGTCCGGCTCCGTCGTGGACGTGAACGTCGAGGACTCGCCGTTCCTCGTCGACACCGTCACCGCCGTCCTGCACAACTACGGCTGCCAGGTACGTCTCGTGCTCCACCCGGTGATGGGCGTCGAGCGCGGCCCGGACGGGAGGATCGAGGCCATCACCCCGGCTCGGGGCGCGCCCCGGCGCGAGTCGGTGATGCACTTCGAGGTCGACCGCAGGCTCGATCCGGAGGCCCTCGAGTCCGTGCGCGGCGCGCTCGCGGGGAGCCTCGCCGACCTGCACCGCGCGGTTCGCGACTTCCTGCCGATGGTGGAGCGGGTCGAGCGGATGATCGAAGCGACCGAGGGCGCCCGTGCCCGCTACCCGCAGGACGAGATCCACGAGTCCGCCGAGTTCCTGAGCTGGCTCACCGACGACAACTTCATCTATCTCGGCTACCGCGAGTACCAGCTGGTCGAGATGGACGGGGAGCAGGCCGCGTCGATCATCCCCGGCTCCGGGCTCGGCATCATGTCCGACGACAGCCGGTCGTCCTTCGCCAAGCCGATCCCCGTCTCCACGCTCGACAAGGCGCTCCGCGACCGGAT
Organism: Gaiellales bacterium; assembly: GCA_035639615.1. Lineage (GTDB taxonomy): Bacteria > Actinomycetota > Thermoleophilia > Gaiellales > JAICJC01 > JAICJC01. Next base: position 15,053 of record DASQXS010000186.1, on the reverse strand, counting down.
CTTCGGCGGCGCGCTGGTCATGATCTCGAAGACCAACGCCGAGACGACCATCCACCGCCACGCGCGGATGGACTACGTGGGCGTGAAGCGCGTCGACGACCAGGGCCAGGTCGTCGGCGAGCTCCGCCTGATCGGGCTCTTCACCTCGAAGGCCTACGCCGAGTCGGCGCGCCAGATCCCGCTCGTCCGCCGCAAGCTCGACGCGATCATGCAGTGGGAGGACCTGATCGCCGGCTCGCACGACTACAAGGCCGTCGTCGCCCTCTTCGACAGCTTCCCCAAGGACGAGCTCTTCGCCTCATCCGCTCAGGAGCTGCGGTCGACCATCATGGCGCTCCTGGGCATGCAGGAGGAGCGCGGGGTGCGCCTCTTCCTCCGCCCCGACCCGATGCGGCACACGATGTCAGTCATCGTCGCCCTGCCGCGCGACCACGTCTCGACTGACCTTCGCGTCCGCCTCGAGCACCTCTTCGAGCGCCGGTTCAACGGCCGCTCCGTGGATTACTCACTCTCGTTTGCGACCGACCCGGCCCGGTTCCACTTCACGATCCACGTCCCCTCCGGTGACATCCCCGAGGTGTCATTCCCCGACCTCCAGCGCGAGGTCGCCGACGCGGCCCGAAGCTGGGACGACGCACTCTCGGACGCGCTCGTCGCCGAGCTCGGAGAGGTGCGCGGCCACGAGCTCGCGCGCAGGTACGCGGCCCGGTTCCCTGACTACTTCAAGTCCGCGACCCCGATCTACCAGGCCATGTTCGACGTCGCCCAGTTCGAGCGGCTGGGGGAGGAGACGCCGTACATCGTCGCGCTCCAGAACGAGCGCGGCACAGCCGAGCCGCTCACCCGCCTCAAGCTCTACAAGACCGGCGGCAAGGCGCCGCTGACCGACCTCCTGCCCCTGCTCGAGCAGCTCGGCCTGACCGTGGTGGAGGAGGTACCGACGCGGCTTTCCGGTGCCGTCGACGACGGCCGCTACCTGCACGACTTCGGCGTCCTCGACCCCGACGGACGCCCCCTCGACCTCGAAGCGCTCGGGACGCTCGTCGCCGAGACGGTCTCGGCCGTGTGGGACGGCCGCGCCGGCTCGGATTGGCTGAACCGGCTCGTCGTCGTGGGGGCGCTCGACTGGCAGCGCGTGACGATCCTGCGCGCCTACCGGGAATACCGCCAGCTACTCGGCGCCACGTTCACCTCGCGCTACCAGAACGACTGCCTCGTGCGCAACTCCGGCATCTCCCGCAAGCTCGTCCAGCTCTTCGAGCTGCGCTTCGACCCCAGCCGGCCCCGCGACGAGGCCGCCGAGCAGGCCCTCGAGGCCGAGATCGAGGCGGACCTGGATGCCGTCCAGAGCCTCGACGACGATCGCATCCTGCGCGGCTACCTCGGCCTCATCCGCGCGACCGTGCGCACGAACCGCTACCTGCCCGACCGCGAGCACCTCTCGTTCAAGCTCCGCTGCAAGGACGTGCCGGGCATCCCGAAGCCGATACCGCAGTGGGAGATCTTCGTGTTCTCTCCGGACATGGCCGGCGTCCACCTGCGCGGCGGGATGGTCGCCCGCGGCGGCATCCGCTGGTCTGACCGGCTCGAGGACTACCGCACCGAAGTGCTGGGGCTGATCAAGGCGCAGATGGTGAAGAACGCCGTCATCGTCCCGGTCGGCGCCAAAGGCGGCTTCGTCGTCAAGCATCCGCCTGCCGACCGGCAGGCGCTCCTCGAGGAGGAGCGGCGCCAGTACATCACCCTCATGCGCGGGCTCCTCGACCTCACGGACAACATCGTCGCCGGGGAGATCGTCCACCCGGAGGGCGTGCGGGTGCTCGACGCCGACGATGCCTACCTGGTGGTGGCGGCCGACAAGGGCACAGCTCACCTCTCCGACACCGCCAACGCCGTCTCGGCGGAATACGGCTTCTGGCTCGGGGACGCGTTCGCCTCCGGTGGCTCGACCGGGTACGACCACAAGGCACTCGGCATCACCGCCAAGGGCGTGTGGGAGAGCGTCAAGCGCCATTTCCGCGAGCTCGGGCGAGACGCGACGGCCGAGCCGGTATCGGCGGTCGGGATCGGCGACATGTCCGGCGACGTGTTCGGGAACGGCATGCTGCTCTCGGCGCATCTCGAGCTGGTCGCCGCCTTCGACCACCGCCACATCTTCATCGACCCGAACCCGAATGCCGCGGCGTACGCCGAGCGCCGGCGGCTGTTCGAGACGCCGGGGTCGTCGTGGGACCACTACGACCGCTCCCTGATCTCGCCGGGCGGAGGCGTCTGGCCGCGCACCGCCAAGTCGATCCCGCTCTCCGACGCTGCGCGGGCGGCGCTCGGCGTCGACGCCTCGGCGCTCGCGCCGGCCGAGCTGATCCAGGCGATCCTACGCGCGCCCGTCGACCTGCTCTGGAACGGTGGCATCGGCACCTACGTCAAGGCGTCCACCGAGACACACGCCGCGGTCGACGACCGCGCCAACGACGGCGTCCGCGTGAACGGCCGCGAGCTGCGCTGCAAGGTGGTCGGCGAGGGCGGGAACCTCGGCTTCACGCAGCGGGGCCGGATCGAATATGCGATGGCCGGCGGTCACATCAACACCGACGCGGTCGACAACTCCGCCGGCGTCGACTGCTCCGACCACGAGGTGAACCTCAAGATCCTGCTCGCTATCGCGGTCGAGCGGGGCGAGCTCACCCTCGAGGGCCGAAACGAGTTGCTCCACGAGGTGGCGGACGACGTGGTGGCACACGTCCTCTACGACAACTACCTGCATGTGCAGATCGTGAGCCAGGAGACCGCCGCCTCGCCCGGCCGGATCGAGGCGTACGAGGACCTGATGGCCGAGCTTGAGTCTCGCCACATCCTCGACCGCCAGCTCGAGTTCCTCCCCTCCGCCGAGCAGCTGGCGGAGCGGGCGGCGTCCGGGATCGGGCTCACCCGGCCGGAGCTGTGCGTCCTCATGGCCTACGCCAAGCGGCTCCTGCGCGACCAGGTGCTCCAGTCGACGCTTCCGGACGACCCCTACCTGGCCTCGGCGCTCAGCGAGTACTTCCCGCCGAAGGTGATCGAGCGCTTCGGCCGGCTCCTGGCCGACCATCCGCTGCGGCGCGAGATCGTGGCGACCATCGTCACCAACGACGTCATCAACTCCATGGGCGTGACGTTCGTCCCGCGCATGGGCGCCGCGACCGGCGCGGAGCCGGACGACGTGGCGCGGGCATTCATCGTCGCCCGCGATGTGAGCCGGGCCCGCGACCCGTGGGACGCTGTCGAGAAGCTCGACGCGGTCGTGCCGGGGGACGTGCAGGCCGAGCTGATGGACGGGGTCGACTCGATGGTCGAGCACTTGTCGCACTGGTACCTCCAGCACGTGCACGACATCGATCTCGCCGCCGAGGTCGAGCGCGGGCAGGCGCCGTTCGCAGAGCTCGTCGCCACGCTCGGCGACTCGGCGACGGACGCCTGGCGGGTGGCGACTGACGCCCGCCTCGAGGAGCTGCTCGAGCAGGACGTGCCGGACGGCCCCGCCCGCTTCGGGGCGATCGTACCGACACTCGTCTACGCCCCGGACATCATCGCCGTCGCCCGTGCGGGCAGTCGGTCGATCCAGGAGGTGACGCGGGCCTTCTTCCTCGTGGGCGAGCGCCTCTACCTGGACGTGGTCGAGGCCCGCGCCGCCGGGCTCCCCGCCCAGGACCGGTGGCAGCGGATGGCCTGGTCGACCCTTGTCGACGACCTGCGCCTCCTGCGGCGCCAGATCGTCGAGCGGGTGATCGCCGAGGGCGGCGACGCCTCGATCGACGACGCTGTCACCGCCTATCTGCGCGCCCGCTCGGATCCGTACGAGCGGCTGGCGCGGATGATGGAGACGCTGTCGACGGCGACCATCGACGACAGCTCGGTCATCATGGTGGCCGTCCATCAGGTGCGCCAGGTCGCGGCGTAGGCCTGGCGCCTACACTGCGGGCGTGAACCGGCTCGCAGGCGAGACCAGCCCGTACCTCCTCCAGCACGCCGAGAACCCGGTCGACTGGTACCCGTGGGGGCCGGAGGCGCTCGAGCGGGCCCGGGCCGAGGACCGGCCAATCCTGCTCTCGATCGGCTACTCGGCCTGCCACTGGTGTCACGTGATGGCGCACGAGTCGTTCGAGGAGCCCGAGACCGCGGCGCTCATGAACGAGCTCTTCGTGAACATCAAGGTCGACCGCGAGGAGCGGCCCGACCTCGACGCCGTCTACATGAATGCCGTCGTCAGCATGACCGGCCACGGCGGCTGGCCGATGACCGTCTTCCTGACCCCCGACGGCCGCCCGTTCTACGGCGGTACGTACTACCCGCCGGAGCCGCGGATGGGGATGCCGGCCTTTCGTCAGGTGCTGGGCGGCGTCGCCGAGGCGTGGCGCGACCGCCGCGACGACGTCTCCTCGCTGGCCGGGAGGCTGACGTCGGCGCTCCAGGCCGCCGCCGGCCAGACGCCGTCAGCCGATCCGCTGACCGAGGACGTCCTCACTGAGGCGGTCCCCGCCCTCGAGCGCGCCTACGACGCCGAGTGGGGGGGCTTCGGCGGCGCCCCCAAGTTCCCGCCCTCGGCGACGATCGGCTTTCTCCTCCGCATGCGTGCGCGGACCGGCGACGCGGCCGCGCTTCGCATGGCGCAGGGGACGCTCGACGCCATGGCCCTCGGCGGCATGTACGACGTGGTCGGGGGCGGCTTTCACCGCTACGCCGTCGACCGCGTCTGGCTCGTGCCCCACTTCGAGAAGATGCTGTACGACAACGCCCAGCTGGCGGCAGGCTACCTGGAGGCGTGGGCGGTCACGGGCGAGCGCCGCTACCGCGACGTGGCCGAGACGACGCTCGACTACCTGCTGCGCGACATGCGCCTGCCCGAGGGCGGCTTCGCCTCGGCCCAGGACGCCGACACGGACGGGCAGGAGGGGGCGACCTACGTGTGGACGCCGGCCGAGCTCGAGGCGGCTCTGGGCGCGGAGGACGCGGCCGCTGCGGCCCGCTACTACGGCGTCACAGCCGAGGGGAACTTCGAGGGCGCGACCATCCTGCGTCCGTCGGGTGAGCCGCCGGCGAACCTCTCCGAGATCCGCGCCCGCCTCCTCTCCGCCCGCGCGGCGCGGCCGCAGCCCGACCGCGACGACAAGGCGATCGCCGCCTGGAACGGGCTCGCCCTGGCGGCGCTCGCGCAGGGCGGATGGCGGCTGGGACGCGGCGATCTGATCGCGGCAGCCGAGGAGTGCGCCGCGTTCATCCGCGAGCGGCTGACGGGGCCTGGCGGACGGCTGCTGCGGTCGTACCGGGCCGGCGATGCCCGCATCCCGGCGTTCCTCGATGATCACGCCGCGGTCGCGCACGGCCTCCTCGAGCTCGCCCTCGCGACCGGCGACTCCGGCTATATCGAGCAGGCCGACGCGACGGCCCGCACCGCGGTCGAGCTCTTCTCCGACCCGGAGCACGGCGGCTTCCTCTACGCGGGCACCGACGCGGAGCGGCTCGTCGCCGCGCACAAGGAGTTCGACGACAACCCCACGCCGTCGGGGAACTCGCTCCTCGCGCACGTCCTCCTGCGGCTGGCGCGGATCGAGGGCGACCGCGACCTGGAGCGGCTCGCGGCCGGCGCGATCCGGATCCCGCTCGCCCACGTGCGCCGCGCGCCGCACGCATTCGGCCAGCTGCTCTCGGCCCTCGACCTCTACCTGTCCGCGCCGCGCGAGATCGCCGTCGTGGGGCCGCCCGGCGACCCCGCCACGACCGCGCTCCGCGACGCCGCTCGCGGCGGCTTTCACCCGACCACCGTCTACGCCTTCGGCGACGGCGCCGAGCCCGCGACCGTCCCGCTGCTCGAGGGGAAGGGGCTCGTCGGCGGCGCGCCGGCCGTCTACATCTGCGAGCGGTTCGCGTGCCGGACGCCGCTCACCGACGCCTCGGCCGTCGCCGAGGCGATGGCCGCGTGACCGACCTCGACCCGCTCAAACGGGCGGCGGCCGCCGCGGCGGTCGAGCGGTTCGTGCGCCCGGGCATGCGGCTGGGGCTCGGCACCGGCTCGACGGCGGCGATGATGCTCGCCGAGCTCGGCGAGCGCCTCGGCGACGGCAGGCTCGAGGACATCGTCGGCGTGCCGACGTCGGCAGCGACGGCCGCCCGCTGCGTGGAGCTGGGCATCCCCCTGGCGACGCTGGACGAGCTTCCCGAGCTCGACCTGGTGATCGACGGGGCCGATGAGATCGACCCGAACCTCGACCTCATCAAGGGGCTCGGCGGGGCACATCTGCGCGAGAAGGTGGTCGCGCTCGCCTCCCGGCGGATGGTGGTGGTCGGGGACGAGTCGAAGCTCGTGCACCGCCTCGGCGAGCAGGCGCCGCTCCCGGTCGAGGTGGTGCAGTTCGCCCGCCCGGTGGCGGAGCGGCTCCTGCGCGAGCAGGGTTGGCGGCTGGAGCTGCGGACGGCATCCGGCACCGCCTTCGTCACCGACGAGGGGAACCACATCCTCGACTGCCGCCGCGACGATTGGGACGACCCGTCGGCGCTCGCCGCCGGTGTCATGCAGGTGCCGGGGGTCGTCGCCCACGGCTTCTTTCTCGGGATCGCCTCGACAGCGGTCGTCGCTACCCGCGCCGGGCTGCGGGTGCTCGAGCGTCCGCCAGCCGCCGTCGCATGACCTCGACGGCCTGCTCGCGCTCGTCGATCAGCACGTAGCGGCGGCCGAGCGCCGCCGCCACAGCGCCGAGCGTGCCGGAGCCGGCGAACGGGTCGAGCACGCGGTCGCCCGGGCGAGTCGAGGCCTGCAGCATGCGCCGGACGATCCCCCCCGGCTTCTGGGTCGGATAGCCGGTCTTCTCGGCGCCGGTCGGCGAGACGATCGTGTGCCACCACACGTCGGTCGGGAGCTTGCCCCGGGCCGCCTTCTCGGCGGTCACGAGCCCCGGCGCCATGTACGGCTCGCGCTCCACCGCCTCCGCGTCGAAGAAGTAGCGACGAGCGTCGCGCACGTAGACCAGGATCGTGTCGTGTTTCGCCGGCCAGCGCCGCCTCGGCTTCCCGCCGTAGTCGTAGGCCCAGACGATCTCATTCAGGAAGCAGTCCCGCCCGAAGATCGCGTCCAGGAGCACCTTCACGTAGTGCGCCTCGCGCTGGTCGAGGTGCAGGTAGAGCGTCCCCTCGGGGTCGAGGAGCCGGCGCAGCTCCCGCAGGCGCGGCTCGAGGAAGCCCAGGTAGTCGTCGAAGCTGTCGTCGTAGGAGGATTGCGCGAGGAGCTCGGAGCGATAGCGGCGGCCGCCGAAGCCGGTTCGCTCGCCGTCCTCGTCCGGCGTCACTCGAAGCGTCTGGCGTGTCCGCCGCCGGCCGGTGTTGAAGGGCGGGTCGGTGTAGACCATCCGGAAGGACGCGTCCGGGAACCCGGCCATGATCTCCAGGTTCTCGCCGTGGAGGATCGCGCTATCGAGGCCGTCCATCGACCCGTAGCATGGTGGGCATGGAGGTCGGACATCTCCGGGCCGCTGTCCTCGGCGCACTGGTACTCGTCGCGACAGCCGCACGCCGGACATGCTCCGCGGCGGGGTCCTCGTACTCGGAGGGGAGCGGGGCCGCCGCACCGGCGTGCGCCGACCTCATGCCGGCCGGGCCGGGCGCAGCGCTGACGCTGGACGGAGACGTCGACGGCGACGGCCGCGCCGATGCGGTCGAGGTCGTGGTCTCCGGCCGGCGGCTTCCGCGATGCACGGTCTCGGTCACGGTCAGCACGGCCGCAGCGACGATGCGGGCACGGTTTCCCTCGAGCGGCGGCATCCCTGTCCTCGCCGTCCCGCAGGAGCTGCGCCAGATCGACGGCCGGCCGGGCGACGAGGTCGTCGTGACCCTCGACGGGCCGGCGCCGGCGCTCGTCGTGCTCGGCGCGCGCGGCGGCCGGCTCATCCGTCTGGGCACGTTCTCCGTCGGGCCCTCCATATTCGAGGGCTCCGGCGGCATGGTCCTCGGTCCGGGCCAGGTGCTGGGCGGCGCCGATTGCGTCGCCGGCAGCTCGATCGTCAGCTCGACGGCGCACTCGGACGATGTAAGCACCTGGGATGTCGTCCGCCACTTCTACCGCCCCACGGCATCCGGGTACCGGATCGTGCCGTCGCGCACCGAGCGGCGCACGTCAACTGCCGCCGGCCTCCGCGCGTTCCCCGAGCTCTCTCCGCCGGTGCCGTTCACGGACTGCCCGGCGCGCTGACCTCAGTCCGCCCTCAGGCTCGCAAGCACGTCCGCGGCCGGTTCGCCGTCGTCGACGCGGATGCGGCGGAGCGTGAACCGCTGCGAGGGGCGGGCCGGCCCGGGCAGCTCCGTCTCCGCCCCCAGGTATCCGGCGCGGCGGACGGCGGCGATCACCGCCCGGTCGTAGGCCCCGGCCGGGTAGCAGAAGAAGTCCACCGGCTGGTGGAAGAGCCGGCGCAGGACCTTCCGCGATCGTGCCACCTCGCGCGTGAGCGCCGCCGAGCCGAGCGTGGTCAGGTCGGGATGTGTAAGCGTGTGCGAGTCGACCTCCCACCCGCGGCCCACCATCCGCTCGACCATCCACGTCCGAAGGCCCCAGCTCACCCGGTGGAGGTTGGCGACGAGCAGGTTGAGGACGGCCGGCCATCCTCGCCGCGCCAGGACCGGCATGGCGACGGTGTAGTCGCCGAGGTAGCCGTCGTCGAAGCTGAGGACGATCGGCCTCCGCGGGAGCGCGGCCCGGCCGTGCCAGGCGCGCCACACCCGGTCGAGTGTGACCGGGCGGTAGCCGGCGGCCGCGAGGGCGTGCATCTGGGAGCGGAACGCGGTCGGGGCGGTGAAGAGCTCGGGGAAGGGGGCCCCGGTGGGCGGGATGCCGACGGCGTGGTACATGAGGATCGGCACCGGCGTCCGCACGCGCCTGAAGTGCGGCCGCGGCAGCGGGACCGCCACCGGCCGGTCGCCGGGAACCATCGGCCCGCTGCGGGCCGGGCGCGTCCGGGCGGCCGCGTGGGCGCCGTCCTCGATCGCGTCCACCTCGGCGGCGCCCCCCGCGCACAGCGCGGCCAGCACGAGGACACAGACGATGCGGCCGCGGGACAACGGGCCTCCCGGGAAGGACTTCGGTCGGAGTCTAGATGGTTGATTGGTAGCTCCCGTGATGTCCTGGGCGGCTGGGAGCCAAGCAGCGCAAGGACGCAGGGAGCGGGAATAGTCAGGACCTATTGCCGCGACTGAGGACGCAGCGATGCGCCGGCTCCCTGCCGCAGCCACACCACCCCTCGCCCCACAATGCGCCCTGTGACGTCCAGGCGCGCGGGAGCTACCAATCAACCATCTAGGCCCCAGCGTGGGCGCGCTTACGCCCGATCTGCTCGGGCGTGGGCCGGCGCACGTTCCGCACCAGGCCGACCTTGGCCCAGGCGGCGATCATCCAGCCGGAGACGTCCACCTGTCGCCATGAGAGGCCGTGGAAGGCCGACGTGGGGAAGGTGTGATGGTTGTGGTGCCAGGACTCGCCGAGCGACGGCAGCGCCAGCACCCAGTTGTTGGTCGAATGGTCGCTCCCCGCGAAGGGGCGCCTGCCGAAGAAGTGGCAGATCGAGTTCACGCTCCACGTGACGTGGTGGTTGAAGAAGAGCCGCACCAGCCCGCCCCAGACGACGCCGGTGACGGCGCCCTTCCACGACCACGTTATGAGGCCGCCCAGCGCGAACGGCACCGCGAACGTGAGCACGGCCCAGAGCGGGAAGAGGCGTGAGATGGCCATCGTCAGCTTGTCTTGGAGGATGTCTTTGGCGTAGCGCTCACGGTCGGAGCGGCTGTGGCGGAAGAGCCAGCCCATGTGCGCGTGGAGCAACCCCTTGAAGGCGCCCCAGACGTTGCGGGAGAAGCCGTGGTGGGGGCTGTGCGGGTCGCCCTCCTTGTCGGAGAAGGCGTGGTGGGTGCGGTGGTCGATCGCCCAGTCGAGCGCCGAGCCCTGGAGCGCGAACGACCCGGCGACGAGGAGCGCCGCCTTGAGCGGCGCCGCCGCCTCGAACGCGCGGTGGGTCAGCATCCGGTGGTAGCCGATCGTGATCCCGAACCCGCACAGGAGGTAGAGGCCGAAGAAGAGGACGAGATCGCTCCACCCTACGGCCTGATTCCAGAGCAGGGTGACGGCCGCGACCAGGCCGGCGAAGGGAACCACGGTGATGATCAGCATCGCGGCCTTGCGGCCGCGGCCTGCGGGCAGCATCGCGGTGGCGTTCTCGGTCATGGCCTCATGTCCTTTCGACCCGGCTTCCCGGCACGACGTCGTGCCCGCCGCCGTCCCAGCGGACAAGGCCCTTGTGGCCGCCGTCGTAGTCCGGGGCGAAGAGCAGGAGCGTCGCCGGCCGCCCGTTCACGGTGCAGCGGTCGTCGCCGGCCGGGTCGACCCCGCGCCACAGGCGGATGAACGGGTTCTCCTCCCACTCGGCTCCGATCGTCGTCGGATCGGTGTGGCCGGGGTGGACGCGGGTCTCGTGGGGCAGGCCCATGAGGACGTCCATGATCGAGTGCTGGAGGCTCTCGTAGCTATCCCGAAGCGTGCCGCCGACGGTGCCGTGGAAGAGGACGTCCGCGGTGAAGCAGTCGGATCCGTTCACGAGAAACGAGAGGTGGCCCGGGCTGTGCCCCGGAGTGTGAAGGGCGGTGATTCGGAGCTCGCCGCTTTGTACGTCGTCGCCGTCGTCCAGCGTCTGGTCGACCCGGCTCATCCGCTCGGACTCGAGCGGGTGGGCGAGGACGGGGACATCGAAGCGGTCGAGGTAGGTGGCCGTCTCGGCGACATGATCGGCGTCGGCGTGGGTGATGAGGAGGTGGGTGATCGTGAGCGTGTGGCGACCGGCCGCGTCGATCAGCGGCATCACCGGGCCGCCGGCGTCGATGAGGACGCCCGAGCCGCCTTCCGCGTCGCCCACCAGGTAGCTGTTCGAGAGCCACCCGGAGTGCATGCTTCGCTCGACGATCACTTGGCCGCACGCATGGCGGCCTTGTGCGCGCGCTTGGCCGACTGGTAGGCCTCGAGCGCCTCGGGCGAGTCGACGTCGCCGAGCGTCGGATGGCTCGGCAGGACGTCGGCGTAGCCGGGCGGGCGGACGCCGAACCTGTTCACGAGCACGGCGATCAGCGAGCGCACCTTCATGTCGCCGATGCCCGGGAGTGCGCCGAGCCGCTTCTTCAGGTCAGCCCCCGAGGTCGCCTCGGTCCAGACGCGGCCGCCGTCGCCTCCGTAGTCGCGGGCGATCGCGGCGGCGAGCGCCTGTACCCGCTCGGCCATCGCGGCGGGGTAGCGGTGAAGCGCAGGGCGCTGCCGGAACGCCTCGGCCAGATCCTCCGGGGCGGTGGCCGCGATCCGCGCGGGATCGAGGTGGCCGAGCCGCCGTTTGAGCTCGAGCGGGCCCGAGAACGCCTTCTGCACCGTCACCTGCTGGTCGAGCGCAAAGCCGATGAGAAGGGCGTTCGGGTCGGACGCGATAAGACGGTTCGCCTCCGGATCGTCGGTGAAGTGAAGCTCTGTGGGTGCAATCGCGGTCGCCATGCGCGAAGCCTACCCCGCCCCGGCACGCAATTCCGGGGTCAGGCACGCAATTGCGGTGCCAGACCTCGACCGGGCGCTTCAGCGGTAGCCGACGTTGGCTGAGCCGGACTCGAGGGCGTCGCAGATCCAGCGGGCCACCTTCTCCGGCGGATCGCCGCCCATGCGGCGGTCGTGGCCGCGGGCGACCGACGAGAACTCGGTGTCGGTGAGCGCCGGCTTCACGAGGACGACGTGCACGCCATGCTCGCGCAGCTCGCGGTAGGCGGTGCGGCTGAGGATGTCGACCGCCGCCTTGCTGGCCGCATAGGCGCCGCCGCCGGGGTCGGGGAACTCGCCCACGATCGAGGACACGTTCACGATCCCGCCGGAGCCCTGGCGCACCATGACGTCGCCCGCCGCACGGATCCCGTTGAGGACGCCGACGACGTTCACGCGGATCATCTCCGCCGCCCGGACCGGGTCGGCCTCGTGGAGGGTGCCGAAGGCGCCCACGCCGGCGTTGTTGACCATCACGTCCAGCCGCCCGCCCCACCCGACGGCTCGGCGGACGAGCGCCTGCACCTGGTCCCAGCTCGAGACGTCGCACTGGACGGCGAGGCCGTCCAGCTCGGCGGCGAGCGACTCGAGCCGGTCGACCCGGCGCGCCGCGACCACGACGCGCGCACCCCGGTCGCGCAGGGCCCGGGCCGTCGCGACGCCGATGCCGGCCGAGGCGCCCGTGACGACGGCGACCGCGCCCTCGAGCGAGACCCGGGCGCCGCGTTCGCCGGGAACGTCACCGCTTGCCATCGTGAACTCCGTGGCGGCGCTTGGCGGCCTCCGTCTTCGTCGCGACCACGACGGCCGCCGTGCTCGGGATCGCCCAGAAGACGCCGTAGAAGAGCGATCGCGTCGTCGAGAGCCCGAAGAGGCCCTTGTGCAGCAGGAAGAACCCGACGACGAGGACCGGGAACGCAAGCAGAACCTGGACCGGGCCGGCGAGGCCCTCCCAGGCCAGGATCAGCCGCGGCGGCGCGCTACCGCCGCCCACCGATGGCCAGCCCCTGTGCGTACGCCGATCGCACCTCGTCCGCCGACCACGGCTCCGGGGCGACGGTGATGAAGTAGTCCGCGAGCGCCTTCTCGGTGAGCTCGTCGAGGTCCTCGTCGCGGATGCCGACGCCGGCCAGCGTGTCGAACTCGAGCTCCCGCAGAATCCGGCTCACCGCCCGCACCGCTCGGGATCCGTCCCCGGAGCCGTCGTCGGGCTCGCCGAGCGCGTCGGCGATCCGCTCGAACCGGTCGGGCACGAACCCGCGGTCGCGATCCATCGTCTCGGCGAGGACGAGCGCGATCGTGAGCCCGTGCGGCAGGCCGAGCTTGCCGCCGATCGCCTGCCCGAGCGAGTGCTCGGCGCCGCAGTCGGAGATGTTCATGGCCAGGCCGGCGAGGAGGCTGGCGCATGCCATCCGCGATCGGGCCTCGTGGTCGCCGCCGTTGCGCACGGCCGAGACGAGGGCGCCGCCCGCGAGGCGCACGGCCTCGAGCGCGATCCCGTCGCCCACCGGCGTCGACACCTTGACGACGATCGCCGCGATCGCCTGGGCGAGCGCGTCGATGCCCGTCATCGCCGTGATCCCGGGCGGCAGCCCCCAGGTGAGCACGGGGTCCACGAGCGCGTGCTGTGCACGCAGCTCGGGGCTCGCGATGCCGGCCTTGGTGTGCGTCTCCTCGTCGGTGATGACGGCCCCGCCCGAGACCTCGGAGCCGGTGCCTGCCGTCGTCGGCACGCAGACCAGCGGGATCCGCGCCGGCTCGTACTGGACCTCGCCGCGGGCGAACCTCCGGTAGGGCTCGCTCTGCCCCGCGACGAGGCGAGCCGCCTTGGCCGTGTCCATGGCCGAGCCGCCGCCGATCGCCACGACCGCGTCGCAGCGTGCGGCCGACAAGCGGGCGCCGACCTCCTCGACCAGGCAAACCGTGGGCTCGCCCGGTTCCTTCTCGAACCGCTCGACAACGCCGAGCGGAGTGATGGCGGTGGCGACCTCGGCCACGATCTGATCGAGGCCGCGGTCGATGACCACGAGCGGCCGCGCGGCGCCCTCCTCCGCGAGCACCGCGGCCAGGTCGGCGGCGACGCCGTCGCCGAAGCGGATCTTGACCGGCAGGTGATTGCGGAAGGGGGCGACGGTCATCCGGCGCGGCTCAGCGTCTCCACGGCGTCCCCGACGCGGACGCGGCCCGGCACCTCGACGTCCGCGTAGAGCCCGCAGTAGACCTCGCCGTCGTCGGCGCGGCGGTACGACGCGAGCCAGCGCAGCGTGTCGGCGTCGCGCTCGCCGGTCTCCGGGTTCCGCGTCGGAAGCGAGCAGCGCGGGTCGAGCCTGACGACGCGTAGGACAGCGCCCCCCGCGCGCACCCGGCCGCCGACCCAGCCGTCCTCCTCGTGTGCCGAGAGTCCGTCGAGCAGGAGCGTCGGCCGGAACCGGCGCGGGTCGAGGACGTCGACGCCGCCGCGGCGGCCGACCTCGAGCGCCGACGCCGTCGACAGGAGCGAGACCGGGTGGGAGTCGAGGCCACGGATCCCATCGGGGAGGTCGAGCAGCGTGAGCTCCTTGCCCACCGCATCCGACACCGCGGCCGACCACGGCCCGTCGAGCGCCGTGCCGGCGATCTCACGGCCCCACAGCGTCACCGCCGCTGGACTGCCGCCGTTTACGCCTGCCGCCACGTCCGAGCCGTCGGGGAGGCGCACGGTCAGCGTTCGCGTCGCCTCGTCGTAGCGGCTCTCGATGCGGGCAAGTTGCCCGAGCGTCCGCATCGTCGCGACTCGGCCGCGATTGTCGACAAGGACGAACCGGCGGTCGGCGGCGATCCCGGCCATCCCGATCTCCGCCTCGTCGACCGCCGCGAGGCGCAGCGACTTGATCGGGGACACGTGGATCGCGCACACCGTCGTCATCGCGCGCAGTAGGTTACCCCCGCCGGCTCCCAAGGAGATCCCATGCCCGACGACCGCTTCGTGAATGCCCTGAACGAGCAGATCGCCTACGAGTTCGGGGCGTCGCAGCAGTACGCCGCCGTAGCCGTCTACTACGACGGCGAGACGCTGCCCCGGCTGGCGGCGCACTTCTACCGCCAGTCGCTCGAGGAGCGAAACCACGCGATGATGATGGTGCAGTACCTGCTCGATGCGGGCGAGAGCGTGGTGATCCCAGGCGTGGATGCGCCCCAGACCGAGTTCGCGGACAGCGTGGCGCCGGTCGCGCTTGCGCTCGAGCAGGAGCGGCGCGTTACCGACCAGATCAACGCGCTCGCCGCGCTCGCCCGTGAGCTGGGCGACTACGCCGGCGAGCAGTTCATGCACTGGTTCATCAAGGAGCAGGTCGAGGAGGTCTCGTCGATGTCTGACCTCCTCCGGGTCGTCGAGCGCGCTCGCGAGAACCCGCTCCTCGCCGAGGAGTACCTGGCGCGCGAGTCGATCGGCGAGGGCGAGGATCCGACCGCGCCTGCGGCGGCCGGTGGGGCGCTGTGA
>DASQXS010000185.1:0-5660 GCA_035639615.1 Gaiellales bacterium | reverse complement strand
ACGGCGACGCGGCTGATCTCCATCCACGCGTACAACACGGCGTTCCTGTTCACACAGTACGGTCAGGCGGCGGCGATGCTGATCGCGCTTCTCGCCATGGTGATGGTGCTCATGGTCTTCGCGGTGCGGATGATGCGAAGGGCGGCGCAGTGAGGGCCCAGCTCCCGCGCGCCGGCCTCTACACGGCGCTCGCGATCGTCCTCGTCGTCGTCCTCTTCCCGTTCGGGTGGATGGTGGATACGTCGTTCAAGCACCCGGTCGACATCTTCGGCGGCGTCACGCTCTACCCGCACCACCCCACCGGCGACAACTACTCGCGCCTCTTCAACACGTACCACTTCGGCTCCTACCTGGTGAACAGCATCGTCATCGTGGCCGTGTCGGTCGCGGCGAGCCTGACGCTCGGGACGCTCGCGGCGTACTCGCTGGCCCGGTTCCGGCTTCGGCTCGGCCTGAACCAGTCCGCCCTGGTGGTGGCCCTCCTCGTGCGCATGATTCCGGGCATCCTGCTCGTCATCCCGCTCTACATCACGCTGGCGCGCTGGGGCCTTCTGAACACACGCCTCGGCCTGATCCTGATCTACTCCGGCCTGAACACGAGCTTCGTGATCTGGATGATGCAGAGCTTCCTGGCCGAGATCCCGCGCGACATCGAGGAGGCGGCGATGGTCGACGGCGACTCCCGCCTCTCCGCGCTCTGGCGGGTCGTCATTCCGCTCGCCGCGCCGGGCCTGGCCGCGACCGCCATCTTCAGCGTGATCACGACCTATAACGACTTCCTGATCGCGCTCTCGCTCACCTCGACGCCGCAGGCGCAGACGATCCCCGTCGGCGTCTCGACCCTCATCGGCAAGATCCAGATCGAGTTCGGACCGATGGCCGCGGCCGGGGTGATCGGGGCGCTCCCGATCGTGGTGTTCGCGCTCGTCGTGCAGCGCCACTTCGTCCGCGGACTCACCCTGGGAGCCGTGAAGTGAGCCGGCGGGTGACGACGGCGCAGGCGCTGGTCGCGTTCCTGGCCGCCCAGCGGGTGGAGCGCGACGGCGTGGAGTCGCCGTTCTTCGCCGGCGTGCTCGGCATCTTCCGGCCACGGCAACGTCGCCGGGGTCGGGCAGGCGCTCCAGGAGCATCCCGAGCTGCGGTACGTGCTGGCACGGAACGAGCAGGCGATGGTGCACACCGCCGCCGCCTTCGCCAAGATGCGAAACCGACTCGCCGCCTTCGCGTGCACCTCGTCCATCGGCCCCGGCGCGACGAACATGGTGACCGGCGCGGCCGCGGCGACGATCAACCGCCTGCCGGTGCTGCTCCTCCCGGGGGACGTCTTCGCCACCCGCCCGGCGGAGCCCGTGCTGCAGCAGCTCGAGGTGCCGTGGTCAGCCGACGTCTCGGTGAACGACGCCCTGCGGCCGGTCTCGCGGTTCTGGGACCGGGTCACGCGCCCGGAGCAGCTCCAGGCCGCACTCCTGGGCGCGATGCGCGTCCTCACCGATCCTGCCGAGACCGGGGCCGTCACGCTCGCCCTCCCGCAGGACGTGCAGGCCGAGGCCTGGGACTTCCCCGACGAGCTCTTCGAGCCGAGAGTCTGGCGGATCCCCCGACCACTTCCCGACGAGCGCGGCCTGGCCGACGCCGCCGATCTGATCGCCGCCGCGCGGCGGCCCCTGATCGTGGCCGGGGGCGGCGTCCTCTACTCCGATGCGACCGCCGCGCTGCGCGCCCTCGTCGACGCGACCGGGATCCCGGTGGCCGAGACCCAGGCCGGGAAGGGCGCGCTCCCCTACGACCACCCCGCCGCCCTCGGTGCGATCGGCGTGACCGGCACGCCGGGCGCCAACGTGGTCGCCCGCGACGCCGACGTCGTGATCGGCCTCGGCACGCGCTGGTCGGACTTCACCACCGCGTCGCGCACCGCCTTCCAGCACCCCGACGTCCGCTTCGTGAACGTGAACGTCGCAGCCTTCGACGCACACAAGCACGCCGGCCTCGCGCTGGTGGGCGACGCCCGGGCGACCCTCGAGGGCCTCCTCGCGGCGCTCCGGGGGCACCGCGTCGAGGCGGCCTACGCCGATCGCGTCGCCGAGCTCAACCGGGAGTGGGACGCCGAGGTCGAGCGGCTGTACACCCGGGCCGCGGACCCGCTCCCGAGCCAGAGCGAGGTGATCGGCGCCGTCAACGCGGCGGCGGCGCCGGCCGACGTCGTCGTCTGCGCGGCGGGGAGCCTGCCCGGCGACCTCCACAAGCTGTGGCGCACCCGCGACCCCAAGGGCTATCACCTCGAGTACGGCTACTCGTGCATGGGCTACGAGATCGCGGGCGGGCTCGGCGTCAAGCTGGCCGATCCGGGCCGCGAGGTCTTCGTCATGGTCGGCGACGGATCGTGGCTGATGATGCCCTCCGAGATCGTGACCGCGCTCCAGGAGGGGGTGCGGCTGACGGTCGTCCTCATCGACAACCGCGGCTTCGCCTCCATCGGGTCGCTCTCGCGCTCGCTCGGCTCGGGCGGCTTCGGGACGGCGTACCGCCGCCGCGGGGAGGATGGAGGGCTCTCGGGCGAGGAGATCGAGCTCGACCTGGTCGCAAACGCCCGCAGCCTCGGCGCCCACGCCGTTGGCGCCGCGACGATCCCCGAGCTCCAGGCGGCGCTGGCCGAGGCCCGCGCCTCCGACCGGACGACCGTGATCGTAATCCGCTGCGACCCGGCCCTCGGCGTGCCGAGTTATGAGTCGTGGTGGGACGTCCCCGTGGCCGAGGTGTCGACGATGGCGCCGGTGCAGGAGGCGCGGCGGGCGTACGAGCGCGCACGCGAACGCGAGCGGCCGCTGATCGGCCGAGGGCGACGGCATGGGTGACGGCCGCCGCCGGCTGCGCGTCGGCGTCGTCGGCGCCGGCCTCATCGCCCAGGTCGAGCACATCCCCAACCTGCTCGCCCTGCCGGAGCTCTTCGAGCTCGTCGCGGTGGCCGAGCCGTCGGAGACGATCCGCGCCGCCGTCGAGGACCGTCACAGCGTCCGCACCCACGACGGGCTGGACGGGCTCCTCGCCGAGTCGCTGGACGCCCTCGTCGTGGCGGTGCCGGACGCGCTCCATGTCGAGGCCGTCCTTGCCGGGCTGGACGCCGGCCTGCACGTCTTCTGCGAGAAGCCGCTCTGCTTCACCGAGCGCGACGCCGCCGAGATCGCCGCCCGCCGTGACCGCGCCGGCCGCGTCGTCCAGGTGGGATACATGAAGCGCTTCGACCCTAACTACGAGGCGGCGCTCGAGCTGCTCCCGGCCGGCGGCCGCGGCCTCCGCTACATCTCGGTGGAGGTGAGCGACCCCGACTCGTGGCCGTTCGTCGGCCACCGGCCGCTCGTCCGGGGCGAGGACGTGCCGGCCGAGCTTGTCGAGGAGACGCACGCCCGCCTGCGGGCACAGGCGGCCGAGGCGCTCGGCGCCGCGGTCGACGGCGACGACCTGCGCGGTTACAGCGACCCGCTCATGTCGGGCGCCGTCCACGTCGTGAACGCCGTCCACGGGATGCTCGACGGGATGGGGATCCCGGAGGGGCCGGTCGTGGCCGGGCATATCTGGGCAGGCGGGGAGGGCGGCGCCGGCACCGTCTCCCTGCTCGACGGGCGGGCGCTCTGGCACCTGGCCCACGTCCACGTGCCGGGCATCGCGTGGTACCGGGAGCGGTACACGCTCCATTTCGACGACCTCGTCATCGAGCTCGAGTTCCCGTCCCCGTACCTGAACCACCACCAGACGAGCCTCGTCGTCCGCCGCTCGCAGGGGCGCCGGCTCGAGACGCTGCACGTCGCCGCCGGGTACGAGGAGGCGTTCGTGCGCGAGCTGGAGGGGTTCTGGGCGAGCGCGGCCGCCGGGGCGCCGGCGCGGAACACCGTCGAGGAGGCGGCCCGGGACGCGCGCGTTCTGGCCGCGATCGCGGCGCGTGCCATCGGGGCGCCGGCGGCGTGAGCTATCTCCGCTCGCCGCAGCGGGCGCGGGCGCTCGACCAGATCGCGACGGCTGGCGGCGTCATTGCCGGTGCCGCGATCGACCACCGCGACTCGCTGCGGGCGGCGCTCTCCCGGCGCGGCCTCGAGCTCGACGACGCCGGCGTCACCGACCTCAAGCTGCGCATCGCCGGCGCGCTCGCGCCGGAGGCCTCGCTCGTCCTCCTCGACGCCGAGTACGCGGCTGCGCAGGCCGTCGCCGCGGGCGTCCTCCCCGGCTCGACCGGCTTCGCCGTACCGCTCGAGGCGATGGGCTACGGCGACGTCAGCCGGCTCGAGGTGACCGCTCTCCTGGAGGGCTGGTCGGCCGCCAAGGCGCGCCGGCTGGGGGCGGCGGCGGCGAAGCTCCTCCTGCCGTACCGGGTGGACGTCCCCTCCCAGGCGGAACGGCAGGAGGCGGTTGTGCGGGCCGCCGTCGCGGACTGCCGCGCGGCCGGCCTCGCGCTCATCCTCGAGCCGATCGTCTACCGCCGCGACGGCGAGGAGGCGGCGGGCGGGCACGAGTTCGCCCGGCTGGTCGTCGCGGGCGCCGAGCGGCTGGCGGCGCTCGAGCCGGACGTGCTCAAGGTGCAGCATCCGGGCTCCGCCGACGCCTGCCGCGAGCTGGACGAAGCGTGCGGCACGGCCATCCCATGGGTGCTCCTCGGCGGCGGCGCATCGGCCGAAGCCGTGGAGGCGCAGGTCGAGGAGGCCTGCCGTGCCGGCGCGAGCGGCTTCATCGTCGGCCGCACGCTCTTCGACGCGGCGCTCGTCGAGGACGCGGCTGAGTCGGCCGAGATCCTCGACCGGGAGTGCCGCCCGCTCCTGCGCCGCCTGGCCGAGGTGGCCGAGCGGCTGGGCCGGCCGTGGCGGCGGCGGGTGGGCGAGCTTCCTCGCCCACGCCACGGCTGGTACCTGCAATGACGCGAAACCTTCTTGGGGCGGGAAGTCGTGTTGCGTGTGACGCGATTCCTTCTACGGCGGAGCCCGAGGCTCGGTGGCGGAGGCGAGACCGCGCTCTCGCCGGAGCGCGACAGCCGTCCGTTACCCCCGGAAGGAGGGGCTCGTGGGGGAACCATGGGTTCCCCCACGTTAAAGCGGCAGCTCGAGCTCGAGCTCGTCCCGGATCGGGATGCCGTACTCCCCCACCTCCGGAATCGTCGGCTTGATCTCCCGCGACCGGGTGGCGGCGTCGCGGTGGACGGCCACGAGGAAGAACCCGCGCCGCTGGTAGAAGCGAAGCGCGCGCAGGTTGTCGTTCGTCGTGATGAGCCACAGCCTCCGGCAGCGCGCCGCCCGGGCCGCATCGGTGACGGCGTCGAGCAGGATCGTGCCGACGCCGTGCTCCTCGACGAGCGCGTCGATGGTCACGATCTCGCACTCGCGGCCGGCGATCCGGTAGGTGACGAGGCCCACCGCTTCGCCGTCGTCCTCGGCCACGAAGCCGGGCAGCGTCTCGGGCTCGTGCACGACGCCGCGGCTCACGACCACCGGCGCGCCCCAGCGCTCGCGGAGGATGCCGCGCACCCAGGCCCGGTCGTCGGAGGTCAGCTCGCGGGCCCTCATCCGTCCTGCTCCTCCCGGAAGACGCGGTCGGCGATCGTCCGCGTCGCGGTGAGCGGATCGACCCGGCGCGCCTCCACCTCGGCCAGGAGCGCGTGCAGGTCGGGGTCGTCGCGGAGC
>DASQXS010000184.1:0-7943 GCA_035639615.1 Gaiellales bacterium | reverse complement strand
GCCGCCGGCGAGCGCGCGACCGGCGCCAGCGACGTGTGGGCGGCGGCGCTCACCCTCTACGTCCACATGACCGGCCGGAACCCGTACAAGGCCCGGTCGCTCGCCGAGCTGATCGAGAAGCTGAACGCCGGCGCCCCAGCGGTCGCCGACGCCCGGCCCGACGTGCCCATGGGAGTCGCCCGCGCCGTCGACCGCGCCCTCCAGCAAGACGCCCGCCGCCGGCCTGACGCGCGCGAGCTCTCGGACCTCCTGCTGCGCGGGCTCGCCGGCGACGTACCGGCCGACGACGACCGGCTCCGGCCGCGTGTGCCAATTGGCATTCGTCGCGACGGCCAAGTGGCCGGACCCCGCCTGGAGTGGGCGCTGCGGCCGGCCATGGCGGCGCTCGCCGGGCTCGCCTTCCTCTGGACGCTGGTGGCGTTCCCTGTCTATCCCGCGTCATGGACGCTTCCGTTGGCGACGCTCGTCGGGTGCCTGGCGTACCGGCGCCCGACCGCGGCGGCGATGGTGGGCGGCGCCCTCTGCGTGCCCGCGTTCTGGAACTTCGCCGAGGCTGCCGGACTGGTCTGGCTCGGCCTGTGGGCCGCCTGGGTCCGCGGCGGCCGGGAGTGGCAGGCGCCGCGCTTCCTGGCGCCGCTCGCGGCCGTCCCACTCGGCCTGCTCGGCCTCGGCCCCGCGTTCGTCCTCGTCGCCGCGACCGCACCCACCGCCAGGCGCCGTGCGGCGGAAGCGGCCGCCGGTGCGGTCGTCGGCGCCGTCGCCGGCGGATGGCTGCCGCACCACGCCGCGCGTGTGCTTCCGGCGGCGACCAGCCCCGCCGCCTACGCCGATGCCGTCGCCCGTGCGCCCGCCGTCGCCGCGATCGGAGCGGCCATGGTGGTGGCGGCAGTCATCCTCCCGGCCGCGTGGCGGCTCGAGCACGGCCGCCGCACGCAGGCGCTCGTCCTCTGGGGAATCGCCTTCGGGCTGGCCGTCGCCGGCGCGCCGCACGTGCTCGGAAACCGCCCCGGCGCCGCCCCTGGAGCGGCGGTCGCGGCCACGCTCGTGGCTATACTGCCCGTCGCCTGGGCGCTCGCCGGCCCACGACTCGAGCGGCCGCTTCACGCACGCTAGAAACGACCCCGCACCCGAGCTCCCAACAGACCGTGAGCGTGTTCCGCAACATCGAACGCAGGATCGGGGGGATCGTCGAAGGTGCCTTCGGGCGCACCTTCCGCTCCTCCGTTCAGCCCGTGGAGCTGGCCCGCAAGCTGGCCAAGGAGATGGACGATCACCGCACCATCTCGATCCACCGCGTCTACGTCCCCAACCTCTACACGATCTACCTGAACCCCGCCGACCGGGAGCAGTTCGCCGCGTACGAGGAGCAGATGCGCCACGAGCTCGCCGAGTACCTGGTCGAGCACGCCCGGCGCGAGGGCTACACCACGGCCACGCGTCCGGTCGTCACCCTCGAGACCGAGGAAGATCTGCACGTCGGGATGTTCGGGATCGCCGTCGACACCGCCGAGGACGCCGTCGAGGGGGCGCCCGAGCCGCCGCCCCCACCCCGGGTGGAGCGGGCGCCGCCGGTCGACTTGGCGGCCCCGCCCGTCGAGGCCGCACCGCCCGTCGACATCCCCGCCGGCGCGACGATGGTGTACGCGCCGGAACCAGAGCCGGAGCCCAAGCCGCGCGAGCGGGCCGTGCTCGCCTGGGAGGGCGGCGGCCACGACGTCGACGGCCCGGTCACCGTCATCGGCCGGTCGAGCGACTGCGACGTCGTCCTCGCCGACCCGAACGTCTCCCGCCGGCACGCCGAGATCCGCCGGCTCGGCGAGGGCTACTCGCTCGTGGACCTCGGCTCCACGAACGGCACCGAGGTGAACGGCCAGCGGGTTACGGAGACGTCGCTCATGAACGGCGACGTGATCGGGGTGGGGACGACCCGGATCACGTTCGAGCGCCGCATTGGTTGAGCAGCTCCTGCTTCTCCTCAAGGTCGCGTTCGTCGTCCTGCTCTACCTGTTCGTGTGGCGCGTGATCCGCGTCGCCTCGCGTGACATCGCCGTCGGGCAGGAGAGCATGATCCTGACGCCGGTGAAGCCGGTCGCAAACGCCGCGCCGGTGCGGCCGACCGGCCGGCTTCTCGTCATGCGGAGCCCGGAGCTGCCGCCCGGCACCGCCATCGACATCGGCCGCGACCTGCTCGCCGGCCGGGAGGAGGCGCTCGACATCCCGCTTGGAGCCGATGGGTATGCTTCGGCTCGCCATGCCCGGTTCGCCCGAGGGCAGGAGGGGGACGTGGTCGAGGACCTGCGCTCCACGAACGGCACCTTCGTGAACGGCGACCGGGTGACCGGCGCACGCCGGCTGCGGCCAGGCGACGTGGTCACGATCGGCCAGACGCAGCTCGAGTACCAGGCGGGACGATGAGCGTCGGGGTCGCCGACTCGGCCGGCGTCACCCAGACCGGCAACGTCCGCCGGTCGAACGAGGACTCGTTCCTCCTGCGCTCCCCGCTCTTCATGGTCGCCGACGGCGTCGGCGGCGCACGCGCCGGCGAGCTCGCCTCACGTATGTGCGCCGAGGCGTTCGCGGAGCTCGACCTGATCCGCCACCAGGGCGAGGAGGCGCTGCGGACGACGATCCAGCGGGCGAACGCGCGCATCTTCGAGCGCTCGCGCACTGACCTCGAGGCGGCCGGCATGGGCACCACCGTCACCGCCGCCCTTGTCGCCGAGGACGGCACGATCGCCTTCGCCCACGTCGGCGACAGCCGCGCCTACCTGCTGCGGGACGGCACACTGCAGCTCCTCTCCGAGGATCACTCGCTCGTCCAGGAGCTCGTGCGAAAGGGTGAGCTCTCCGAGGCCCAGGCCGAGCAGCACCCGCAGCGCAGCGTGATCACGCGCGCCCTGGGCCGTGAGGACGACATCGACGTCGACACGTTCTCGATCCGCGCTCAGGCAGGAGACGTCCTCCTGCTCTGCACCGACGGCCTGAACACCATGGTGTCGGAGTCGGACATCGCCGGCCTCGTCGCCTCGGACCGGCCCGCGGCCGACGTCGCCCGCGACCTTGTGCGCGCAGCGCTCCGCGGCGGCGGTGAGGACAACGTGACGGCGGTGGTCGTTCGCCTCGACGAGGTGGTCGAGGAGCCGGCCGAAGACGTGACACAGGGTGGGACCGCCCGGTACGTGCTGCCCTCCGATCTGGCCGAGGAAGACGGCGAGGACGGCGACCGCGGCAGGGGCGCGAGCAGGGCCCGGCGCGCCATACTGGTCGTGGGGGTCGTCGTGCTCGCCCTGCTGGCGGCGGCCGGGGCGGCGTTGGGCCTGCGAGCGAGCCACTTCATCGGCGCCGACACCTCGACGGGGCGGGTCGCCATCTACCAGGGCGTCCCGGTCGACCTGCCGTTCGGCGTCCACCTGTACCACGTTGTCTACGAGTCGCGCGTGAGCTACGTGACGCTGACGCCCGAAGCGCGCCGGAAGCTCTTCGACCACACCCTGCGCTCGGACGCCGACGCCCATCGCGTGCTCCGTCCATACGAGGTGGCGAGCCCATGAGGTCGGCCCGGTTCCGCGAGCTCTGGAACCTGGGCTGGGTGGGCCTCCTGACCGCGGTGGGGTTCGCGTCGGTCTACACGGCCCGGCAGCACGAGATCTCGAGTGCCTCGCTCACCTACGCCGGCATCTTCATGGCCGTCTTCGCGCTGGCGCACGTCGGCGTCCGTGCGGGCCTGCCCCGGTCCGACCCGTGGCTCCTGCCGCTCGCGGCGCTCCTCTGCGCACTCGGCCTCACCGAGATCTACCGCCTCAGCCCGACCCTGGCCCGCGACCAGTCGCTCTGGGTCGTGATCGGGCTTCTGGGCTTCCTGGCCTGCGTCTTCGTGCTCCGCGACCACCGCCGGCTCGAGGGCTACAAGTACCTCCTGGCGACGACCGCCGTCGGACTGCTCGTCGTCACGATGGTCGTCGGAACGACCGTCAACGGCGCCAAGCTGTGGCTGCGCATCGGCGGCGTCCAGGTGCAGCCCGGCGAGTTCGCGAAGCTGCTCCTGGTCGTCTTCCTGGCCGGGTACCTGCGCGAGAAGCGGGAGGTGCTCACCTACGCGCAGCGGCGCGTGCTGGGAGTCGCCATCCCCGCCGCCCGCCACCTCGGGCCGCTCGTGCTCATGGCCGCCGTCTCGCTGGGCGTCCTCGCCGTCATGAACGACCTCGGCTCGGCCCTCCTGCTCTTCGGGATCTACCTGGCAATGATCTACGTCGCCACCGGCCGCCACCTCTACACCGTCCTCGGCCTCGGCATCTTCGCCGCCGGGTCGTGGGCCGTCTACCACGCCGTCGCCCACGTACAGGAGCGATTCCAGATCTGGATCGACCCGTGGCAGCACCCGCACACGACCGGCTACCAGATCATCCAGTCGATCGAGGCGATCGCCGACGGGGGCGTCTTCGGCACCGGCCTGGGCCGCAGCCTGCAGGTCATTGGCCACGGCCAGACGATCATCCCCGCCGTCCAGACCGATGGCATCTACGCCGCCTGGGCCGACGAGACCGGGCTCGCCGGCGCCGCCGGCCTGCTCCTCATCTATCTGCTCTTCTGCTACCGCGGCTTCAAGATCGCGTCGGTCGCCGACGACGGCTTCTCGAAGCTCCTGGCCTGCGGGCTCACGTTCGCGTTCGGCCTCCAGGCCTTCCTGATCGTCGGCGGCATCACCCGGCTCATCCCGCTCACCGGGATCACGCTCCCGTTCGTGAGCTACGGGGGCTCCTCGATCGTCTCGAACTTCCTGATGCTGGCCCTGCTCCTCATGGTGTCCAACAAGGCGGCGGTGAGGGCATGAACCGCCAGATCGCCACCCTCTTTCGGCTCTTCGCCGCCGGCTTCGCCGTCCTGATCACGTTCACGGCGTACTGGCAGATCTGGGCCGCCGACTCGCTCGCCACCCGGAAGGACAACGCCCGGCTCGTCTACCGCCAGCTTCAGATCAAGCGCGGCCTGGTGTACGCCGCGAACGGCAAGACGGTGCTCGCCGAGAACCACTCCAAGCGCGAGAACGGGCTCACGCTCTACCTGCGCCGCTACCCGTTCGGCCCGCTTTTCGCCCACGCCGTCGGCTACAACACGGTCGGGAACGGCCGCACCGCGCTCGAGCTGGCCGAGAACGACTACCTGACGGCCTCGAACGCCGACCTGGCGACCGTCATCTCGAACATCGGCTCCGAGCTTCGCGGCGAGACGGTGACCGGCGACGACCTCGTGACCAGCCTCTCCGTCCCCGCGCAGAAGGCGGCCGCCTCGGGCATGCAGGGGCTCTCCGGAGCGGTCGTGGCGATGGTGCCGAGCACGGGCCGGGTGGTGGCGATGTACTCCTCGCCCAGCTTCGACCCCGCCGCGGTCGGGCGCAACTTCGCCCACCTCTCGCAGACCCCAGGCGCGCCGCTGCTCAACCGGGCCACGCAGGGGCTCTACGCGCCCGGCTCGACGTTCAAGACGGTCACCGCGACGGCCGCGCTCGACTCCCACCTCTACACGCCCGAGTCGACCATCAACGCGATGGGCCATTGCATCACCGTCCAGGGGCTGCCTCTCTGCAACGCCGGCACCGAGAGCTTCGGCACGATCAGCCTCACCGAGGCGCTCACGTTCTCGGTGAACACCGTGTTCGCCCAGGTGGGCGAGAAGCTGGGGCAGCGGCGGCTCGAGGACTACATGGCCCGGTTCGGCTTCTTCACCGACCCGCCCCTCACCTACCCCTCCGACGAGATGAGCCCGTCGGGCCTCTACCACAACGGCCGTCTGCTCTCGACCTCGGCGCCGATCGACGTGGCCCGGGTGGCGATCGGACAGGAGCGGCTGCAGGTGACGCCACTTCAGATGGCCGAGGTAGCGGCGACGATCGGAAACGGCGGCGAGCGGATGCAGCCCACGCTCGTGGACCGGGTGCTGCGTCCGGGCGGCGGCACGGTCTATACCCAGCACCCGCAGCCGCTGGAGCGGGTGATGTCGCCGCAGACCGCCCACGAGCTCGCCCTGATGATGCAGAACGTGGTCGACGAGGGCACGGGCACGGCGGCCAAGCTGAACGGCCTCACCGTGGCCGGAAAGACCGGGACTGCCGAGACCGGCGTCACGGGAGTCAACACCGCCTGGTTCATCGCGTTCGCCCCCGTGATCGATCCGAAGGTCGCCGTGGCGGTCGTCGTCGAGCACACGCCCGAGTTCGGCGGCCAGATCGCAGCGCCCATCGCGGCCTCGGTGATCGAGGCGTATCTCGGCCCGGGCGTGGCAAAGTAGGCGGCGGTGGCGATGGATTCATTCATCGGCGAGCTGTTCGACAACCGCTACTTGATCGAGAAGCGGCTCGGCTCTGGGGGGATGGCGGACGTCTTCCTGGCCCGGGACGAGTCGCTCGGCCGGCGGGTGGCGATCAAGATCCTGGCCGAGCGCTACGCCCAGGACGAGGGGTTCCTGGAGCGGTTCCGCCGCGAGGCCTCGGCGGCGGCCGGGCTCGGCCACCCCAACATCGTCTCGATCTACGACCGCGGCCAGGCGGCCGGGACGTCGTACATCGCGATGGAGTACCTGACCGGGCCGACGCTCAAGGACGAGATCAGCCGGCGGGCGCCGCTGCCGGAGGCGGAGGCGGTGAACTGGGCCGGGCAGGCGCTGGACGCGCTCGAGTTCGCGCACCGCCAGGGCGTCATCCACCGGGACGTGAAGCCGCACAACATGGTGCTGACCGACGAGGGCCGGCTCAAGGTGACGGACTTCGGCATCGCCCGGGCGGCGAACACGCAGCAGATGACCGAGGTCGGCTCGATCGTCGGCACCGCGCAGTACCTCTCGCCCGAGCAGGCGCGCGGCCTCGACGTGGGCGCCCAGTCCGACCTCTACTCGATGGGGATCGTCCTCTACGAGATGCTGACCGGCGAGCTCCCGTTCACCGGCGAGTCGGCCGTCGAGATCGCGATGAAGCAGGTCTCGGACGCACCGCCGTCGATCCGCAAGCGCAACCGGCTCGTGTCCGAGGAGCTGGAGCAGGTGGTGATGCGCGCGCTGGCCAAGGATCCGGCGCTGCGCCACCGCTCGGCGCGGGAGATGAGCGACGAGCTCCGCCGCGTGAGCCGCGGCGGCGCGGTCTCGAACGACACCCAGCAGGCTACGCGGGTGATGGCCGGCGTCGGCGCGGCCGCCGTGGGCGGCGGGGCAGGCGCGACCGAGGTGATCGGCCGCTATGCCGGTACGCCGACCACGGTGCTCCCGTCGGAGCGGCCCTCGGACCGCCGGCCGCCGCCGTCGCCCGTCGGGCCGCAGCGGAGCATCCTGCCGTGGCTGCTCGTCATCGCGCTTCTGATCGCGAGCGCGGTCGTGGGGTACGTCGTCTATCAGCAGCTGAGCGGGAGCGGCGTGACCGTCCCTACCTTGAATGGCGATTGTCAGAGTGCGACCTCAGAGCTCCAGCAGGCCCATCTCAAGGCGCAATGCAAGGACAGAGAGTCTTCGCTGGCGCAGAAGGGCCGCGTCGTTGGTAGCGACCCGCCCGCGGGGTCGAGCGTCGACAAGAACTCGACGGTCACCGTGTTCATCGGCAAGGGGCCGAATGCGGTCGCGGTGCCGGACGTCGCAGGAAAGACGATCCTCGCCGCGCAGGGGATCCTCCAGGCGAAGGGGTTCACCGTCGATCAGACTGTCACCCACGTGAACTCGCCGAAATTCGGCGATGGGCTCGTGGTCGGGACCGACCCTCCGGCTGGAAACCAGGAGCCGCCCGGAACCGTAATTCGCCTTCACGTCGCGACCGGTAACGTCGTCGTCCCAGGCGTCGCCGGCCAGACCTGTGACGAGGCCACCGCGACGCTCAAGAAGCGGACGCTCACCGCCCAGTGTCAGAACCAGCCGAGCGACGCGCCGCAGGGGACCGCGTTCCAGGAAACCCCTCGGGCCGGTCAGAC
>DASQXS010000183.1:0-10119 GCA_035639615.1 Gaiellales bacterium | reverse complement strand
GGCCGATACCGCCTCGACCCGCCCGGCTGCGACAGTGATGGCGGCCGTCTCGGCATCACCGCCGCGCCCATCGACGAGGCGGGCATTCCAGAGCACGATCCGGTCTGGCGTCACAGCGGGT
Source organism: Gaiellales bacterium (assembly GCA_035639615.1). Taxonomy (GTDB): domain Bacteria; phylum Actinomycetota; class Thermoleophilia; order Gaiellales; family JAICJC01; genus JAICJC01. The sequence continues at coordinate 9,998 of DASQXS010000183.1, read as the reverse complement.
CGGGAGGCTAGCATCCGGGCGGGCCCGCAATCGGGCAGCGGCATCTTCTGGTACGGGCAGTGACGACCGGATGACGGACGAGAGGGATCACCCCGGGCATGCCTAGGAGCGGTGGGCGCGCCTTCGCCGACCTCGAGGCCATCGTGTGGGAGGCCGACCCGGTCGCGCGGGTGTTCACAGCGGTCACGGGCGCGGCGGCCGAGCTCACGGGCCACGCCCCCGGCGTGTGGACTGCCGCGCCCGACTTCGCCGCCGCACTGATCTACCCGGAGGACCGCGGCGACGCACTCGCCGCCTTCGACGAGGCGATCGTCTCTGCCGAGCGCCGCCACGTCGAGTACCGCGTCGTCACGGCGGACGGCCGCGTGGTGTGGCTTCACAACGCCGTTCAACCGGCAACCCGGCGACGGCGAGGGCCTGCGTGGGGTCATGCTCGACGTCACCGAGCAGAAGCTGGCCGAGCGGCGGCTCATGGCCCAATACTCGGTGACCACGGCCCTGGCGGACGCCTCCAGCCTCGAGGCCGCGGCCCCGGCCGTGATCGAGGCTCTGTGCGACTGCCTCGGATCGCCGCAGGGAGAGCTGTGGCGGGTGGACGATGACGGCGCGACCCTTCGGCTGGCGTCGACGTGGCGCTCGTCGTTCGCCGAGCCGGCCCGCAGCCACGGCTGCCGACGCCAGGCTCGGGCGCGGTGAGGGGCTCCCCGGCCGCGTGCTCGAGACCGGCCGCGCCGCCTGGGTCGGAGATGCCTGTGCGTTCCCGGTGGTCGCCGGCGCCCGCGTTCTCGCGGCGTTTCAGCTCGTCCTGCAGCGGCAGCGCGAGCCGGGCGCGGACCTGCTCTCGATGATGGAGGCCGTGGGGCTGCAGGTCGGCCAGTTCATGGAGCGGCGCGAGGCGGAGCGCATGTTGCGCCGGTCCGAGGAGCAGTACCGCGCGCTCTTCGAGGCGCATCCCAACCCGATCTGGGTGTACGACCTCGAGACGCTTCGGTTTCTCGCCGTGAACGAGGCGACCGTCCGCCACTACGGCTACGACCGCGCCGAGCTGCTCGAGATGACGATCGCCGACATCCGGCCCCCGGAGGACCTTCCCGCCCTCATGACGGCCGTGCAGCGCATCACCCGCGGGTTCACGCACTCCGGCCCGTGGCACCATCGCAAGAAGGACGGCTCGGTGTTCGAGGTCGAGATCAACTCGCACACCATCGATTTCGCCGGCCGGCGGGCGGAGGTGGTACTGGCGGTCGATGTCACCGAGCGGCGGGCGCTCGAGCAGCAGCTGCTGCAGGCGCAGAAGATGGAGGCGATCGGCCGGCTCGCCGGAGGCGTGGCGCATGACTTCAACAACGTCGCCCTCGTGATCTCGGGCCATGCCGACCTTCTGCTCGAGCGGCTGGACGACGAGCTGGCGCGGCGGAGCGCGCGCGAGATCCGGCGTGCCGCCGAGCAGGCAAGCGCGCTCACCGGCCAGCTGCTTGCGTTCGGCCGCCGCCAGGTGCTCCGCCCCGAGGAGCTCGACCTGAGTGCCGTCGTCTCGGACGTCGTGCCGATGCTCGGCCGGCTGATCGGGGACGACGTCGAGCTGCGCGCGAGCCTGCCGGAGGGCCTGGGCACGGTCAAGGCGGATCCCGCGCAGCTGAAGCAGGTGGTCATGAACCTGGCGCTGAACGCGCGCGACGCCATGCCGGGCGGGGGCCGGCTCACGATCGAGACGTCGGCGGTCCATCTCGACGAACGCCTGGCCCAGGCGCGGCTCGAGCTCGACCCGGGCTCCTACCTCGTCCTCGCGGTGACGGACACGGGCGAGGGGATGGACGAGGCGACGCGGGAGCGGGTCTTCGAGCCGTTCTTCACCACCAAGGAGCCGGGAAAGGGCACGGGCCTCGGCCTCTCGACGGTCTACGGAGTCGTGAAGCAGAGCGGCGGCTCGATCTGGGTCTACTCCGAGCCCGGCCATGGGACGACGTTCAAGCTCTACCTGCCGCGGCACGGCGCGGCCGTCCGGGCGCCGGCGCCGCGCGAGGCGCAGGGCAGGCCGCGACGAGCGGCGGGGAGAGTGCTCTTCGTCGAGGACCACGAGCAGGTCCGAACGCTCGTCCACATCGTGCTCGAGCAGCTGGGCTACACGGTGCTCGTCGCCTCGAACGGCGGCGAGGCACTGGCGCAGGTGGGCGTGCACACGGACACTCTTGATGTGCTCATCACCGATCTCATCATGCCGGGCATGAGCGGGAGGGAGCTGGCCGACCGCCTCCGCGCCGACCGTCCCGGCACGCGCGTCCTCTTCACGTCCGGATATACCCAGGACATGCTCGGCGAGGGCCTCGGCCCCGGCGAGGCCTACCTGCAGAAGCCCTACGACCAGGCCGAGCTCGCCCGCGCCCTGGAGGAGCTCCTGGAGGCCGGCGAGCGCTGAACGCCCGCCACCTCGCCGCAGCACGCAATTCCGGGGTCAGGCACGCAATTGCGGGGTCAGGCACGCAATTGCGGTGCCAGGCCTCGATGCCGCTCAGCCGGTGTCGTGCAGGATCGCGCGTGCGGCGTTTCGCCCCGGGCCGCCGGTGATGCCGCCGCCGGGGTGCGCGCCGGAACCGCACAGGTAGAGGCCGGGGACGGCGAGCCGGTAGCGGGCCAGCCCGAGCACGGGCCGCCACGCGAAGAACTGGTCGAGCCCGGGCTCGACGTGATAGAGATGACCGCCGGACATCCCGAACTCGGCCTCGAGCGCGGCCGGCGTGAGCACGCGCCGGCCGGCGACGAGCGCCTCGAGCCCGGGCGCGTACCGGGCGAGCTCGGCCACCACGACGTCTCCGACCGCGTCGGGGTCGGCGGCCGCCGGCACCCATTGCACGAGCGCGCGCAGCGTCCCGTCCTGCATGACCGCTTCGACGAGCGGCCGCTCGCTCAGCTCGCCGTACTTCCAGCGGTCGAAGGCGCGCTCGCCCTCGTCGACGCCGCGCGCCACCAGGATCCGGCCGGCGAGCCGGGCGGGGTCGTCGACGCCGGCGAACTCCGGCTCAGCGGAGAGCTCGAGCTCGACGACCGCGGTCGCGCCGGGCGTGCGGATGTTGCCTGCGCGCCAGCGCAGCTGCGGGCCGGCCTCCTCGGGATCGAGCCAGCGCAGAAGCACGGTCTTGGGATCGACGCCGCAGGCGACCACCGGCGCCTCGACCTCCTCGCCCGACGCAAGCAAGACCCCGGCCACGCGGCCGTCGCGGACGAGGAGCGACGCGACCTCCGCGCCCGTCCGCACCTCGACGCCCGCCGCCGCGGCCGCCGCCTCGAGCGCATGGGCGAGGGCCATCGGGCCGCCGCGGGCGAACGCGCTCTGGCCGGCGGCCCCGCCGTCGTTCCCTGCCGCGTCGGCCACGAGGACGGCCGCCGTGCCGGCCGACCACGGGCCCATCGCGGTGAAGAGGGAGCCGCGCGCCGCCAGGGCGGCGCGGACGGCGTCCGCCTCGAACCACTCGCCGACCAGGTCGGCCGCGGCCATCGGCAGCGCCCGGGTCAGCTCCCGGGCCGTACGCGGCTCGAGTCGCCGGTAGGCCCGGGCGAGCCTCACGCCCGCCTGCCAGTCGCGGACTGCGCCCCGGTCGAGTCGCGGCGGGGTGACGTGCGCCAACTCGGCGACGAAGCCCGCCAGCGCCCGGATGTGGGCGTCGAAGCGCGGGTAGGCGCCGGCGTCCGCGGCGGATACGGGCTCGAGCTCGGCCGCGGTGCGGCCGGCGTCGGCCCAGAACGCGATCGGGGCTGCTCCCTCGCGCAGCGCCAGCATGCGCACCTCGGGGCGGACGACGTCGAGGCCGTGGCGGTCGAGGGCGAGGTCGGCGATGACCGCCTCATCGAGCCGGCCGACCGTGGTGAGGACGCCGTCGAGGACGCCGCCGGTTCGGGCACGCCGCTCGAGCAGCGCGACCCGCCGGCCGCCGCGGGCGAGGTAGGCGGCGCAGACGAGGCCGTTGTGGCCGCCGCCGGCGACGACGGCGTCGTAGCTCACCGCCGCCTCCGCGTCCGCAGGTACTCGAGCGCCGCGATCCGCCCCGGAGCGCCCATCAGCCCGCCGCCGGGATGGGCGGCCGAGCCGCACAGCCAGAGGCCACATACCGGGGTGCGGTACCGCGCCCAGCCCGGCACAGGCCGGTTGAAGAAGAGCTGCTCGAGCGAGAGCTCGCCCTGGAAGATGTTGCCTTCGGTCAGGCCGATCCGCTGCTCGATGTCGAGCGGCGAGAGCACCTGCCGGCCGACGATGAGGTCGCGGATGTTCGGCGCCCGTTCGGCGATCGTGTCGATCACGGTGTCGCCGAACGCGTCCCGGCGATCGTCGTCCCAGACGTCGTCCCCGGCCAGGTGGTAGGGCGCGTACTGGACGAAGCAGCTCATGACGTGCTTGCTCGGCGGCGCCATCGCGGGGTCGACCAGGGTGGGGATGATCATGTCGATATATGGCCGCTCTGACGGGCGGCCGTACTTGGCGTCGTCGTAGGCACGCTCCATGTAGGCGACCGAGGGCGAGAAGCTGATCGCCCCGCGCAGGTGCTCGCCTGGGCCGGGAAGGCACGTGAAGTCGGGAAGGCCGTCGAGCGCCAGGTTGACCTTCCCCGACGACCCCCGGAACTTGAACCGGCGGACGTCCTCGGCGAACCCCGGGTCGAGCGTCCCGTCCTCCAGCAGGCCGAGGAACGTGACCCGGGCATCGGCGCTCGAGAGCACGGCGTCGGCCACGAGCTCCTCGCCGGACTCGAGCGTGACGCCGCGGACCCGCCCGTCGCGCACGTCGATCCTGGCCACCGGCGCCTCGGTGCGTACCTCCGCGCCCTGCGCGCGGGCGGCGGCGGCGATCGCCAGGCTCACGCCGCCGGTGCCGCCGCGGGGGATGCCCCAGGCGCGGAAGGCGCCGTCGATCTCGCCCATGTAGTGGTGCAGCAGCACGTAGGCCGTGCCGGGCGAGCGCACGCCCTGGAACGTGCCGATGATGCCCGACGCGGACATCGTCGCCTTCAGCGGATCGGTCTCGAACCACTGGTCGAGGAAATCCGAGGCGCTCATCGTCATGAGCTGGATGAACGTGTCGCGCAGCCGCCGCGGGAGCTCCGCGAACCGTCGTGCGAGCGGCGCGAGCCCGAGCCACTCGCCCGGCCGGATCCGGCCCTGGTCAGGCGGCACGGCCGACAGTATCGGCTTGATGAAGCGCGCCATATGCACCATGAGGCGGCTGTAGTCCTCATACGCCTCGGCGTCCGAGAGCGACCAGCGGCGCAGCTCGCGCAGCGTGCGGCCGTGGTCGTTCACGCGCCACAGGTAGTCGCCGTCGAGGGGCGTGAACGTGCCGTCGAGCGGCAGGATCGCGAGGCCGTGCCGGGGGAGCTCGAGCTCCCGCACGATCTCGGGTCGCAGGAGCGAGACCACGTAGGACGCCACGCTGAAGCGGAAGCCGGGCACGATCTCCTCGGTCACCGCCGCGCCGCCGAGCACCTCGCGCCGCTCGAGGACGACGACGTGCTGCCCCGCGCGGGCGAGGTACGCGGCGGCGACGAGGCCGTTGTGGCCGCCGCCGATGATGATCGCGTCGTAGCGCCCCGCCATGCCGGCGCGATGCTACCCGCGCCGCCCTCTCCGCCGTCGCGTGAGCTCCGCGGCGATTCCCTCGAGGAGCCAGTCGAGTCCGCGCTCGAACCGCTCCGGGTCGGTCATCCTGTTCCCGAACCCGCCGCGGTAGAGGCGCTCGAGGTTGGGAAACTCCCGCTTGGCCAGCATGCGCTCGATGTAGGGGGCATAGAACTCGCGGCGGGACGCCTCGAAGGTGACCCGGCGGAAGGCGTGACCGATGACGTAATCGTCGACCGCTGCGATGACCGCCAGCATCCCCCCGTCGTCAAGGCCCATGCCGGCGACCGCGGCCAGCGATTGCTCAATGTGGCGCATGGCGTTCGGGCCCACGCTCGGCCGCCGGCCGGCGCTCGTGGCGAGCCACGGGTGGCGCAGGAAGGCGGCGTGGCTGCGGACGGCGATCTCGCGCATCGCAGCCCTCCAGTCGTGCGGCAGCTCGCCCGGCACGACGAGCTCGGCCATGACGGCGTCCTGCATCAGGTCGAGCAGGTCGTCCTTGCTCTGCACGTACGAATAGAGCGTCATCGTGCCCACATTCAGAGCGGCGGCGACGTTCCGCATCGAGACAGCGTCGGGCCCCTGCGCGTCGGCGATCGAGAGCGCCGTTCGCGTGATGTCCTCGACGTCGATCTGGCGCCGTGCCCGCCGCCGGGCCGGCTCCGGCCGCAGCCAGATCGTCTCCGGTGACTCTTCGCCGTGCCTCCGTCTTGGACGCCTTGACATCCGTACATCGTACCAGTATCGTACGCCGTACGTAACCGTACGTCGTACGAAAGGAGAGCGATGACCGACGAGATGGCAGTGACGGCGGAGAACCTCGGGAAGCGGTTCGGCGAGCGCTGGGTGCTCCGCGGCGTCAACCTGGCCGTCCCGCGCGGCGCGGTGCTCGGCCTCTTGGGACCGAACGGGGCGGGGAAGACGACCACCGTGCGCATCCTGACAACGCTGCTCGCGCCGAGCGAGGGGAGGGCTCGGGTCGCGGGCTTCGACGTCGTGCGCGACCCGGCCAGGGTACGGCCGCGGATCGGGCTCGCCGGCCAGGAGGCGACCGTGGACGAGCTCCTGACGGGACGGGCCAACCTCGAGATGGTGGGGCGGCTCTCGCACCTGCCGCGCGGCGCCGCCGGCGCCCGCGCCGGCGACCTGCTCGACACGTTCGCGCTCGCGGAGCCGGCCGACAGGCTCGTGAAGACGTACTCGGGCGGCATGCGCCGCCGGCTCGACCTGGCCGTGAGCCTGATCGCCTCGCCGGACGTGCTGTTCCTCGACGAGCCGACGACGGGGCTCGACCCGCGCAGCAGGATCGACCTGTGGGGGCTGCTCCGCGACCTCGTGCAGGCTGGCACGACCATCGTCCTCACCACGCAGTACCTCGAGGAGGCGGACCGGCTGGCCGACACCGTGGCCGTCGTCGACGGCGGCCGCATTATCGCGTCGGGGACGCCGGCGGCTCTCAAGGCACAGGTCGGCGGCCGGCGAATCGCGCTCACGCTCCACGATCAGGCAGACGTGCCGCCGGCCGTCGCCGCGCTGGCGCCGTTCGGCGCCGGCGCGCCTGCGGTCGATGAGGGCCAGCTGACGGTGACCATGCCGGTCGCGGGCGGCGTCGACCTGGTGGCGATCGTGCGCGCGCTCGACGATGCCGGCGTCGCGACGGCGGACGTGGCGCTTCGCGGTCCGACGCTGGACGACGTCTTCCTGACGCTCACCGGCCACGACACCCACCTCGAGGAGGCAGCCTGATGCACGCACTCACCCCGATCAATGCGGGCCCTGTTGACGTCGCCGACGCCGGCTGGGCCACGCGCCTTCGCTACGCGGTCACCGACGGCCTCGTCGTCGCCCGCCGCAACCTCACCCACGTCCGCCACGTCCCGGAGAAGTTGCTCGACGTCACCGCCCAGCCACTGATCTTCGTGCTCCTCTTCTCGTACGTCTTCGGGAGCGCGATCCACGTGCCGGGATCGGGCTACCGCTCGTACCTGATGGGCGGCATCTTCGTCCAGACGATGGCGTTCGCATCGATGGCAACGGCACTCGGCATGGCGGACGACATGGCCAAGGGCGTGATCGACCGCTTCCGCGCCCTGCCGATGGCCCGCTCGGCGGTCCTCGTCGGCCGCACCACTGCCGACCTGGCCGCAAATCTCGTCGCCCTTGCCGTCCTGGCGGGCACCGGGCTGGCCGTCGGCTGGCGCATTCACGCCTCGCTGGCCTCGGCGCTCGCCGGGCTCGCGCTGCTCACGCTCTTCGGCTATGCGATGACGTGGGTGGGGACGCTCGTCGGCCTCCTCGTGCGCGCGCCGGACGCGGCCCAGACCTTCGGGCTCATGATCGTCTTTCCGCTCACGTTCGTCGCCAACACGTTCGTGCCGACCAGCGGCATGCCCGCCTGGCTGCGCACCATCGTCGACTGGAACCCGATCAGCGCGGTCGCCGCCGCGTGCCGGGAGCTCTTCGGGAACCAGCCGCCCGGCGCGGCGGCGGGCGCGTGGCCGCTCGAGCACGCCGTGCCCGCGGCCTTCGCCTGGTGCCTCGCCATGATCGCCGTTTGCCTGCCCCTCGCCGTGCGCCGGTACCGCACCGCCACGTCCCGATAGGCGGTAGCCTGACGCCGCGATGACCGCCGGCTCGCCCTTCCACGCCCGCACGGCCGAGCGCAACGCCAAGCTGGCGTGGGGCGAGTGGGCGGGCTACCTCGCGTCGGCCGCGTACGCCGACCATCACGACATCGAGTACACCGCCGTCCGCGAGGCGGCCGCGGTCTTCGACGTCTCGCCGCTCTACAAGTACATCGTGCGCGGCCCGGATGCGGTGCGCCTGATCGACCGCGTCGTCACCCGCGATGCCTCCCGGCTCGACGTCGGACAGGTCGCCTACACGCCGTGGTGCGACGAGCGCGGCAAGGTGATCGACGACGGGACGGTGGCGCGCCTCGACGGGACGACCTACCGGTGGACGGCCGCCGACCCGCAGTACCGCTGGCTCACGATGAACTCCGCCGGCCTGGACGTCGAGGTCGAGGACGTCACCGACACCCTCGCGGCGCTCGCGCTCCAGGGGCCGCGGTCGCGGGCCGTCCTGGAGGACGCGACCGGCGAGTCGTGGGCGGACGTCGGCTACTTCCGCCGCCGCCCCGGCGCGATCGCCGGCGTCGAGATCGACGTCACCCGTACCGGGTACACCGGCGATCTCGGCTACGAGCTGTGGATGCCCGCGACCGTCGCGCTCACCGTCTGGGACGCGCTCTTCGCCGCCGGCGAGGCCCACGGAATCCGGCCCGCCGGGATCCGCGCCCTCGACGTCGTCCGCGTCGAGGCGGGGCTGATCCTGATCGAGGTCGACTACACGAGCTCGATGCGCGCGATGACCGCGGCCCACGAGTACTCGCCGTTCGAGATCGGGCTCGGGCGGCTGGTGAGCTTCGCAAAGCCGCAGTTCGTGGGCCGGCGCGCGCTCCTCGCCGAGCAGGCGCGCGGCGGCCCGGCGCGGCGGCTGGTGGGGCTGGAGCTCAGCTGGGCGGACATCGAGGCCGAGTTCGCACGTCACGACCTCCCGCCAGCGGTGGATGCCACCGTCTCGCGCGAGCCGGTCCCGCTCTTCGCCGGGTCGAGCCAGGTCGGGCGCGCGACGAGCACGTGCTGGTCGCCCGCGCTCAAGAAGATGGTCGCGCTCGCGTCGGTCGACGCCCGCCACGAGCGCCCCGGTACGCGCCTCAGGATGGAGTGGTCGGTGGAGGGTGAGCGAGGGCGCGTCGGCGCCGAGGTCGTGCCGCTCCCCTTCCTGGATCTCGGGCGCAAGCGGACCTGACTAGCGTTCCGGTATGGCCCGCCATGCCTCGCCCCGCGACTGCGCCCGCGCCCTCTGGATCCTCGGCCTCGAGCCGCCGGTCTCCGGCGCGCAGCTGCAGGCGGCCTACCGGGCCCGGGTCGCCCGCGCCCACCCCGACCTGCACGCCGACTCGGAGGCGCGCAGCGAGGCCGCGAACGTCCTCACCCGGGCATTGAACGCAGCGCGCGACCTCGTGGCCGAGTGGATCACCGCGGGCCGCGACTGGCCGGTGCAGGCGGCGGCCGGCGCGGGAACCAGCGCCCCGCCGCCCCGCGGGCCCGACCCCGCGGCGGCCCCGGTGTGCCGGCGGACCGGCCTCCGCCCCGGCGATCTCGTCCGGGTCTGGCCGTACGACGGCGCTCCCGAGGTCGTGGCGGGGACCGAGGTCGACGGCCCGCGCAGCCCGGCGTGGGTGATCCTGCGTGACGGCGGCGCCGGTCTGCCGGCGAACCGGCCTCCGCCCCGGCGATCTCGTCCGGGTCTGGCCGTACGACGGCCCTCCCGAGGTCGTGGCGGGGACCGAGGTCGACGGCCCGCGCGGCCCGGCGTGGGTGATCCTG